>JAWKTI010000004.1:333904-667809 GCA_041399155.1 Zavarzinella sp.
AGTTGCGACCATAACTGCCTTGCCACCACATACATTTCGGCATTCACTCGTTTCGATTCTGCCAGGGCATCTGCCAGCAATTGATCGGCAGTGATATCCAGGTTCAATTCATGTTGCAGTTTTTCGGCAAACAATTTTTTGCCCAAACGCCAATTGTCGTTGGAACGCGGCAGAACGGTGTCTTTCAAAAACTGGTGGTAACTTTCCAGTGCTTTTACTGCTGCAGCACACGGTTCTGTTAACGCACTGATCCCGCGTGTTTCGCCGGTGATCCCAAAGATCCCTTGTTTGTAAAACTCGATCGAACCCGCCACCTGGCGAATTGCCGATTCTGTATACACTTTGGGCGGGTTTTTGACGGCTTTCTTCGCTTCAGCCAGCACCTTGGGAATCCCAGCGATGCGGCTGGCAGCCGCACGCACCTGTTGTGCTTTGGGTGCGGTGGATTGTGTTAAAATTAAAAACACACTATCCGTCGCATAACTATTCCACACGCGTGGATCGTTGGCGAATGGGTCGCTGTGTTTTGCCAGCCACAGCAGTTTCGCCAGATGGTCGCGGAAGATTTCAAAATCCACTTTGCCGTTTTCAGATAATTTGTCGTACGCCACCAGTTTGGGTAACTGATCGTACATTTTCTGTTGGCGATCGATATTCGCCTGGCGTGCGGCTGCAGACAGATCGTCCATCAGGCCATCATAATCGCGGGCACCCAGTTGGCTGGCTTCCACTGGGGATGCCTTCATCTGGGCATTCAGGTAATCCTGAAAAACCTGCTGTAGTTTGGCGTCTTCATCATTGGCATGAACTGCCATCGCAAGGCATAGTACACTGATACTGGTAAGGAATTTAAACACGATATTAATTTTCTCCAGAGCGAATATTCAGGTGACTTAACGAAACAGTAAGTAGAGGCCAAAGAGCAATAACAGGAATCCTGCGAAGGCACTGGCGAGCACGAACAGTTTTGCCCGTTTGATTGCCACCGCCTTCTGTGGGACAAACTGCTGTTTTGCAGGGAACTTACCCTGATGCACCGGCGCGGGCCTGGTGGCATCTGCATTTCTGGCAAACCAGTTCCGCTGCCAGCCATGTGCCATTAATAGTACCACTGGTCGACACAGCGTGCGACTGGGCAGTGCCTGTAACTGCTGCAAGGACTGCTGATAAAATTCGGCGGCCTTATCCAGAAACTTCTGCTTCTCTGCTGGTTCGGCATGTAAAGCAGCATACTGAAACACTTCTACCTTCCACTGATCCTGCGCGGCCCACGTTTCTGTGGGATATTCCAGAATCTCCGGGCGGTCCAGATACAGATACTCGTGGGTCAGCATCCAGCGGGCATAATGCAGCAGGCACGCCCGAGCGTAGGCATAATCCTGATCTACTTGCCCCAGTTCTGCTTTGCGATCCAGAAACTTGCCAAGTGAAACCAGGCACATCACATAAAACCAGCGATTTTCCGCATCGATACACTGTTTGCCATCGTGCATCATTCCCACGATGGTGGCAATGTTATCTTCCGGATGGATGACGCGGTGGATCAGCTCGGCGGCCTTATCCAGAAACTTCTGTTCCCCCGTCAGACGATGACCTACCAGTAGTGCGGCCAGAGAATTGCCAGACCCACGGCCCGGTCCATGGTAATCGGGACTGCGGCTGGCACTTGCCACTCCGGTGGGGCGTTTGCTCAGCCAGCGGAAGATCGTTTTAGAGCCATCGTCCATATCGATCACCCACTGTGCCAGTCCAATCGCTGCCTCGCGAGAAGCAGCATCACCGGTCAGCAGATAGTGCAGCATTAATCCATAGGGATAGTTTTGCTCGTTACCTGGTCCCCCACCGTGGATGGGAGTCATTTTCGGCGGGACAACACCGGCCTTCGGATAGGTGCGGTGGGTCGAAGTGCCTGCATCGACATAATGATACGTATGCCAGAATAAGCCATGGTTATACGCAGGCTTATCTTCATCGGTGTTGTAAATATCAATATCACGCACATGGTAGGCTAATTCGACCATCTGCTGATACCACCTGTGGTCGCCTGTTCGCAGCCACTGCCAGCCAAAACCAGCAACACAATCGTATTGATTGTTGTAATGAGAAATTCTCGGATTCGGCCCGACTTCCTGGTGCAGCACCGCTTCATGGTCGCCCCAGATATCGCCAAAATTCCGCCAGCCATACTGGTCAATTTTTTCACGCTTATGAAAGAATGTATCATTGCCTTCGATTGCAGAAGATACCAGTTCCAGATACACTTTTTCCGCTTCTGAATCGGCAGGTGTCAGATAACTTTCTGCCCCACTGTGCATCACATCTTCTGCAGCCAGCGTGGGGATCAATGGTTCGCGAGTCCAGGCTAATGGTTCCTCTGAGATGGTGTCGGGGCCGTAACAGATCCAGAACAGATCGGACTTGCGTTCCCCACCCTGAAGTTCCAGTGGCTGGCCTTCCCCATTATCAAACAATTGCAGAGTTAATGAGTTTTTGCCAAACTGCAATCCTTTGGGGAAGGTCTGCCAGAAGTACGGTGCGGACAACGAAAGCTGGCGATCGTTCTGCACCACCTGGGCAATGGGTGTGGCACGGTGCCCACGATTTTTCGCATCGCTGATCGAAGCCGTGGTATCGTTGGTTTCCGGTGCTACCAGCAGGCTGTAACCACGGAACTGTGGGCCAATCGTACCAGTGCGGGTAATGTGGTTGGTGCTCTGCCAGTTTTCCCCACCGCTGGAATTCTGAATCAGAAGTGCTGGCTGGGTGATCGTCTGCCAGCCAGATTCTGCCGAAAGCGATAAGCGAAGTTCCTGTGCAGCTGGGAACGGGGCAATTACCGAAACAGTTTTCAACAGAATTGAGCCCGCATCGCCTAAATCCCAGCACCCACCCGGGTGGGCAGCTCGGGCGGGATTGTGAATTGACAGAGATACTTTGGCCAGCCCAGTACCAGGGTAATAGTGCGTCCGCACGTGGTAGCGTGCCAGAACGGCATTTTCAATTGATAAGGTGCCTACTTCGCTGACACAAATCCGCATCGGGCCGGATTCTTCCACCACACAATCCTGGGTGGGTTCAATTTTCAGCGGTTTGCCATGTTCGTTTTTCACTTCCATGTATGCCACGGGATAGGCCGCACGCACACCATGCCTGCCTAGTTCCTGCACCAGTTGTTCGGCATTCATGGCACTTGCGGGTGCCGCAACGGTGGTAGTGCTGGCGGGTTGATCGAGGACCGAAAGTTTCCAGCTTGCTGTACCACTGATGGTGGCTCGCCAATCGCACAGCACCCACTTTGCGGACCCATCTGGCCACTGCTCCAGCACCTTCACCTGGAGTGGCAGGGCCTGGTTCTGTTGATCGCGTAATTCCAGGTGCAGTGGGTGATGGCACTTCCCACGTGGGATCGGAACGCCACGCGTGACAGGTTCCGCCAGGCGTTTCGGCACCTGGCTGGCCTGCACAGTAATGTTCATCAGGTGATTCATCGTAATTTTCTCTTTTGGGTATCGTATTTACCCACCGCGGAAATGGGTAAAAACAGGCCCATCGAAGCAGAAAAAACGCTCCCTGGTTGAAAAATCGCTTCCGAAATTGTCCATCTGTGCGTGAGAGTAGCGTGGAGTATTGTTGGAAATGGACGTTGATTTCTGCGAGAGAAAAAAATCGTAAGCGGATCTGAAAGTGCTTTATTGCTGGATGATGCCAGAATTTATTTGGAGCGAAAGAAACATTTCTTCAATTGAATCTCTGGCAATTGCTTCGCACTACTTCTTCATTTCTGCCAGCGAAACATACAACTGGGCCAGGTGGTACCAGCCAGATTGTTCTGGCAGGTCTTTTAAGGCACCTTTCAGCAACACAATCGCTTCGGCGATCTGGTGGGTGAAGAGCATCGCCATCCCCAGGTTGAAACGGCCAAACACGGTGTCTTTCAGTTCCTGCCAGATCGCTATCGCTTCTGCATGATTCCCGCGGCTCCAGGCCAGGGTGGCTCGCTCATTCTGCAGCAATGCAGACCATTCGGTGCCTAGTTTCCCCTGCAGAAGTTCGAGCGCTTTTTCGGTGGCCTGCAGATCACCTGCAGCACGCAACATCCCCACTGCTACCAGACTTTCCGGTGTCTTGCCATTGCTGAGGTATTTTTCCGTCCACTGGTGCAATGGGGCGGATGCATCCTGCTGGGTGGTGGTCGACAGCAACTTCTGCAGATCTTTGGCCTGCACCAGTTGCGACAAATCACTGACCCGCTGTGGGTAGTTTCCGTAAGCCATTGGCAAGGCATATGCAGGTGCCTGACGGGCCACCAGGTCGCCCCACTGAGAAGGTGGGGAAACAGCTTCGGTGGTTTGTCCTGCCAATGTGGCAATGCTGGTGGCTTCGTTCCATGCCAGGCGTGGTTCCGTACGGAAGCCTGCAGTCACTTCGTGTGGTTCGACATCGCCAATGGCATCCGCTGCTGCTGCCAGCAGTGCCGCATCGTCCTGACGATTTAAAAAGCCAGACATTAATTCGGCAATACTTGGTTGAACGCGATTCGTCATTGGTATATCCCCCACATATGATCTTACTGCCAGAATAACGGTGCCAGTAAGCGAACTTGCGCGAAAAATGCGGGCAATTCTGCGCATGAACAGCTAAATTTACTGCATTTTGTGTATACAAATGTATAATTCTCATCGAATTCTTAACTGTTCCACGTGGAACATATTCTAATGTCCGTTAAAGTGTCTTTCAGGGACAGCGATTTTTTTCTCATTATTTTCCATCCAGCAGATATTCCAGCACCGCCTGGGTGCTGTCGTCCAGTGGTTCCAGACGGGTTATTGGATGGCCAGTGCGAGCAATTTCCTGTGTCAACTGTTCCAGAAAGCGATTGGTCTGGTGGACACGCACGATGCACCGATCTGCTTCGATGGGGCATTCAATCGATACTACTTCGGGCCAATGGATCAGAATACCCGCCAAGTCACGTGGGCTGGGGGTATCAATTCGCAAGGTTAACGGTTGGTCGTTCAACTGAGCACGGATGACATCCATTGTCCCGAATGCAGCCAGGCGACTGCGGGTTAAAATTGCCATCTGTTCCGTCAGTTTTTCCAGTTCTTCCAGTTCGTGGCTGGAAATCAGCAGGCACCGCCCTTCATCGGCCAGGGTGCGGAACAGTTGCAGCATTTCCTGCCTCCCCACCGGATCAATCCCGGATAATGGCTCATCCAGCACCAGTAACGGTGGGTTGTTCAGCAGTGCCACGGCCAGTTTAATACGTTGCCGCATCCCTTTGGAGTAGCCACGGATTTTGCGGTCTGCACGATCCCCCATGGTCACCCGCTGCAGCACCTCTTCCGTGCGGGTGCGTGCTTCCTGTTTGCGGAAACCGTTCAGGCGTGCCATCGCCAGTACAAATGACCGTCCAGAAATATCTTCAAAAAAGGAATCGTGATCCGGACAGTAGCCGATCAGTTGTTTGGCCTGCCAGTTCCAGGCTGGCACACCCTGCACCAGCACGGTCCCCATGCTGGGTTGAATCTGGCCTGTCGCCAGTCGAATCAGGGTACTTTTTCCAGCACCGTTGGGCCCCACCAGACCAGTAATGCCGTGGTGTAATTCCAACGAAACTTCATTCAGCCCGATAACAGGCCCATACCACTTGGAAACACGGTCAAAGCTCAGGACTGGCTGGGCCACCATCAGCGAATGACCTCCACCGCACGCACGCGGCGTTGCAGATACCAGATGGAAAAGAGTGTGATGCCCACCAGAACTGCGGTGGCTTCCCAGTAGGCAGGCTGGGGATCGTCCGTGGGGCGGATCTTACTGTGCGGGTGCCCCATGCACCACATGCCGAAGAGGTACAGATTATTCCAGACATCGATCAGTCGCCAGCGCGGGGAAAGTTCCAGTCCATCCACCAGCCAGCGTTGAATCAGTCGAGACAGCACAAACATTGCAGTCCAGATCAGGACGATTGGCACTGTTCGCCTGACCCACGTGGCAACCATGATCAGCAGCAGGCTGAGAACCACAGTAATGGCGCTGCCATAGGCAATGATGCCCAGTGCCAGGCGAAATTCCTTGATGTAGTAACGCCAGGTATCGATAAAGCCGTACTGGATAAACAACACCAGTGCGGGAAGGGTGGTCATGCAGTTGATCACCACACCAACGGCCAGAACTTTGCCAAAGACATAATGCCTGCGGCCGATTGGTTTCGACAGATAAAACGGCAAGCTGTTATGCTGAAAATCGCTGCCGATCAGGATAGAACCTGCAAAGGCCAGGATAATGACCGCAATATAGCCTTCAGTCCAGATGAAATCGCCATACGTATCGGTGGTGCCGTTCATGTGCAGGGCATCCCGCAATAATTTCACGGCAATGTCCGGCTTCATCATTCTGCCAAAGATCCCACCGGTGCGTATTTCGGTGGCAGAAACCCGTTGTTCCAGAAAGACCTGCAGATACTGGGCAAAGAAATAAAAAGTGAAGATGAGCATGCTGATGATGAACAGCACCCAGAACATTCTTCTGCGTGTCAGCATCGCGAACGAGGTGCGGGCAATGGCCAGCGTGCCAGCCCAGGGACCGGAACGGTCTGTAGACCCGGCACGATATTTCAACGTAAATGGCATCAGTCCATCTTCCCGTTATCTCATTACCAACGCAGTGGGGCCTGCCAGTTTTCTTTCAATTCCGAAAGTGTTGCCCACAACAGCCATTCCCCACGATGATCGGCAATTCGCAAGCGGGCTTCTTTGGTGGTTTTACCAATCAGGGTGTAAGGCAGCCCCGTAAATACTGTTTCAAACTGTTGCTGCTGACCTGGTTCTACCTCCACCACAAAGCGGCTGGGTGTTTCGGAATAGAGCAGCACCACATCGGACATGTTGGGCTCAATGGCCTGCAGTTGATCGATGTCGATCCCCACGCCACCCGCAAATGCCATTTCTGCCAGTGCCACCGCTAACCCACCTTCCGACAGATCGTGGCACGAGCGAATCAGGCCACTGGAAATTGCCCGATGCACCGCCTGATATAACGTGGGTGCCAGAGACAAATCGACCTGTGGCACCAGGCCGCCGGTTTTGTTCAGCACCCGCGACAGCAGGGAAGCCCCCAGGTGGTCGTGGGTTTCACCAATCTGGTAAATCAGGTTACCAGGTGCCTTGGCATCCATCGTCACGCACTTCCGCACATCTGCGACCTGACCCAGCGAAGAAATCAGCAGTGTGCCGGGGATAGAAATGCGACGATCCGCCGACTGATACTCGTTCATTAACGAGTCTTTCCCACTGATGAAGGGGGTATTGTAAGCCAGTGCGACTTCTTTACAGGCAATTGCTGCACGCACCAGCGAACCAAGAATCACCGGGTCGTTGGTATTTCCCCAGCAGAAATTATCCAGAATCGCAATGCGGCTGGGATCGGCCCCCACTGCTACAACATTGCGAATTGCTTCGTCAATGACGGCTGCAGCCATCCAGTAAGGGTCCAGGTCGCCGTACCACGGGTTGATGCCATTGCCCACCGCAAGTCCCTTCCAATTGCCGAGTTGTGGCATCACCACCGCAGCATCAGATGGGCCATCGTTCTTCACACCCGTCAGTGGTTTTACCACACTGCCGCCCTGCACTTCGTGGTCGTACTGGCGGATAATCCATTCCTTGGAACAGGTGCTGTAATCGGCCAACGCCTTCTTCAATATTTCAATATGTGAATGCGGCAATGTTTCATCGAATGGCACCTGCTGGCTTTCTTTCCAGGTGGCAGATCGCACCACATCGGGGCGGCCATCGTGCAGGAAATCCATGTCGATATCGCCCACCAGTTGCTGCTGGTAGTACAGGCGAAGGTGTTTGGTATCTTCAAACACACCAATCACGGTGGCCTCCACCCCTTCTTCCGCACACAAATAACGCAGAGCATCCCAGTTTTTCGGTGGGACAGCCAGCACCATCCGTTCCTGTGATTCGGAGATCCAGATTTCGGTATAGCTCAGGCCGGAATACTTCAGAGGTGCCTGATCCAGATCGACGCGGGCACCCAGATCGGCCCCCATTTCGCCCACAGCGGAAGAAAAACCACCCGCACCGCAATCGGTAATCGCGTGGTACAGATTCAGGTCGCGGGCTTTCAGAATGACGTCCAGCACCATCTTTTCGGTGATGGCGTTGCCAATCTGCACTGCACCACCACTGACGCTATCGGACTCTGCCGTCAGTTCCAGCGATGAAAAGGTGGCACCGTGGATCCCATCGCGACCGGTGCGGCCACCCACTGCCACAATATAGTCGCCCACCTGGGCTGCTTTGTGCATCCGATCAGCAGGAATGACCCCCACCGTGCCACAGTAAACGAGAGGATTCGCCAGATATCGTTCGTCGAACAGCACCGCACCATTGACGGTGGGGATACCCATCCGGTTGCCGTAATCGCGAACACCCGCCACCACGCCCATCATCGTGCGTCGTGGGTGCAATGTTCCCGGGGGTAAATCCTGTGGTGGATAGTCGGGCGGAGCAAAACAGAACACATCGGTATTGCAAATTGGTTTCGCACCCGCCCGGTGCCCATTGGATCGCGAACGACACCACCGATGCCAGTGTTTGCCCCACCGTACGGTTCAATGGCTGAGGGGTGATTGTGGGTTTCCACCTTAAAGCAGACGTGCAGATCGTCCAGAAACTGCACCACGCCCGCGTTGTCGGAAAATACGCTGACGCACCAATCGCGGTCGCCCCAGCGTTGCCGAAGTTCCTGGGTGGCACCGAAGATCGTTTCTTTTAATAGATTTTTAATGTTTCTGGTTTTGGGCTGACCATGGATCGTTTCGGTATAGGTAATCGACCCACGTAAGGTCTTGTGGGAGCAATGTTCCGACCAGGTCTGGGCAATCGATTCCAGTTCAATGTCGGTGGGGTCACGATCCTGCTGGGCAAAGTAGGCCTGGATTGTTTTCATTTCATCCAGATTCAGTGCCAGTTGGCCCGATTTGCTCAATTCCACCAGGCCGGCATCGTCCAGACTGCGGAGTGGGACGGATATGGGCTGAAAGGCATATTGCCCACCGAGTGCGAGATGACTGGCTTCAATTGGCCCCACCACCACCTGTTCAATGGCATCATTCGCCAGAATCTTGTGGGAAAGTACATCGACATCCACTTCGGTGACGTCTGCCGGACCGTAATAACGGCGAAATGTACGTACTGCCTGCAGACTGATCCCCAGGTCGCTGCCGGCCTGCAGCACACTTTGGGAAACGGGATCCATCACGCCGGGCTGCAATAACACGGTGTAACAGTGCCCATCCGGTGGGGTGCCCACTTCCGAAACGCGCACATTTTCGACCACGGGATCTACCAGCAGATCGTGGCAGAAGCGTTCGACGGCTTGTCGTGTGATTTCCCCTTCCAGCAGAAAGCCGCGACTGGATGCTTTTACCAGATCGCCCCCACGTTCGCTGTGGGTGAGCAGGTCGAATTCATCGCACACTCGCTCGCGTTCGGTATCTTTCAAGTTTGGGTGTATTTCAACTTCCCAAATCATCACGCACCTTCTTTGCACTTTCCAGGTAGTCCCCCACAGCGGTGGGGTTTTTCTCTTCAATGAGCTGTTTTAAATGAGTTAATTCAGTAATCAGTTCTGCTAATGCCCCACCAATTTCGGTCGCATTATCGTCGCAGATTGCCCGCCAAATGGTGGGGTCTCCTGCTGCCAGCCGGGTGGTGTCGCGAAAACCACTGCCCACGCACAGATGCATTGCTGTGGGTAACGCCTGCACCATCGCTGTCGCCACCATGTGGGGTGCATGGCTGGTCCGTGCCAGCACGCGATCGTGCTCTTCCGGCGTCATGATTTCGATCCGGCAGCCCAGATGCTGCCAGAATTGATTGGTTTTGGCGATCAATTCGGCCGAATTGATCGGTGTGGGGGTCACCAGACACAATCGATCCTGAAACAGGCCCGCCAGTGCATGTTCCACACCCTGCTTTTCCGACCCAGCCATCGGGTGGGCAGGCACAAATCGCGGGCAGGGTGCACTCACTGCCATGCGGGCAATGGAGGCTTTGGTGCTGCCGACATCGGTAATCAGAATTGGTTGGGGGCTGTTCCGTTCAATCGCAACTGCATGTTCGGCGATTGTATCCACGGGAGAGCAGATCACCACCAGATCGGCAGGTATCGGCTGACTGGTGGGTTGAACGAGGTAACGACTGATTGACCCACACTGCACAGCAACGTCTAAGCGTTCGCGCGAACGACCAATACCCAGTACATCCACGTGGGGGAAACGGTTGCGGATGGCAAGACCGATGGAACCACCCAACAGCCCCACGCCCACAATGGCGACAGAACGAATATCCATGAAGTTATGTTAGTTTTCTGGTGGGTGATGTGCGAGATGCCACCGCGGGAATCCGAAAAAGGGGCTTTTGTGGCAGAATTTTCCTGCGTTCGATCAATTCAGCCTGTTGTGGAGATACTTTGGCCAATGCCAGCATTACGCGATGATATGCAATTGAATATTAGAACGATGTATCCAGAACCAAAACACTCCATTGACAAAAACGATGGGCAAAAAGATCGCGACCGCTGCCACCGCTGCCGATGAGGAATTATTTCCACATTCTTGCGGATATCCAAGCCCGCACCTTTTAGAAATCGATGGAACGCTTACAGGATTTCGCAGCCATTGGCCCTGAAGGGGCCACTCTGTCGGCCCTGGGTGATTGATTTAACGACCTCCGGCCCCTTCAGGGCCGAAGATTTTATTACATCAGTTCCCCAGGGCTCGCTTCGCTCACCCTGGGCTGACAGAGTGGCCCCTTCAGGGCCAAAGACAACAATGAAAATAATTTCATGCAGGGCCGAAGACAACAATGAAAATCTGTTGGGTGTGTTTCTGGTCCCGGCAAGTTCTGCCACTGATTGTCGCGCGCTGGCTTACTTCTGTTGCAGCAATTTCGGCAGTCGAATGCGGATATACCAACTAATCAAGAGAGTGCCAACCACCGTAGGACCGTAACGATGCAGGTGAGGATCGAACCATTGACCAGTTGCCAGAACTGGATTGGTTAACAGAAAGGCAGTCCATGCTGCAATGTAAGATGCTCCCATCAGGATGATGTGGCGGCGCAACGACCGTAAACTGGCTTTCCCAGACTTGAAAGTGCGGATTGCCTGCCAACCAAACAGAATCGCCAGCGTGGTCAGCACACCAATAATGAGAAGTATTTCACTTCCTAATCGATATGCCAGTGGGATCGACAGTATTGCCATCAGCAACATGCAAATGGCATACAAACGGCCAAGATACCGGTGAAAACGGCCAAGTGGACCGAATTTAGGAGCACAGGCAACCAGAAAACCGAGAACAAAACCACCAGTGCCACTAGCAATGTGTAACCAACGTGCAATCTGGTGAATATCGGCTGCCATTTTCTGCCTGATTCGGGTTACTAATCGGCCATGAAGAAGTCACGTGGGCTGCGGATGTACGGATTCACTGGGAATACCAGCGTGCCACCGTAGTAGGGCTGGTAGTTCAGTGGAATTACGTCGGCGCGGCGGAACATGCCTTTGCCGTAGTTGTCGTCGTGGGAGCTGAACAACCGCGAGAAAATTGGATTCCAGCCAAATCGGCCGTTGGAATGAAACATGCCGCCACCCATGCCCGGGTGGCCCATTCCCATTCCAGGATGGCCGAGAGAAGGCATTGCTGGCATTCCAGGAGTTGCACAACCGCCTGGGCAACCACCAGGCTGCTGGGCGGCACTTTCACTGGCACCGACAGATAAAGCAATGGCGCAGGCCACCAGCAGAAATAACTTTTTCATCGTTTGGATTCCTTTCCCGAGCCTGCGTTCCACATTCTGTGGGCAGTGACCACGGGTAATGTATGATCGCGGTTGTTATCGGCCTGCGGGTGGCAGTGCTACGCAGCTTTCTGGCAGCACACAGCAATTCCTGCAAAGTTCTCTTCACAAGAAACGGATAATAAAGAAAATTGAATCTTTCCGTAGATTGCAACCTGCCCACAACACCCTCCCAACTGGAAAAATCGGCCCCACGTGGGAAAGGATTCTCCTGCATCATACGGCAAAAATCCGTATCCTAATGAGATGGAACAGGATGCTAATCAAGACCGTGTGGAATCAATTCTTGGTGCCTATCGTGAAGATTTACTCCGCACGGTGGCCCAGAAACTCATTAAACCACGCTCCCTCTGGCCGGTGGAAGAGCTGATTGCGCGGTGTAAAGAAACACTGAACAATCCGCCGATGCTCGATCGCCGGTTGAAGGAATTACCCCCGCACGCTCAAGAGTTGCTGGCCTTTCTGGCCCGCTTTCGTTCGAATAACTGGGGAACTTATCAATTAATCCGGCTCAGCCAGTTGCTGTTCGAAGAACAGTCACTGGAAACTGCCATTATCCTGCTGGATCATGGTTTACTGCTGCCATTGGTACAACAGCAGGTGGTGCCCGTTGCCAGTTGGAAGACGCTGCTGGAATCGCCTGCACACCAGATTCAGCTATGGTTGCCCCCACCGGTGCGTGATCGCGCGATCCGGATGCCCGCACCCAACCTGCCGAAAGTGGGGCAAGCCGTTGTGGGCCAGCCCCACCCGGTGCGGGATGGTTTCGACTGGATGCTTGCCGCAGCTTCTGTATGGGCAATGCTGCAGGAATCCCGTTTCAAAAAGACCACCACGGGAAGTCTGTACAAACGCGATTGGAATATTCTTGATAACGACCCTGTTATCCAGGCGTTGGCAGTTGAATCTCAGGGCAGTTTGCCGGAAGCTGGCTGGATTGCCCTGCACATGGCCAGACACCTCGACCTGCTGACCGAAATTGAACAGGAATTCCACCCGAAAGGTTTTGGCAGTCATTGGCAGGAATCTTCCAGTCAAATGATTGCAAGAATATTAGAGGCGTTATCTTTCCTCACCTCGTGGGATCCCTTAAAAGGTTTCACCGAAGAGAATCTCACCCACGTGGGCTGGGAATTAATTCTAACACTTGTGCTATTGTCATACCAAGAGCACGATACCTGGCTCTCCGCACAGCAGATTCAGGAAATCCTCGATCAGCGTGAATACGACGCGCTGACCCCAGCGTGGTATGAGGCATTGCTGCTGGGTCTGGGTGCCTCCACCGGACTGGTGGAATGGATGGAAGCGGATGCACAAAAGTGGTTTCAGTTAAGCGAACTGGGCCGCAAGCTGGTGATGTTCGGCCCCATGCCAGGTGGGGAACCACAGACGACCCAGCCACTGGTGGTGCAGCCGAACGGTGCCATCATCCTCTACAGGCAAGGGCTGACGCCGGAGCTGATTTCGAAATTGACCCGCATGGCCAAATGGCAAACGGTGGGGCCGGCGTGCACACTTGAATTAACTTCCAACAGCGTGTACCACGGTCTGGAAGCGGGGCTGACCCAACTGGAAATGCACCGCGTGCTGAAAAATGGCACCACTTATCCTGTTCCGGAAAATGTGCTGCACCTGATTGACAGTTGGGCTGGGCAACGCGATCGGATTGCCGTCTATGATAATGCCACTTTATTAGAATTTTCTCATCCAAGTGAGCTGGAAGCAGCACTGGAGCAGGGTCTGATATCTGTTCGATTGTCAGATCGTTTTGGAATTACCACCACCGAACCGGATTATTCCCGCCTGCGTCTGCTGGGGAATCGGGATTATGGCACCAAAACACCGCAGTGCGTGGTGTTTGATTCGGATGGCGTGACCTTCACTGTGCTGCCCACATCTGATTTATTGCTGGAAGCAGAACTGCTGCGTCTGGCGGTGCCGATGGAGAATCGTGGCAATGACCGAATCTTTCGGATGACGCCTGCCATCGTCCAGCAGTTTCGTGCGGGTGGGGGCAAACTGGAAGAACTGGAACAGTGGTCGAAGGAACGCACCGGACACGATATTCCACCAGCGGTAAAAGTGTTCTTCAATGCCAGTGATGACCCACTGATTACGTGCCGCACCATGATGGTGGTGTCGGTACCGGACAGCACCACAGCGGAAGGATTGTTGCAGTGGCCGGAAACAAAACGCTGGATCAGTGAGCGTTTGGGCCCCACCAGTTTTGCTGTGAGCAGAGAATTCCTGCAGCCATTTCAAGAAACTTTAGCCACCCTGGGCATTACGTGCCAGGAAATTACCAGCGAAATCGGGTCCTGAATTCACGCCAAATAATAATTTTCAAATCCTGCGATAACAAATTTGAATTTTCTCATTGTTCATTCTGATCCTCTTTCGATTGGGTGCACTATCCTTCATTGTCTCTCGCAGAGAATGGGATTCGCACCATGTTTGAAGAATCAGAATTGAAACGGACCATGTTAGGCTTTGCTGATGATCATGATCCGGAAAAGCCAAAGGACGAGTTAGCGCCATTCCGGCGTTATCTGCAGCCTGGAGCACCAGGGAGCATGGGGCAGATTTCGCACTTTCAGATTCTGAAAGTGGTGGGACAGGGCGGCTTTGGCACAGTGGTGCAGGCACGCGATCTGAAACTGGATCGCCTGGTGGCCATTAAGATGCTGGACCCACGGCTGGCAGTGACATCGGCCCCACGAAAGTACTTTCTGCGGGAAGCCCGCTGTGCGGCAAAAATCTCCCACCCCAACGTGGTGCAGATTTTTGCGGTGGAAGATTCCCCCACGCCCTACATGGTGATGGAATACATCGAAGGGGAAACACTTCAGGATCGTCTCGACCGCGATGGCCCACTGACGGTGGAGCAGGGAATTGACATCGGTCGGCAGGTGGCATCGGGACTCGAGGCAGCCCACCAGTATGGGTTGATTCACCGCGACATCAAACCAGCTAACATTCTGATCGAAAAAAAGAGCGAAAAAGTAAAAATCACCGATTTCGGAGTTGCCCGAGCGGTGGATGATGCCAGTCTCACCCAGAGTGGGGCCATTATTGGCACACCAATGTATATGTCGCCGGAACAGGCTGATGGCGATGCCGTTGACCATCGTTCCGATCTTTTCAGCCTGGGCAGTGTTCTGTACACGATCTTTTCAGGCAGGCCACCGTTTCGAGCCGGCAATCAATTTGCCGTGTTGAAAAGAGTCACCGAAGATCGCCCACGGAATATTCTGGAGGTAAATCCGGATTTACCCGAATTCATCAGCCACCTGGTCAATCGACTGCATGAGAAAAACCCACAGGATCGCTTTCAATCGGCAAAGCAGGTACTGGAAGCCTTGCAGACGATGAAGGTGGAGCCCACGGATACCAAAAAACCAAAACAGCCACTTTCAAAATGGTGGTACCTGGTTCCATGTTGTTGCATCATCATGGTGCTATCCATCATCATTGCGGTACAATCAGACAAACACCAACCGGTTGTGATTGCGGGACAGGATTCAAAGAATCCACCAGCCGATAAAGTAGAAGTGCCTGCAACACCCGCACCAGTTGAAATCAATGGGGCAACTGTTACGGCAAAACCTGTTTTCAAAAATCAAAAGCGAAAATATCTTTATGACGCACCGCCTTATCTGAATAAGACCTATCAATCAAGCATTGTGGAACGTGTCATTTTTGAAGAAGTAAGTGCTGGTAATTGGCGTAGTGAAGTGCTAATATTAGATGCCGCCAATTTAAGTAATCTCATTGGTAATGAGTTTCTGGGAAATTACAAGACAATCACCGATGAGAGCGGTGAATTGCAACTTCAATCATTCGATCGCAGCAGCCCATCGGTAAAAATTACAGACCACGGATATCACTACTTTCGGCTCTATCCCAACATCAGGAATTACGATGGGGTTCCTTCACCGGAAAAAGGCTGGTGGGAACTGATTAAGAAAGGATCATGGGTATCAGCTAAGCCTGGGTAGTCCAGGAAATCGCAACTTTTTACTCCGTCTGGAAGCTGAAACATTAGTTAATTGATTATCGGGGCGAGCACCATGGATGATATCACTGATGAAAAACGGACACTACTGGTTGGAATGCCTGGTGATCAGCAGGGAAATTCATCTGTCGATGAACTGGCACCATTCCGTCGCTACCTGCAGCCAGGTGCCCCCGGGAGTATTGGACAGATTTCCCACTTTCAGATCATGAAAGTGGTGGGTCAAGGCGGCTTTGGCACAGTGGTGCTGGCCCGCGACCTGAAACTGGATCGGCTGGTAGCGATCAAGATGCTCGATCCCCGTCTGGCGGTCACTTCGGCCCCACGAAAATACTTTCTGCGTGAAGCCCGCTGTGCGGCAAAAATTTCCCACCCGAACGTAGTGCAGATTTTTGCTGTTGAAGAATCTCCTACTCCGTATCTGGTGATGGAATATATCGAGGGGGAAACACTTCAGGATAAACTGGATCGCGAAGGGCCATTACCAGTCGATCAGGGGATCGAAATCGGTCAACAGATTGCCGCAGGCCTGGAAGCAGCCCACCAGTATGGTTTGATCCATCGCGATATCAAACCAGCAAACATCATGATCGAACGGAGCAGCAATCGCGTCAAAATTACTGATTTTGGCGTTGCACGCACCGTGGATGATGCCAGCCTGACCCAAAGTGGTGCTGTGGTGGGCACACCGATGTATATGTCGCCAGAACAGGCAAATGGTGATCCTGTCGATCATCGCTCAGACCTCTTCAGCCTTGGCAGTGTGCTTTACACCGTGCTGTCTGGCCGTCCGCCATTTCGGGCAAATACTCAAATGGCTGTGCTGAAGCGAGTGGTAGAGGATCGCCCGCGTTGCATCAAAGAGGTCAATCCCGATTTGCCTGATTTTGTCTGCCAGTTGGTGGATCGACTTCATGAAAAATCCCCAGTTCAGCGTTTTCAGACGGCCAAAGAAGTGGTAGATGCGATCAAAAATTTCCACGTGGTGCCAAAAGTGGTAGATGATCGGGCAAAACGGACCCCACCGTGGTATCTGATTCCCGTATGTGTGGCAATTATCTGTGTCAGTGTGGTTTCGGTTCTGCTGATGGGTGATCGCAGCCCAAAGGTATCTGCAAACACCGAACCAAGTGGGGTACAACCACCAAACAATTTCCCGGAACAGCATTTGCCCCCACCACATCCACCGTTTGGCCCCCACCCAAAAATGCATTTGCCGCCACCGCCGGAGCACCGGGGTTATCATCAGGAAGATTTCCTGGAATGGAAAGCACGTGTCCACAAGTTACCACCTATGCAGCAACTGGAAGCGGTTTATAAACGATTAGAAGATACGAATCCGGGAATGAATCCCAAGAATCTCGCTGTTATGCAAATCTACAAGGATGGTATCGACAGAGATGCGAAAGTTATCGAAGTGCGGATCCGTTCTTCAAAAATTCATGACGCTTCGCCTTTACAGGGTTTTCCACACCTTAAAAAACTATTCATTGATCCGACTCCAGGTGAACAATCTGCAATTACCACTTTGAATAGTTTTCGCGGTATGCAGGTAGAACAATTGGAATTGGCATACACGAAAGTGGATGATCTATCACCAATTGCAGATTTACCGCTTGTGACACTGGGTATCTTTGGTGGTAATGTTCAGGATTTATCCCCCGTGCGGCAGATGAAATCACTGAAAGCATTGCATATGAACAACCACCCGTTCAAAAGTTTGGAGCCATTACGTGGTTTGCCGCTGGAAGCGTTGAGTATCTGGTCGTTTCGGGGTGACACGCTGGAGCCACTGCGCGGGATGCCTTTAACCTATTTGAATGCTGGTGACAGTCTTGTGACGGATTTGTCGCCGCTGGAAGGGATGAAATTAGAATTTCTGTGCATGAACCATGCGAAGGTTTACGACCTTGAACCACTCCGTGGCATGCCTTTGAAAGAGTTGTTGATCCAAAATACTGCTGTCAGAGATATATCCGTTGTGAAAGGCATGACATTGCGCAAATTGGCTTGTAATGATTCTCCAATTACTGATTTATCTCCTGCACATGGAATACCGATTCGAGTGCTGCATGCGAACTTGGAATTCCCTCGGGATCGGGAGTTCCTGCTAAGCCTGAAAGTACTGGAATCAATCAACGAAAAAACGGTACAAGAGTTTTTCACTGCGAATCAACTCAAATAAAGCATTTTGGCGATTTCTGTGGGCAGGATTCAATTTTCTGGTTCTCCGCCATAAGATAACTGTCATTGTCTGATCGCAGTTCTGTGCGTGCGGTCGATCCGTGAGGAAATTCTCATGATTTGTCCTTCTTGTGGCTATGCCAACATCCCCGGCGCTGATACTTGTGAAAAATGTCAGTTTTCGCTCGCACCCCTGGATCTGCCCAGTGGGGTGGATCTGGTGGAAGAGGCCTTTCTCACCGAAACAGTCAGTTCCCTCAAAGTGCGAGAACCAGTGATTGTGCATGAAGACGCACTGTTGGGCATTGCACTCGACCGCATGGTTGCTGAGAAAGTTGGTGCGGTGCTGGTGACCGATTCAGAAGGCAAACTGGCCGGAATTGTCACCGAGCGGGATTTTCTCATTAAAGTAGTGGGCAAATTGCTCGATTACAACCGCTTACCATTGCGACACTTTATGCAGCCCGCACCTGAAACGGTGACCATGAACGATACTGTGGCACTTGCACTGCGAAAAATGGACGTGGGGAATTATCGCCACTTACCCGTCGTGGACGAGGAAAATCGCCCACTTGGCCTGTTGACCGCACGCGATGCTGTGCGGCACATCACCAAACTTTGTGAAATGATTCCTTGATTGGAATATTACCTAAAGATATTCTGGCAATATTGTAATATTGCCATTTTGTGTTCTTTTGTTTTTTTCACATTTGCCTTGATCATCTCCCCACAGTGCGGTTATACTTTTAGTGTGGTTAGAACAATCACAGAATTTTAATAGTTGGAGAAATACATGTTGAAGACCATTTTTGCATTGGTAGTTGCTTTTGCTACCAGCACCGTTGCGATGACCGAAGAAAAAACCGTTAAACTGCAAGGTGGGATCCAGTGCGCCAAGTGCGAACTGGGTGTTGCCGATGCTTGTGCCAGCGTGATCAAAGTGGACGACAAAGTTTATTACTTTGATGCCGCTGCCCACAAAAAGTACCACAAGGAATGCTGCAAAGGCATCAAACAAGGCACCGTGACTGGTGAAGTGAAGAAAGATGGCGATAAAATGGTGATCACCGTGAAATCGCTGGAATTCAAGAAGTAATTCTGCTGCAGAAACTGTTTTTCTGCTAAACTGTGGGGGAACTTTCGCGGTTAATACTGCGGGACGTTCCCTTTTTTCATTGATAGTGCTGATTCATTAAGATTTTTTCAGGTATTGCAGGTATGCGAGTCCTTTTAGCGAATCCCCGTGGCTTCTGTGCTGGTGTCAATATGGCGGTAGAGGCACTGGAAACAGCCATCAAAGCCTATGGCACCCCGCTGTATGTCTACCACGAAATTGTTCACAACCACTCAATTGTGGAGCGGTTTCGCAATGAAGGGGTGGTTTTTGTGGATTCTGTTGATGAAGTCCCCACCGGGGCAACATTGATGTACAGTGCCCACGGTGTTTCACCTGCGATCCGCGAAGCATCAAAGCAACGCAACCTGCGGACAATCGATGCCACCTGCCCACTGGTGACTAAAGTGCACACCGAGGCGGTGCGGTATGCCAAAGATGGCTACCACATTATTTTCATTGGCCACGAAGGCCACGATGAAGTGATTGGCACGATGGGTGAAGCCCCGGATGCCATTACACTGGTCGAATCGGAAGCCGATGTTGCTCAACTACAGTTTGGGGAGGGTGCAAGGCTTGCCTATCTCACCCAGACTACCCTCTCTGTGGATGAAACCAGGGGGATCATCGCTGCGATCAAAAACCGGTTCCCACAGGTCGTTGGGCCAAACAAGTCCGATATCTGTTACGCCACCCAGAATCGGCAGGAAGCTGTGCAAATTCTCTCTTCAGAAGTTGATCGGGTGATTGTGCTGGGCAGCCAGAACAGCTCGAATAGTCGGCGACTTCAGGAAATCGCTTTGGCCGCAGGCAAGCCCGCCTACCTCGTTGATGGGGTAGCGGATCTGTCCGAAAACTGGTTTTCACCCACCGATACGGTGCTCATTACTGCGGGTGCCAGTGCACCCGAAGAAAAAGTACAGGAAGTGGTGCAATACCTGCAAGCCAACTTCCAGGCGGAAATCGATCAGCGGGTCATTCGACAGGAAGATGTCCACTTCCAACTCCCACGCGAACTGCGTTCCTTGCCCGTCATCGACGCGTAATCACCTGTCGGCTTGTTACAAAACCCGCTACCAAATCCGTATACCACCCTTTGCAGTGCGGCACTGGCGGCACGCTCAATGACTTACTTTCAGGAAGAACAACGTGAGATACCTGCAACCTTCATCATTCATCATTTCCAGTATTTTGCTTTTCAGTCTGATGCTGGGGTGTGACAAAAAAGAGAAAGAAACAAGTAGTAATTCGCAAGCGAATTCTGCCACACCCAAACCGCCAGCATTTCCCAATTTCCCGAAGGCACCGCCCACCAAATCGGATACACCTGAAGTGGCAGAATATCTGGCGATGAAAGGCTGGAAACCATATGGAGATATTCGCATTTCCGATGGTAAACCAATGCGATATCTTACGATTGCTGATAGTAAAGACCCATTCAAAAATCTGGAATTAACGCAAGAAGACTTTGCAATACTGGGCAAAGTGCAGTCGGTCCAAGTGCTGGATCTGCGCAATGTCATCCTGACCGATGCCGGCCTTGCTGAGTTGGGTAAGAACCGGGAAGTTACTTCGATGATTCTCTCTGGAGAGAATGTCACCGATGCTGGGATTGCCCACCTCGCTCAGTGCAACCAGTTGGATAATCTGACGTTAATACTAATGGACAAAGTGACCGATGCGGGAATCGCGAAACTGGCTCTTTTGACCAATGTGGAATCACTCTATCTGCTCAATCTGAAAATTACTGGCAGTGGCTTTGCAGCGTTGCAGAATTGGAAGAAATTACGCTCGCTGACATGTGAATATATGAACGACATTGATGATGAAGGGGCTGCTGCGATTGCCAAACTGCCGAAATTAATGGAACTCAGATTGTCCAGTATTCTGCAGACCAAATTAACCAAACAAGGGGTGAAGACAATCGCCGAACAGAACATGCCCTACAAGTTCGAGTTCAACAAGAAACTCCTGGATGATGAATTACTGGAAATTCTCCTGAAAAAGAACTGGTTGTACGGCCCTGGCAGTCCAGAAGCAGGAAAAAAACAGAAGCCTGCAACAGCGTCAGCCGTCACTTCGATTGATTTTTCAAACAGTACTATGACCGATAGCGGACTGAAACTGCTACTGCCGTGTACGGGCACGAAATACCTCTACCTGGGCAGCACCAATGTAACCGATGGCGGAGTCGCTGAATTAACTGTGATGTCTGAATTAGCCAGCTTGTCGCTGGAACGCACCGCAGTTACCAATGCCTGCATCTCAGACCTGTTGAAAATGGCTCAACTAGAAACAGTCAACATCGGCAATACCAGCATTGATGATACCGGCTTCGAACAATTACTGAAGTTGCCGAAATTGAAATCCATTACAGTAGGCGGCAGCAAAGTCACCCCCGCCGCCATTCAAAAAGCTAAACAGATGCATCCCAAAATGACGATCTACTAAGCATCAGTTCTCCCATTCATTTTGACCGCAATTGTTTGTTCACCGGCAGTTAGTCGCAGGTTTGTTCTTTCAGGGACTGCGGTTCCCTTCAGACGATTTTGCTAATAACCGTCATTCCCGCGATGGCGGGAATCCAGGGCGAAAGATTTGAATTGGCATTCTAACGGCGGTTGCAACGGTTGATTAATTGTTGTGAGCCGACGGCATTAGCCGCGGAGATCTTGTTCGCACATCTGTCATCGTCGGCTCGGGTTCAGAAGGTGGTTTTCGAAAAGTATCTTCTTTCCATATTCTAATAAAGTCAGTCTGATTCGCATGTAATCGCACGATCTGACCTAAGGAAATCCAGCGTTATGGCAAAGAAAAAGGCAAATTCGGTACCAGAATTGCGGATGCCTGCCGAATGGGAACCGCACGCCTCGACATGGATTGCCTGGCCACATCAGGCTTCGGACTGGCCAGGCAAAATGACCCCCATTCCGTGGGTGTATGCGGAATTTGTCCGTTTACTCAGCCAGCATGAACTGGTCAATATTGTAGTTTCGACTGCCACCAAACTGGCGACCGTGGAAAGCATTCTGGCCAAAGCAGGTGCCGATCCAGCCGCCGTAAAATTGTGGCACTGGCCCACCGATCGCACCTGGACGCGAGATTCCGGCCCGATTTTCGTTAATAACCGAAACAAGGAGCGGGTGGCACTCGACTGGAAGTTTAATGCGTGGGCAAAGTACGATAATTACCAGCACGATAATCGCCTGCCGAAGAAAGTCGCTGGTGCGGTAGGCGTCACTTCACTATCGCCGGATTTTCAAGGCAAGCCCATTGTGCTGGAAGGTGGCAGTATTGATGTCAATGGCACCGGACTGCTGATTTCTACCGAAGAGTGCTTATTAAGCGATGTGCAATGCCGCAACCCAGGGATGACGCGGTCAGATTATGAAGCGGTTTTTGCCAAATACCTGGGGATTCGCAAAGTATTATGGTTGGGCAGGGGCATCGCTGGCGATGATACCCACGGTCATGTGGATGATCTGGCACGATTCGTCAATCCCACGACCATTGTGCTGGCGGTAGAAGAGAATGAAGACGATGAAAACTATGCCCCCACTCAGACTAATCTGCAGCGGTTGCGGGCGTTGACCGATCCAGATGGCAGATCACTGGAAGTGGTCCCAATTCCGATGCCAAATCCGGTGGTGTTTCGCAAGCAGCGCTTGCCTGCCAGCTACGCCAATTTCTACATCGCCAATGGTATTGTGCTGGTGCCCACCTTCAACGATCCGAAAGACCGACTGGCTCTGGGGATCCTGGCAGACCTGTTTCCCGATCGGACCGTTGTGGGTGTGCACTGCGTCGATCTGGTGTGGGGTCTGGGAACACTGCACTGCATGACACAACAGGAACCCAAGTAGCCTATCCACGCCTGCATGATGATTTCATTGCAATATCATGGGTGCTGGCAAAGGTATTTGCTGCTACTTGATCGAGTTATTTCGAAGGTTGATTCTTTGAAGAGCAATCCCTTCAATGTAGGTGCAGAACCGCATTTGATCCTGAGTTAATTCAGTGAATCGGCAATTCTTTTTATGAAAATCCCACTTCTGAATTTGGCAAAACGACTGCCCACTGCCCTAATATTGTGTTGCAGTTATATAACGAATAAAACATTTAGAGAGGGAAGGAATGAGTGAACTGAATCCGGCGGTGGTACATCAGCAGTTGCAATGGCGATATGCAACGAAAGCGTTTGATCCAACCCAAAAAATTCCCCAGCCCACGTGGGAAGTGCTCGAACAGTCGCTGGTGCTGGCACCCTCCAGTTATGGTTTGCAACCCTGGAAGTTCTACGTGGTGACCAGTCAGGAAATCAAAGACCAACTACCGGAATTTTCCTGGAATCAGCGTCAACCGGCGGATTGCTCCCACTTTGTGGTGCTGACGATCAAAAAAGATCTCAGTGAGGCAGATATCGACCGGTACCTGCACCGCATTGTTGAAGTGCGTGGGGGCGAAGTTGCTGCACTGGGTGGTTTCCGCTCGATGATGGTGAATACTTTGGTGCCACCCAAAGGTTTTGACATTAATGAGTGGGCAGCACGTCAGGTCTACATTGCTCTGGGGCAATTAATGACCACCGCAGCCATTCTGGGTGTGGATACCTGCCCAATGGAAGGGATTGTGCCGGCAAAATACGATGAATTGCTGAATTGTAACGCCGAAGGCTATCACACCGTGGTGGCATGTGCCCTGGGCTATCGTGCCGCAACCGACCGAGCTGCAACCATGCCGAAGGTGCGATTTGCAACGCACGATGTGGTAAAAGTATTATAATTTCCTCACAATTTCTGCCTCTGTTGGGTCTGCAGAACAGATTACTTCTGTTGCTGGCTGGGTAAGTTGCCCGCGAATCCCAATGCAATGCCCGAAATGACTATGGTCAACAGGCTCAGGCCCAGGCTCAACAGGTGCCACTGGGCAAATGCCTCCTTTAACGAGGGATCGCTCAGCCGTTCCAGTCGCAAATCTGCAACCTTGCCAGAAATCAGCCACCCCGCCCAGACGGTCAGATTCCCTGCTGCAATGATGATCCAGCGGAAATTACCGTGGTGCCGCATTGAATAGGCAGTTATCAATGCTAATCCGGCACATACTGCATGCAGAATAAAGTATTTCGGGAAAATTGGCCCGACGGCGGCACCTGCCAGGGCACTGGACAAGGCTTTTTTCTGTTCCGCAGTGCCATTGGCCGTAATATCAATCCCCACGGTGCGGTCATTCGGTGCGGTCTGGACAACTTCCTCAAACGATCGAAAAATGCTCGGGGCACTGATCAGATTGAACATCACCCCACTGCCAAACCAGAGTCCCAGTGCCATCACATGGATGGAGCGGGAAAGAGAACGGTTCATTGACGTATCCTTCAAAAGATTTTCTTTGCCAGCCAGCATTCGCCTGGCGTTGGGGTAGTGCTTCAGCAATACAAACGCCCCACCGACCAGTAAATAAGTGCTGGTGGCCAGATTTGGGAGAGAAAACCACTCGGGCGTGCTGAAATATCGGCTCAGCCACAGCACGACCACACCGACCATGGAACCTGCAGAAATCATCCGCGTGCTGGTGGTGGTAGCAATCCAGAACAGGCCCGTAATGGCCGCTGGCCCGGGCACGAGAACGCAGATTGTTCCCAAACCCGCTGCCACTCCTTTTCCGCCTCGAAAACGAAGATAGATGGGGAATAAATGACCTGCAAATGTCGCCACGGCGGCACCCACATTCAGGAGCTGTGGAATCCCCCACACGGTGCGATCCGCCACTGCAAACAGGCTGGCAATGCCCACCGGCACTGCACCCTTCAAAAAGTCGAGCAGAAAGCACAGAATGCCATATTTTCGCCCGAGGGTGCGGCCCAGGTTGGTGGCACCAATGTTGCCACTGCCCACCTGAAACAGATTGACGCCTTTGGCTCTGGCAATAATCCAGGCAAAAGGCACCGCACCACAGAGATAACACAACGGCCAATACCACCACGCAACGTGCATAAAAACGCCAATACCTGTTGGTATTGTTCCTGGCTATTCCTGGTTTTCCTGTTGCGAATTTTATGAAACTTTCTGGCAGCAATGAAACAAGTCAGATACACATAACAAACAAGTCAGCTATATAACCATCTCATTATCCTTCAAAGGGGACCAGTGTCAGACGCAGCACGTGGCAAATTTTCACCACTGCTGGCAGTGTTAACGTGCGTTGTTGGTTCAAAAAACGACTGATCTGTGCCGAGTGGACACCACTTTTCTGAGAAAGTTTAATTAATGGCATCCCACTTTCGACGATGGCGGCCCGCAACTGCACGCTGATATCGGGCGATTTCTTCCGCGAACGACGTGGTTTCTTTTCTTTCGGTCCATCTTCGGCTGGTGATTTCGACATCTGAAAAACTCTCCATCGTATCAGAAGTAGGGCTCATCTTATTTGCTGTTCCTCCCACTGCTGGTGGGCACAAAACAACATTTCAAAAAAAAATCCCAATCACTTGCCATGGAAGTTTGGATCGGATAAGAAACCTTAGCGCAACTGAGATTCAGTATCAATAGATTGTCACCACCAATCTTCTGAATCGGTGATACGCATGAATTTCCCTGGATTTTGATTGCTTTTTCTGAAAATATTCAGAAACGGAGGTAGTAAAGTGAATCGTACATCGAAGAATAGGCTTATATTGAGACGTGGTTTCACTCTGATTGAACTGCTGGTCGTGATCGCCATTATTGCCATTCTGATTGGGTTGCTGTTGCCCGCTGTGCAAAAAGTGCGGGAAGCTGCCAATCGGGCATCGTGTTACAACAATCTGAAGCAGATTGGCATCGCACTACATGGTTATCACGATACCCGCGAGCGTTTCCCAAATGCAGATACGGCTTCGTTTGGCAGTAGTTTCACGGAATTGCTGCCTTATATCGAACAAGGCAATCTGGAACGGGGCTACAATCACACCCTGCCACCGACGACACCACCAAATAATGCTGTAACTTCCATCCCGGTAAAGCTTTACCGCTGTCCTTCGATGGTGCCCCCTCCCAATCCCATCGCGGGCGATGTGGCATGGAGCAGCTACGTCGCATCCGTCGGAAATGCCCACGCCTGGTACAATGCCGCAGGCAGTAACGGCATGATTGCCCGACTGACCACCGCACCGAACGGTACACGGATGGCCGACATTACTGATGGCACGTCGAATACGATTGCTTTTGGCGAAACCAACTATCGGATGCCCGATTACATGTACACGAGTGGACCGAATCTCGGCCAACTGCGTGGAGGACTGGGTGCCTGGGCCTGGGGCTATCCCGGCTACAGCTTTGCTTCCACCTTCATTGGGCAGAACACCCACCTGCAAACGACTAATTACGGCATGATTGATCGCCTGCAATCGTTCCGCAGCGACCATTCCGGTGGCTGCAACTACCTGTTTGGCGATGGCTCTGTGAGAATGCTTCGCGATGGTCTGGCACTGCCCACCTTTCAGGCGTTAAGCACCCGCAATGGTGGGGAAGTTCCCGGAGAATACTAAATGTTGAAGCGATTTT
This sequence comes from Zavarzinella sp., assembly GCA_041399155.1. Classification (NCBI taxonomy): domain Bacteria; kingdom Pseudomonadati; phylum Planctomycetota; class Planctomycetia; order Gemmatales; family Gemmataceae; genus Zavarzinella; species Zavarzinella sp. The sequence continues at coordinate 360,632 of JAWKTI010000004.1, forward strand.
TTGCAACATTGCTGCTTTGGACTGCAATAATATCGGTGGGGTGCGACGACCAATCGTCTTCTGGTAGTGGAACACCCACAATCACAGGAACGCAGACCATCCCCAAAGAAGTAGGTGGGGCACCCGAAGACGCCTTACCCCCACATTTGAAAAAGAAAGGTTAGCATGCCACTATTGGTATGATAATGTATAACAAAATTGATCGTTACTCAGGAGATTTCCGTTGATTCGATATTTTACACTGGCAGCCGCCAGTTTGCTGGCTCTGCTTCCCAGCGTAGGTTTTGGCCACTTTTTGTACATTGTGCCCAAAGAAAAAGAAATTCAGGTCATTTTCAGCGATTCATTAGAACCTGATGAGAATGTACCGATTGAAAAAATTGCCAAGTTCGGCTTAATGCAGTTCGAAAATGGCAAATCGGTGGCAGTGGCACTGAAGAAAAAAGAGCACCACCTGTCTGCAGAACCCACCGCACCGGGCATTCTGCATGGTTCTGTCACTTATGGCGTGCTGAAACGTGGCGAAGGGAAGCCGTTTTTGCTGCAGTACCACGCGAAAGCGATTATCGGCAAGCAAAAACCCGCTATCGGCAAGTCTGTTCCTGTAGAAATAAACTGGATGCGAGACAAATCGGGCAGCCAGTTGCAATTTCTGGCTGCGGGCGAACCGGTGAAAGGTGTGGAAATTACCGTCAAACACAGTGGGGACAAAAGCGATAAGTTCACCACAGACGATAAAGGGTATACTCCGGTCTTCGCCGCCACCGGAATGATCGCTGCGTGGGGGAAGGTTTCTACCGCAAAAACAGGCGAACTCGAAGGCATGAAGTATGAAGAACAGCGTGACTACGCCACTTTAGTGGTTAATACGGAAGATTCAGTGGTGAAAACAAAGTTGAATAGCTACCCTGCACTGCCGAAAGGCGTTTCCAGCCTGGGTGCCTGTACGTTAGATGGCTACATTTACGTCTACGGTGGACATTGCAGCAAAGCCCACACGTATTCAAAAGACACAACTTTAGGAACTTTTCATCGCCTGAAGCTGGATGGTGGCCAAAACTGGGAAAAACTGGCAGAAGGGCCCCATCTGCAAGGGTTGGCACTGGTTGCCCACAGTGGCAAAATTTATCGGATCGCGGGCACCCAGCCACGGAATGCGGAAGGTGAAAAAACTGATATGTATTCAGTGGATTCCTTCGCCAGCTATGATCCTGAAACCGGCAAGTGGACCGACCTGCCTTCGTTGCCTGCGGGCCGTTCTTCCCACGATGCCGTGGTGGTTGGCGACACCCTGTACGTAGTAGGTGGCTGGCAAATGAATGGCAAAGATGCCAAATCTACCTGGCACAACACTTACCTGACGATTAACCTGAATGCACAGGAAATGAAGTGGGAAAGCCACTCACAACCATTCGTGCTTCGTGCACTGATTGCCGCTACCCATGAAAGCAAAATCTTCGTGTTGGGTGGGATGGATGCGGAAGGTGGCCTGAAACGCACAGTGAATGTGCTGGATACTAAAACCAAAAGCTGGTCGACCAGTACCGATCTGCCCACGGGCACGATGAGTGGGTTTTCGTCTGCCGCACTCAGCCTTGATGGAAAATTGTACGTAAGTCCTGCTGATGGAACACTTTACGAGTTTACCAAAGAAGAAAAGTGGAAGCAATTAACTGACCTGCACCACACCCGTATTGTGCACCGTCTGGTGCCCGGAAAGGCAAAAGAAATGATCTTTCTGGGTGGGGCATCCCGCAACGGACCCGTGGCAGAAGTAGAAAGCTACGTGGTGAAGTAAACTGTACGAAGAAGCAAACGGGGTGTTTTTTCCCGATTTCTTCCCCAATTTTTCTTCAAATTCTGATAAATTAACTTCCAGGTGCGATCCCGCCGATACTACCTGTTCAAGGCATCTTCGCACGATGGAACGCCAGTGACCCAGCAGGATGCTGAACTTTTGCCATCCACAGGGATACCATGGCCGATTCAGACTGGTCCAGTTACAAACAACTTCGTGGGCAGGAATTACCTGAACAAATTCCGTTCCGTGGTTGCACTTACCAGCGTGTGACCCACTTTAAGCGAGATTTTTACGCTGCAACTGGGCTGTACGAACTGCACAGCAACCCCACCGGTGCGGCTGTTCCGGACAAAATAGTATTAAAAATTTATCATCAGGCACCCTGGTGTAAAATCCCACTTGGGTGGCTGGGCCGGATGCTGGCCAATCGCGAACTATATTACCAGACCAAGGTGCTCGGCATTCCCAACGTGGTGCAGGTGCTGGAACGTTTCGGAGAAACGGGCTTCATCCGCGAATATATCCCTGGATGCCACCTGCGGGAGTATCGCAAAACAGGAAACTTGCCCACCAAAGAGTTCTATCTTCGGCTGGAGCAGGCACTTACGGCGATTCATGCCCAGGGTTTTTCCCACAACGACCTGAGCAAGGCAGAGAACATTCTGGTGGATCAGCAGGGAATGCCAGTAATTATCGATTTCCAGATTGCCCACTGTTTCAGCTCGCGGTTACGGCCATTGCACCACCTGTTACGAAAAGTGCTGGGATACATGCAAAGTGTCGACTGCTACCACCTGCGGAAGCATCGGATGAAAGACCGGCCGCAAGACTTTACCAATGAAGAACTTACGGCAAAAAACCAAAAGGGTTTCCTGTTGCGTCTGCACGCGAATCTGATCCGAAAACCGTACCGCGCAGTTCGCCACGCCGTGGTTCTGCCACTGATCAAGAACAAAGCCCGCGTTTAGGGTCAAACAAGTGGCAGCGGCATCCTGCCGCTGGTTTTTCTTGTTCACCGGCTGGAAGCCGATGCCACCTTGTGTAATGTCACTTGAGATTGCCTGATGCGATTGTATGTGCCCCCGGTTCCATTGAATTCGAATTTTTCAGTGGAAGATATGCCCGGCGCTGTCAAAATCAGCTGGACTGTCAAGCCGCACACCCTGGGACGAATCTTTGCGATTGTCTGCATTTCAGCATTTCTGGTATTCATGACTTCAATATGGCTTAATGTTTTTCAACAGTTTGCTTTGAACCCGTCTACTATCTTTTTTCTGGTCTTTACAGCATTATCAATGGTATGGATAACTGGTATTAGCATTGTTGTTGCCCTGCCCCTACGTCCGGAGTCCATCACCATGGATATAGATTCGCTCACCCACTACATAGGCACAGCTGCAACGGCACAAAAGTTTGTCGCTTCGCAGTTCATTGGCAGAAAGACAATGAGAAACAATCAGGAAATGATCCATCGATTTGTAACGCTTGGCGAATTATTCCGAAGCAGAAAGCCAAAAACCTATCTGCGGAAACATATTGACAAAATTGCGTTACACGGCACTGGCCAGTCCCAGCGACTTGCGATTGACATTGGTGCGGACCGCATTGAGATCGGCGCTGGGCTAAGAGAACCAGAACGCGAATGGCTCCACGACATCCTGCTTCATTGGTGGGAAAGCAAAGAATACAGCGGTCTGGTGATAAATTATGACGAGCAATCAAAGAGATGATCGACCAGCTTGAGCCTTGGATGAAGAAAGATCTAAATGAATGAAAATGTTTACGTTTGTGCCGTTCATCGGCTCGTTACCTCTTCAATTTGGGATGACCCCAGACGAAGTCACAGCTCTGATAGGCCCACCTATCAGAACGTTTTCCGATCCCTTTGGAAATCGATCCGAATCAAGATCAGGCTACTCGCTGGGTTACGATGCAAATTCTGGACTGCTCACCGAAGCTGTCTTCTCAAAGGGTGATTTGTATTTCCAAGGTGTGAATCTCCTTTCGATCGCCGACTTGATCGATTATCTTCGGAAATTTGACGATTCGCCGCAGTCAGCAGTAGGCGTGATCTTTTTTTTGAAACTTGGTCTGAGTCTAACGGGCTTTTATGTCGGCGAAGAGGATCAAAAATCAATCAGCCTAACTAGAGCGGACCACTGGGACGAGTTCCTTGAAGACTTCGTCCCGTTTGAATAGCAACGATTCTCGCAATTTGCTTTATCTTTCTTGTGGTCAGGCACCCGAAATGAAGAAATGAGAGGGGTGCTCCCACTGCTACGGTGGCACAGTTGAGCAGGCTCGCAGGGACCTTTTTGCCCAATAACCTTGTGTTCTGATATTTGTCTGATCGTTATTTGGCAAAAATTCATCAGAAAATTGCAAATCGAGCAAGTTATTGCCAAATAAAGAGTTACGTCAGTCGTCATGGCCAGAATCAGTTCTACTTCAAACAATAATGGCCAGTAAGCAACATCACGTGGATATATTATATTATCTGGAAATAATTCCAGATGTTCCAGCTTGGAACGTTTTGACCACCGTGGGGGACTATTTTCAATGCCCCACACAGATTTTATTGACGGGCATCTAGCCTCCCTTTTTCCCACGTGGGTACAATAAAGCGCTTTCCGAAAAACGAGAACTATTTCAGATGGTATCCCGTTGCTGGTAGGAATGATCGACCACGAACGGTGGGTGAAGGTAACCAAAGGCGGAAGTAACGTGCAGCAGACGATGGACATGCAATTTCGGGCAACCACAATCCTGGCCGTGCGGCACCAGGGCAAAAGCGCCATTGGTGGTGATGGCCAGGTAACGCTGGGCCCGATGGTGATGAAGAACGACGCCCACAAGATTCGTCGATTGTACGATGGTAAAGTGGCAGTGGGCTTTGCAGGTGCCAGTGCCGATGCGTTTGCATTGCTGGAACGTTTCGAAGCCAAACTGCGCGATTTTCAAGGGTCTGTCCCACGTGCTGCGACAGAATTAGCCAAAGACTGGCGAACCGATCGTGCGTTGCGTCGGCTGGAAGCAATGATGATTGCAATGGATCGCAACCACCTGCTGCTGATCAGCGGGACGGGCGACGTCATTCAGCCCACGGACGATATTCTGGCGATTGGTTCTGGTGGTGGGTTTGCATTGTCAGCCGCACGTGCGTTGGTAAAACATTCCACCCTGCCTGCGGAAGAGATTGTGCGTGCGTCGCTGAATATTGCTGGCGAAATTTGCATTTACACCAACCAGAACATTGATGTGGTGAGTTTGGATTAACCGGAACAAATGCTCCACACCCCGGGCTGCTTTTGGGCACCCACGTGCGGCAAAAATACAGAGGATGAAGATGAACATGACCCCCCGACAAATCGTGCAGGAACTGGATCGATATATCGTAGGTCAGCACGATGCCAAAAAAGCAGTGGCTGTGGCTATCCGCAATCGCTGGCGCAGACAGCAACTTTCGGAAGAGTTACGCAAAGACATTACACCCAAGAATATTATTCTGATTGGTCCCACTGGTGTGGGGAAAACAGAAATTGCCCGCCGATTAGCCACGTTGGTGGGGGCACCATTTGTGAAAGTGGAAGCCACCAAGTTTACTGAAGTGGGCTACGTTGGCCGCGATTGCGAAAGCATTATTCGCGACTTAACCGAAATTGCCGTGGGTTTAGTGAAGCAGGAACAACGCGTTGAGGTGGCTGAAAAAGCCAAAGAACAGGTGAATGAACGCCTGCTGGATATGCTGGTCGCACCGAAGGATCAGTGGTTGCCACCGGAAGACACAGATGAAGCCGCCCGCAGAGAACGCACGCGGGAGAAGTTTCGCCAGATGCTGTTAAATGGCGAACTTGAAGACCGCAAAGTGGAATTGCAGGTAGAAAACAAAGCAATTCCCGTGGGCATTTTTTCATCCACCGGTGGGATGGAACAGATGGACATGAACTTGCAGGACATGTTCGAACGGATGATGCCCAAATCGACGCAGCCGCGTCAGATTACGGTGGCGGAAGCCCGCAAGATTCTGCTGGAAAATGAAACGGAATCGCTGATTGACCGTGGCACGCTGCACGAGAAGGCAGTGGCCTTAGTTGAGAATCAGGGGATTGTGTTTCTCGATGAAATTGACAAAGTGTGCGTACAGGGTTCCAGCAGTGGGCCGGATGTCAGCAGGCAGGGCGTGCAACGCGATCTGCTGCCGATTGTGGAAGGCACCACCGTGAATACCAAGTACGGGCAGGTACGCACCGATCATATTCTGTTTATTGCCGCAGGTGCGTTCCATGTAGCCAAACCAGCCGATCTGATGCCGGAATTGCAGGGAAGATTCCCCATCCGGGTGGAACTGACTGATTTAACGCGAGACGATTTCCTTCGGATTCTGACAGAGCCGAAGCACGCGATCACCAAGCAGTATGCCCAACTGCTTGCCACGGAAGGGGTGCAGGTGGAATTCAGCCAGGATGGAATTGAAGCACTGGGCGATATTGCATTTGAAGTAAACCGCACTGCACAGAATATCGGTGCCCGCCGACTGCATACCATCATGGAAAAAGTGGTGGAAGAGATCAGTTTCGACGCACCCGACCAGGTGGCGAAAAAGGTGGTGATTGATGCGAAGTATGTGCAGGAACGCCTGGGGAATATTGTGAAGAACGAAGATCTGAGCAAATATATTCTGTAGGCAAACACTCTTCACTGAAAAGGCTTATTTCTCTTTCTTCAGGCTGGCTGGGGTAGCAACGGTTCTAGGTTGTAACCGCACCAGTTTCAACTGAGCTTCACGAGCCACCACAGAAGCGGGTGCTGTTCGGACAGCACGCTCAAAATAAAGTGCTGCAGCATGTTGCTCGCCTTTTTCCAGAAATGATTCTGCCAGATACAGATACGATTCTGCAAGCTTTTCATTGAGGCTGATCGTTGCTGCTTCCAGTTTGGCTGGGTCGGCATGGATATCAGCCACCATGTCGCGGGCAATTTTCCCTTCCGGGGTGTCTGCGTGCAGGCTTTCGATCAGTCGGCAGACTTCCAGCGCATCGTGGTAGCGTTCTTTCTGGTATGCTGTTTTGGCCTGCACCAGTAAATCACGCACCTGACGTTGTTCCTGATTGGCTTGAGCTGTAAAGATCTCGTGATCTGCCGGAAATTCTTTGGCACTGGCCAGAGCAGCTTTGGTGCCGGCAAATCGCAGTTGCAGATCGGTCAACAGGTCGGCTGCCGTATCGTTATCCCCACGCTTCACCACTTGCTGGATCCGCACCAGGCGGGCAGCGGCCAGTTGATCGATTTCCGCCTGAAGTAGTTTTGCCTTCTTCTGAATTGTGCGTTCTTTGCCATCTTTCAGAATGAGCTGCAGGTGCTGCATTGCCAGCAGATAGTTTCCTTCTTCAACTGCCTTCTCGGCTGCTTCCTGTTTCTGCACCATCCAGGTGGGGGTGGCTTGTTCAATAATTTTCTGCAGTTGGCCATCAAGGGCTTTGACATCCTGATAACCTTCGATGAAGCCCACGATTTTGCCATCGGGCGATGCGATTACCATCGTGGGGTAAAGTTTGATCTGCAGAGCGGATACCAGACGTGGAAACAGCGATGCATTGACCTTCAAAGGCACAAAATGCTGGTTCAGTTTGTCAATGATGCCTTTGTCCGCAAAGGTTTCCTGTTCCAGTCGGCGGCAATGGATGCACGTATCCGTCTGAAATTCCACAAACATTGGCAGGTCTTTATCGGCAGATTCCTTTCTGGCAGAATCGTAATCTGCACGCCACTTGATTTGTGGTACGTCCTGGGAAAATCCATTAATTGGAGCCCATAGCAGACTGGCGGCACCAACAACAAGTAACATTAACGTGGGACCAGGCACCACGTTTCGTGTGAGAAAGCAATTCAAGATTTTCCTCCGCTTACGCCCTGGGATGGGATTTTCGATAACTTTCCTGCAACCTCTGTGTCGAGACATGTGTGTATACCTGGGTGGTCGTCAGGTTTTTATGGCCCAGCAATTCCTGCACCCCGCGAATGTCCGCGCCTGCATCCAGCAGATGAGTGGCAAAGGAATGCCGTATCGTATGGGGCGATGTTTTCGGATCGAGACCTGTTTCCTGCAGATACTTTTCCAGTAATCTGCCCACGCTCCGCGTGGATAACCGCGTCGCCAGTTTGTTCAGAAAAACCGCAGGTGATCGTTTCCCAACAGCTTCCAGCATCTGTTCCCGTGCAACCAGCCAGCGACGAATTGCATGCACGCAATAGTCGCCCAGTAAGGCCAGTCGTTCTTTTTTCCCTTTGCCACGTACCGTCACCAGACCTTCCGAAAGTTCCAGGTCATCCAGGTTCAGGCCCACCAGTTCGCCCACCCGCAAGCCTGCGGAATAAAGCGTTTCCAGAATCGCGTGGTCTCGCAAGCCCAATGCCGTTTCGTATCCCGGGGCATCAAGTAACCGCTGAATGTCGTCCACACTCAGAAAATGTGGTAGTTTGCGATCGGCCTTTGGACTGCGTAACCCTTCCGCGGGATTCACGGTAATTACACCCGCCCGGCACAGGAAGCGTAACCACGATCGAACTGCTGCCATTCGCCTGGCAATGGTGGTTTTTGCGTAGCCCTGTTCATGAAGCCAGGCCTGATAAGCCCGGATCAACCGGGTGGTGATTTCTAAGGGGGCAATGCTCTTATTGCCACTTCGCTCTCGAAAAAACTCCACGGCCTGGTGCAGATCTTCCCGATACGATTTGACCGTATAATTCGATGAGTTTTTCTCCAGCGACAGGTACCGCATGAAGTCCGCGAGATAGCTATCCATCGTCTTCATCATGCCCTCGCGTCATTCCGGGTCCGGCGTTGCAATCATGTAGCTGGATTCTTCGCTTTGCTGCCGGGCACGCTGGATCAGCACAGAAGCATCAAACCAGGAGAGGGCCACCTCAGGGTTGGCGGCAGCTTCTCGAATTGCCTGGGCCAGTTCCGTCCGACTTTCCTGATCGTAAACGTACACATGGCGAATACTGTTTTTCACTAGTACAAGTATATTGACCGCTTGTGCCACGTTTTGCTCCATGCTCTTGCAACATTCCATTCCCACCATGTCCATCATGGCACACCGTTCAAAAAGCGACAGACCGATTCGCCCACGTGGGGGAAATCTCCCAGGAATTGAGTACGGGATAATAGTTTTTCGCCTGTTAAACAATTTTGAAGGTTGACAAGCATTGCGCCAGCATTTCCAATAGTACAGGATGTACCACGAACAACCGGCCAAAAGATACCGGTCAGGAGATAATTCATGAATTTCACACGTCGCGAAGCAATTGTAGCTGGTGCTGCGGTGCTGCTGACGAACCCGCTTGCTGCAATTGAACCAATCGTTCGGAAAACGGCGAAACCGCACATCCGATTAAGTCTGGCAGCGTATACCTTCCGCAAAAAACTGGATCTGAAAAAGCCAGAATGGACCTTTATCGATTTTATCGAATATGCCGCCTCACAAGGGCTGGATGCTGTGGAGCTGACTGGGTACTATTTCAAATCCACCGATGCCAGCTATCTGGCAGAATTAAAACTGCACAGTACCCGCCTTGGCCTGGATATCAGTGGGACTGCCATCGGCAACGATTTCTGCGTGGGCACACCCGAACAACTGGCCACTCAGATCAAGACGGCCAAACAATGGATTGAACATACCGCAATGCTGGGTGGGAAGACTATTCGCTTTTTTGCAGGCAAACCTGCCAAAAATCTGGACCCCACCCAGGCAATTCAGCAGGCGATCAAGGCTTTGCAGGAATGTGCGGAACATGCCAAAAAGTTTGGCGTATTTGTGGCACTGGAAAACCACGGTGGCATTACTGCAGAAGCAGACGACATGCTGAAGATTGTGCAGGGGGTGCAAAGCGACGCTTTTGGCGTGAACCTGGACACAGGCAACTTCCGCACCGCAGACCCTTATGGCGATCTGGCAAAACTGGCCCCTTATGCGGTCAATGTGCAGGTGAAGACCGACATCTTTACCAAAGGAAAAGCCAAGGAGGAGGCAAACCTGGGCAAGTTTGTCGAAATCCTGAACAAAGTAAACTATCGTGGGTACGTGGCACTGGAATATGAAGGCAGTGAAGACCCACTGGTGGCGGTGCCGAAATATCTGGGCGAATTGCGATCACTGTTAGAAAAAAAGTGATTGTGGGCTTCAATCACACATCATCAACTATTTCCCGGCGACCACTTCTTCATCGGCGGGAGCAATTTCAATGCTGAGTGGTGCCACCCAATGTTTATATTCATTGGTGTAGTACAGATAGGCACGACTTGCAGGCCCACGGTACTTGCCGGGCAGGTCGCACACCAGATCAACGCTGACTTCCACGGTCTGGTTGGGTTCCATCTGCCGCCAGTAGAGGATCAGTTCACGGCCTTTGATTTCAAAGTAACTGATCTTGTTGCGTTCCCGCAGATCGGTCAGTTGCTTCATATCAGTGGGAACTTTCATCCCCGCAGGAATCCCAATAATCGCCATGCTCATCCCCTGACCTTTATTCTGCAGGTTTTGCAGTTTCACCTGTACTGGCACGGTTTCACCTTCCACTGCAGCCGCACGACTTAACGAAGTGGTTAATTGCAGTGCGGTTTCTTTGCTGGATACAGGTGTCAGCACCGTCGCTTCGCAGGCGAACGTGAAGGGATAACCCGCTTCCGGTTCTTTGCCCGCTTCATCTACGGTCTTCACCAGTTCAATGGTGTGTTCCTGGCCTGGGGTCAGGATTTTGGCATAATCAGGAATCTCAATTGCAATCACTTCCAGATCGTCCTTGCTGTACTTGCGGGTGGCAACCAGCTTGCCATCGATCTTAACATCCATCGTGCCACTTTCTGCAGGGCGGGCATTCTTCTTGGCATGGGTTATCAACGCTTTCAGTGCCAGGATGGTCGACTGTGTTGAACCATAGCCACCAAATGCACCTTTCTGTGCCGTCAGCCACTGGGTGGCATCCTTGGATGTCTTGGCAAAGCGTGGTTCGTTGGAACGCAACCAGCCCAGGATCGCAATCGAAGTGGTTTCGATGTCCAGTGCCACACAACCCGAGTTGGTGATGCTGGTCTTCGCACCAGTTACCTTCCCTTCCTTGAACAGATCCTTGCCTGCCAGACGATCGAGAATCTTCAGGGCGGTTTCCCGATCATCCCGCTGCACCAGGATATTGGCGACAATTGCCAGGAAGTAAGAATCGCTATACCCCACCGATTTGGCATCCGTGGCCTGCTCTTTCAGTGCCGCGATTTCTTTTGCCAGGTCAAGCTTTTCCTTGTTGTCTGGGTCACTTTCTACCAGCGACCAGACAATGTAGGCGTTGGTGGTGTATTCCGGAGCACGACCAAAACTATCCAGTGCTTGGGAATCACGCAGGAAACCACCTTTCCCATCGCGGCGGGACATCAGGAATTCCTGGGTCCGCTTGATCATGGTGGGGTCCACATCAAACACTTTGGCCATATCTTTGAACTGCAGCAATCCGTATGCAGTCAAGGCTTCGTGGGCACGATCTTTATTTCCAAACCACTCAAAGCCCAACTTGGCACTGGTGGGTGTATTGGGGCATTCGTAACCAACCAGACGCTGGTAACCTTTTTCCAGCAAGCCTTTCGCTTTCTGGCTGAGTTCCGGATTCGTCTGATTGGTGTCTTTCAGGTAATTCAGAATCATCACGTTGGGATAGTTCACGGTGCTGGTCTGTTCAAAGCAACCATGTGGCTCCCGCAGTAAACCTTCCAGTCCCTTCACCAGATCGTTCATTGTGTTGGGGTATACTTCCAGGCGTGCCTGTAATGTTCCAGGCACTACATCCTTGGGAAGAAACAGTTTACCGTGGGCAGTTTTTTCCAGCACATCGCTGTAGGCAACTGCATATGGGAAACCATCGGGCACTACTTTCAATAACCGTTGCGAACTGTCTGGCATTGCTGCGGGTTCGCTGTTCCCTTCCACATACACCCCGGCTGGGCCTTGCAGGATCGATGGGGTAGCATGGAGTAGTTTGCGACCTTTGCCATTCGGCCCCAGGTTCATCTGATCCTTCACCGTGACTTCATTGCCGAACTTCAAACCATTGGCAGTTGCCTGATAGCTGATCGACCTGCTGCTGTCCGAATCATTCACTACGCGAATCGGAATCACCAGTTGATCGGTATTGGTGACTTCCAGAGGCAGTTTCGGTTCAACAGAGAACGGCTTGCGGGCTTCAATGGTTTGTGTCATTGCACCAATGCGGCCGTTCAGAGTGTGGCCAGCCACCAGCACCTGATAGCGGGCAATCGAATCCGACAGTTGAAAACTGACGGTGGCCTGACCATTTTCCGGCATTACCAATGCGGGATGCCAGAAAACAGTTTCGGCAAAGTCCGAACGGGTTTCACCCAGAGTCACATCACGTGTGTGGGCAAACTCGCGAATATATGCAGGGGATGCAGGTACCATACCATTCTGAGCTTGTTCTTTTAGTTCTTCGGCTGCCATGCCAGCTTCGAAAGGCACTCCTGCACCGGGCATCCCGCGTCCAAAGCCAACACCACGGTTCGGTCCATCATTGGGCCGGCGTTGACGCATCAGCTGATCCATTAGTTGCTTGCGATTGGCACCAAAACGTGCTTCTTTCGCTTTATCCTCTGCATTTTTCTTCTGTAATCCAAGTGCTAATTTCGCATCGAACTTCTGTCCTGGATCGACAGCGTTCGCTTGGGGTACGGCCATTTCAGGTACACCATCAAATACAGGGGGACCACCAGGTGCTCTCGGTGCCATCATTCCAGGTGCTGGAAAGTTACCCCCACCAGCTTTCAGCATCTTCTCCCGTCTGACACCACCACGGCCTTGGAAAAGATCTTCATTGCGAAGAAATCCTTTGCCTTCGGCCAGTTTTTCCAGTTCGCCACCTCCACCACCGAATCCACCGCCTTCCATCAAGTTAAGTCGATCATTGTCTGCGTTAAAATGCCACGCAGCCTGATCTTCAATTTCTATCCCTTCTGCAGTTGCAACAGCCTTGTTGTCATTGGCCTTGGCAAAGAAAGCTTCCGTGGTTTCCTCGGTGGGGCGGGTCATGATCAAACCAGCAACCAGGATGCCGGCAATTGCAAATGAAGCCATGCTGCCTGAAATGATCAGCCGACGTTGGGTCGATGCCAGCATCGCTCGGATGCCCATGATAATCCCCACGGTCAGCATCAGGCAGAACAGTATCGGCATTGCAAGCGTGCGGAACGATTCGGCACGGGTTTCATAGCCATGCAGCACACTCAAGGCATTGGTGTGGGAGTTATTCAGACGTTCCAGTTCGGCTCGTTTTTCGTTGAAGGTTGTTCGAAGAATCGGCAATTGTGTATTTGCAAACTCTTCGTAAGCCGATTGTGCATCAGCCACGGCCAACGCACTTGCCTCCAGTTGTGGTACATATTTGGCATTCACTGCTTCGAACTGCAATTTGGTTACTTCAACGGCTTCTGTTGCCTTCTGGCCCGTTGAAATCAACAGTTGATCCACAGCTTCTCGATCTTTCGTTGCAGGTGCTGTCAATTGCTCTGCAAATCGACGCCAGCCCTGGGTGCCTAACAGTAAATCGAGTGCCACGCCCGCTTTGGGGTGGTCGGTCAGCAGAAAATCAGCATGTTCCAGTTCTGCAGGATTCTTGACATCGCCAGCCAGATAGAAGTGCGTGGGTAACAGTCGATCTGTTTTGTTGTCCGCCATGGTGATCACACTTTGATTCACTACAGCAACCATCACCACTGCTGGGACAGATTTTTCTTTTTCATCAAAAGTTGAGAGATTCAATTCCACCTTGCCGGCAGGTGTGTAACCGGTTTTGTTTGGTTGTACACTCAATGCCAGCTTTTCAGCCGCCTGACGATACACTAATCGTTCTGCCACTGGTTTCAGATCCAGTTGGTCGTCTTTGCCAATTTCTTCGAACACGGTAATCCGTGTAACACCACCAAAAGATGCGGCACCCGTTAATTCGAACGCTGTGGGCTGATTGGCTTTCACATCCACCGGTACGTGCTGGAACAGATTGCCCCGAGCATACGCACCAACGTGCAGCACTTTGTCCTGGGTGCTTTGCAGTTCCAGTCGGATTGGTTTGCCCACTTCGTTAATGGGATCGAGCGATTTCAGCACCACGCCGCTGGCCTGGACGGTGGGCAGTGCAAAACCTTCCGGGCTGGGTGGGACAATTTTCGATGGTTTTTCCAGCACCACGTGGTACTTCAGACCAGCCACAGGAGTAAACTCGAACATTCCCTGCCCACGGTTTACACCAGGGAGCTCTTCATCGGTCAGGGTTTTCAGTTCTGCCAGACGGTTTTTGCCATCGGTCAGATAGCCTTTCAGATCAGCTGGCTTCCCATGTGGGGTGCGTGCCTGGAAGTAAACCCGGCTCTTCAACCCAGCAACCAGTTCCCCACCTTCCGGGAAGAAGGCGATATTCAGTTTGGTACCGATAATCGGAATCGGACGCACGATCGTTTCTACGGAATCACCATCCTGAATGGTGACAGAAACGGTACCTTCTTCTTTGGCCAATGTTTTGGGCAATTCAAAACGGATTCGCAATGCACCTTCATTATCGAGGCGTGCCTGAGAATTGAGGATTTCTTTATTGTCCACTCGGGCAACAACGGTAGCTTTCGCCTGCTTCAGGGCACCACCTTCCGTGCGGCTGGCAGTCAGTTTGAACTGAACCAGATCGCCTGCACCGTATGTCTTGCCATCAAATTCCAGTTTCTTTTCAAAAATATCCGGATCGTAATTGTTCACGATAAACTTGCGGGTTTCGAGCAGTTTTTCCTTGTTCGTGGCAGGCTCCACTTCAAACACCTGCAACTGGTATTCCCCACCTGGGGCGGCATCCGCCAGTGCAAACTGCCCAGCGCCAATCCCACGGATCGGCTTGCGGTCTGGTCCGGTAATCAGCTTCTGGCCATCGAAAATCCGGCCGTTGGTGCGGTCGATTTCTTTGGTGGCACCAGAAGGATCGGTCATTTTGAACACCAGCAACATATCCTGTTCCGGTGGCAGAAACGTCCCACGGTCCAGGGTCAGGGAGCGGTAAAATACCATTTCACCTGGTTTGTAAAGTGGCTTATCCGTAGTTAGTTGCGTCACATAGACTGGTCGTGCCAGGGGCAACTTTTCCATCAAAGTACTTTTGCGGTTGTCGGTGGAAATCGCCGTAACATGCATGAATAGCTGCGTGTCTGGCTGCACTTTGTTCCAGAATGCGGTAGTCAGGTTCAGTACGGGTGGCTCGTTCGGCTTTTCAAAGCTCTGGTGCACCAGTTCCGTATCGTTCTGGTCTTTCACCACTACTTCCAGACGGTTGGGAATGGCGTATTTCCCTTTCTGGTTCCGCACCATCATCTTCCAGGAGTTGGGGGCACCCGGCTGAATCGTGGCAGGTCCCATCAGGCTGACACTGAATTCCTGGTCGGCTGCTTTTCGCTGAATTTCGTTCAGTTTCTGGTCGTGTTCGGTAGTCAGGCGAGCGAGTTCGTCTTGTGCACGCTTCCGTTCTTCCACAATTGCTTTTGCTTTGCTGGCAATTTCCTTTTCCAGCGTCGCCTGTTCATCTTTCGCTTTGTTTCGCGCAAGTTCCTGCCTTGCAACTTCCTGCGACGCACTCCACCAGCCGGAAAACTGCACACCTGCTGGTACGGCGAGAATTGCAATAGCCGCACAGATGGCAGCCGTCAGTGCGTAGCGATACATACTTCGTGGGGCACGCACACCAGTCGAGGTCGGGGTGATCTTCGTTGCCACGGGCGGTGCAAACTGCACCTCCGGAAAAGTTGTTTTGGCTGCGGTGGACAGCACGGTCCCCCACTGTGCCATTTGCTGCTTTAATGGCTGGCCTTCTGGAGAAGCCAGATAGGCCTCCAGTTCTTTGGCATCTTGAGGCTCGATCAGGCCATAGAGTTGTTCCAGGGCCAAAGCCTGCATTCGTTCATTTGTATTCATTGGTATAACCGTTATTAATCAATTACAGGATGGAAGACTAATTCAGTACTTTGCGAAGTTTTTGCAGTGCGGAACGCATTTGCGTTTTGACAGTACCCACGGGGGCATGCCGGATTTCTGCAATTTCTTCGTAGGTCAGGCCGCCGTTTTGCCGCAGGAGAAAAACTTCCTTTTCTTCTGTCCGCAGGCCCGATATCGCCATCGATACGCGGGCGACTTCCTCTTGGAATTCCAGCGATTGACCCGTTGTAGATGCATCGGCGATCATCGATTCTTCTCCCTTAAATGTCTTGCACTTTCTCTTCCAGGCTGAACGCTGAAAATCCTTTGCTGCATTCAGCCCCACGCGAAAGATAAACGCCTTGAGGTTTTGAATTTCCGATAACTGCTGGCGATTTCGCCAACATTTCAGAAAAGCATCCTGGACCACATCCTGGGCATCATCCCGATTCCCCAATATGTACATCAACGTGCTGATCAGCTCGTCTCGATATTCGTTGAAAGCACTTGTCAGCACATCCACTGGTTCCATGACATTGGATACTCCAGATTCCCCCGCTTGTGGCTGGGGGTTTTCTCCCGTGGAGGTGCTATCCCCTGGGTGTTGCTTCAGGCTCGCTGCGGATTGGTCCATGTGCGATTCCTTATCCCTAAGACGATGCAGTTCCTGCAATAGATTGGATCAAACTAAAAAAATCAGGAAAAATTCCTTTTCTGTTCTGTCACTGGTTTTCGGTGCGTAACAACCAGCCCATTGCCTGCCAGCCACGTTCAAAAACCAGGCCCGAAGCGGCAGCAGTCACTTCGTCGTAACTGCTTGCAGAATCTGTGCTTATGCCGGTTCCACCTGCCACAAAGGGCACCATACCGTAGGCATGGGCACGCGTCTGCAAGGTGGTGCGGTGGTCCGGACTAATGAACATCCGCCAATTCCCCACTGTGGGCAGATATTCTAATAGCGGGCCAACAATCAGTTCGTCAATCCGTTCCAAAGCCAGAATCTTTTCATCGGTGCGGCCCTCGTGGGAGGCCTCATCTGGGGCTTCAATATGCACGCACACCAGATCGTGGTCTGCCAGGGCAGCAATCGCCGTGCGGCCTTTACTGGCGTAATCGGTATCCAGATAGCCGGTGCTGCCCGGTGCATCGATGCGATCCCACCCGATCAGCATTCCGGTTCCGCGAACCAGGTCAACCCCCGATATGATAGCACCTTTCGGGCCGTACTGTTCGGTAAATGGGCGAACCTGTGGTGCCTTGCCCAGGCCCCACAACCAGATGCGGGTGGCTTGTTTTTTGCCCGCAGCGTGGCGATTCTGGTTCACCGGATGATCCAGAAACACCCCACGGGACAGTTCCATCAGTTCCCGCAGAACGTCGCTGCCAGGTCCACTGGGCAGGTAACGTTCGATTGGCTGGTCGGGAATATCGTGCGGTGCCTGCGTTTTGGTTTCGGTGCTGAATGGGGCGGGTGCACCATCCCCACGATAGACCAGCAGATTGCGGTACTGCACCCCAGGCACAAATTCGTAACGATCGAACTGTGAATGTTTGCGGATTTCGGCATTCATACTGGCCAGCAGTGGGGCACCATCGGTGCTTTCAATGTGGCCTGCCGTGAAATCGTTCATCGCACCATCGCGAATGTGCACCAGATTGCAGCGGATCGCCCAGTCGTTGGGGCCTAATTTCACGCCAATGGCAACCGCTTCCAGTGGGGCTCGACCGGTATACACTTCCAGCGGGTCGTAACCAAATAGACTCAGTGTGGCCACATCGCTGGCAGGTGTCAGTGGTTTCGGGACGTTATTTGCCTGCCCCACACACCCCATGGCGGCCAGTCGGTCCATGTTGGGCAATTTCGCTGCCTGCAACGGAGTTTTCCCTCCCAGGCTTTCCTGGGGATCATCCGCACAGCCATCCGGTATAACAATAACATACTTCATAAACTTCTCGCACGTGCTGTGCTGTTCATCCTAGAAATTCTGGCTGAAATGAACTTCCCATCCGGCGTGCAGGTGGGTAAGAAAGCGTAGAGAGACGTGTTGACAGGCAACTGCCCTCCCACCGCGAACTTTTTGTAACAATTATGTAACTTGTCAGGGGCTCCCATGACTGCAGCGGAATTGCACCAAGAATGTGTGGATTATTTTCTCGGTTTGCAGGACAGAATCTGCCAGGGTCTGGCTGCACTGGATGGTTTGAAGGATTTTCGCGAAGATCGCTGGGACCGCGAAGGTGGGGGCGGGGGTCGTTCCCGTGTATTGGAAGAAGGGGGCGTGTTTGAGAAAGCGGGCGTCAATTTTTCTGAAGTTTATGGCGAAATGAGCCCTGAATTTGCAAAAGCGATCCCTGGTGAAGGTACAAAATTTTCTGCGACAGGTGTGTCGCTGGTGCTGCACCCACGAAATCCGTATTGCCCCACCGTGCATGCCAATTTCCGTTATCTGACCAAAGGCAACCACTGGTGGTTTGGTGGTGGGGCCGATCTGACACCGTATTACCCGTTTCTCGAAGATGTTGTGCACTTCCACCGCACCTGGAAGGCGGTCTGCGACCGCCACGCCCACGTGGCCAATTTTGCCACGATGAAGCACGATTGCGATGAATACTTCTATTTGAAGCACCGCGAAGAGGCACGTGGTGTCGGCGGGATCTTTTTCGATTATCGTTCGGAAGATATGGCTGGACTGTTTGATTTTGTGAAGGATTGCGGCGATCAGTTCGTTCCCAGTTACGCACCGATCATCGAACGACGCAAAAACACCCCCTGGGGCGAGCGGGAACGCCGCTTTCAGGAATACCGCCGTGGGCGATATGTGGAATTTAATCTGGTCTATGACCGTGGTACCACATTCGGCCTGAAAACTGGTGGGCGGATCGAATCGATCCTGATGTCGCTGCCACCCACGGTGCGGTATTGGTACGACTACCACCCAGAAGCAGGCACACCGGAACATGAATTAACCAATTACTGGCTGCAGCCGAAAAACTGGGCCGAAATGTCGTAAATATTAACCGAAGCCTGCAAATTGCTTCATAGCCCGCAGCGTTAGCAAGGGTTTGTAAAGTAAAAAACCCTTGCTAACGCTGCGGGCTATGAAGAGAAAACGAATGGCACGATGTCCAGGATCACATAAAAAACTTCTGCCCGACGGTGCGTCGTGCCGATGGAGGGGGTGTGTTGTGGAGCATCTTACACGGAATTGAGTCCCTCCACTTCGATTATGAGTTGCCGCTTCGCAATTCCCTAATTCGACAGACTTCGCACATGGGTACAATCATGCTTGATCGTTTTGAGCGTTCAAAATCGGGTCTGTCAGTAAGCCGCGTATCTCAGCCTTTTTCGTAGCACGGTGACTCGCCTGTGCAGGACAGCCATGGGCGGGACGCCCATGTTACGAATTCGAGGAAATAACACGAATCGATGTCCCGATTTTAGCCTACAAAAATGAGAAATCTTTAAGAGTGTCGTGTGTTCATCATTGCCTGGTGGAAGACGCGGGTTGTTTGGGAGGCGGGGCCACGCATCGACTGGCTCATATCGGTGCGGCCAGCAAAAGCCGTTACCGGCATTTCATCCGGATCAGGCGGTAGCACCGGAACATGAAATTCCTGTAATGTTTCAATCACTTCCACCATATCTTCCGGCCGTTCGTGCGGCTTTTTCGCAATCATCGACATCACCAGATAATTCACCATGTCGGGTACCTCTGGCCGAATCTGACGTGGGGACTGAACGTGGCGAATCTGGTGTGAAATTAACTTCTGAGCCATATTCCCTTCGGGATACATCGCACGACCAGTCAGTAAGAAGTAGAACGTTGCCCCCAGCGAATAAATATCGGCCAGGTGGCCGACATTGCGGGCATCGAGTGCCTGTTCTGGTGCAACGTAATCGGCTGTGCCCAACAGGGTGCCATTGCCACCTGCCATGGTTACGGAGCCCCGGTCGTCGTTCACCATTCGTGCCAGACCCAGGTCGAGTACCTTGATGGTGCCACTGCGGTCAACCAGAATATTCCCTGGTTTGACATCTCGGTGTACCACGCCAGCTGCGTGGGCACAGGCCAGCCCGCGTGCGGACTGAATGATGTAATCGACGGCACGGTCGATCGCCAGACGCCCATTGACGGTCACCAGTTCATGCAGGTTGACCCCATCAATGTACTCCATCACCAGATAGTGCATGTTTTTGTGAGAGCCAATATCGTGGGCCCGCACGATGTTGGGGTGATTGACCCGTGCCACTGCCTCTGCTTCCCGCTGAAAGCGGTGCACCATGGTGGGGCTGCTGGTGGTTTCAGGTGGGAGCACCTTTATGGCCACCCGGCGTTTCATGTGGCGATGTTCGCACAGAAAAACTGTCCCCATCCCACCTTTGCCAAGCTGGTCCAGGATAACATACTTGTTATCAATAAGAAAATTCTTCCACTTGCCCTGCAACAGGAGGCGGGCCTGGAATTTCGTCAGAAGTCCTTCGTAAACAAGTAGTTGCAGTAAATCAATCGGTTCATTATATCCCACGTTACGTGCGTGCAGGCCAGAAAGAAACTGGTCAAACTTCGCCTGTGGGATCAATTCGCTTTGCACGATGATCTTTTTCAGGTTCGATAGCTGGTGCCGATCGATCGAATGTGTTGCAGTAGTCATGGTGGACAATGTTGTTACTTGGGGGTACTGGGATAGTGGCTCGCAGGCGATGATTCAATCCGCACACCTGGGGCTGAGAGGATTGACATATGTTGTTGCGTATCGGTCGTTTTCAGGATAAACGTTCGGCCAGAGTGGGACATCAGCGATACCGTGGATGCCTTCGACATACTGGCGAGTTCCCGATTTAATGAGAAACGGTTTTCCGGCACTTCATCGGGTGTCGGTGGTTCTACATCTACCAGCCACGGTTCGAGATAGCGAATCACATCTTTTGGCTGCTGCGGGCGTGCATTGGGTGATTTTTCCAGCATCAGAGACACCACATCTGCAATCCCCACCGGAATACCGGACCGCACCTGATCGACGCGTTTGGGCTTTTCGCTTTGGTGGCGAACCAGTTTCATCGCCACGTTCCCACCATGAAATGGTGGCTGGCCAGTCAGAAAGTAGTAAAAGACCGCACCCAGACTGTAAATATCGGCCCGATGGTCTACCGTGGAATCGCGTGCCTGTTCCGGCGACAGATAATCGGCTGTTCCCAACACAGTGGGGCTGGAGCCACCCGCCATCGTGATTTCGGAATTATCCATGGGATTGGTGAATCGTGCCAGCCCCAGATCCAGCAACTTGATGACACCCAGAAAATCGAGCATCAGGTTGCTGGGCTTGATGTCTCGGTGCACCAAACCTTTCTGGTGGGCGTGCTGCAAACCGTTAGCCGCCTGACACAGATAGTTCACCGCACGTGGGATGGGTAGTGGCCCCAGATGCTCCACCAGGTGCTGCATGCTGACGCCATCAATGTATTCCATCACCAGAAAGTTCAGGGAGCCTTCCTGCTCAATATCAAACGCCCGCACAATGTTGGTGTGGTTCAGCATCGCAATTGCCTGGGCTTCCCGTTGAAAACGCATCAGCGTGGCACTATCCACGCGATCGGGCGGGAGAACCTTAATCGCCACTTTGCGACGCATATGGCGGTGCTCGCAGAGGAAAACCGTCCCCATGCCACCGGCACCAAGATGCTCTAATACCTTGTATTTGCCTTTCAGGAAAAAGTTTTTCCAGCGGCCCTGCATTAGCAATTTGGCCTGAAAGTGTGTCAGCAGGTGGTCCCGCACCATGCCAGAGCACATTGCGGAAGCATCAGAAAATTTTTCATTTTCCGCTTCCCGCTGCAGCAGATATTTTTCGATTTCCTGCTTTGTCAGCAGTTCGCTTCGTACTACCAGATCAAACAATTGTTGAACTGTTTTTGGGCTGGACATACGCAACTACCTCTTTCACCACATAGGGAAGGCGAATTATGTTCCTTGGTAAACTTGGAGGGGGACTATTCCATGCTGAGATTTAGCATAATTCGGAACACGAAGCGGAGAAATAATCGCGATAATCTGAAAAATCAGACAGAAAAATTCGCGAATTCAGGTGTGGGAATGAGAATTTTGTAGCATGTTCAAAATCAAGATAAGGTGGGCAGTAAACAATTAGCCTGCATGATTTACAATATTGCGATTTGGAAATATAATTGAGCTGCTATCAAAGTTTGCCGTTTCGACTCCCCACCGTCACGTGGAAGAAAAATCACCAAAAAATTACCCCATTTTGGTGTGGAAAACGAACCTCTGCCCACTAACATAGGTCTATCTGGCAGTGTTACTGTTCAGATTGGAGGCGTAGCTCAGTTGGTAGAGCATCGGACTTTTAATCCGTGGGTCCTGGGTTCAAGTCCCAGCGCCTTCATTTTTTTCTCATCTGTCTAAACCATCCCACTTCATTAAGCTCTCAGAAGTTTTTCTGCATGTACGAGCAGACTATGGGTGATCACGTTTTTACGAGTCTAACTTGTAGGTCCCGAGGATGCCGATTGCCCACATTCCGGGCTGAAGTGGCCCAGTGATTGCGGTGGTCGCTTACAATAATCTTTTTCCGAGACCACAGGTGGGTAATGAAGGCAGAATTGATTTCCATTGGCAGCGAAATTACCAGCGGCCAGAATCTGGATACCAACTGCCAGTGGCTGAGTCAGCGCTTGGCCGAAGATGGTATTCCGGTGGGCTTTCACACCACCGTGGCAGACGATTTTGACGATAATGTTCAGGTTTTTCACAATGCGGTGCAACGGGCAAAGCTGGTGCTCAGTACGGGAGGCCTGGGCCCCACGCTGGATGATCTGACCCGCGAAGTGCTGGCAAAACTGGTGAATGTTCCCCTGGTGGAAGACCCGGTTTCACTGCAACAGATTCGCGATATGTTCACCCGCCGTGGGCGGGAAATGCCAGAGCGAAATCGTGTGCAAGCTCTTTTCCCACAAGGAGCTATGGCGATTTTCAATGCGAATGGCACCGCACCCGGAATCTGGATGCAGGTGGGCAGCAGCATTATTGCCTGTATGCCCGGCGTGCCATCGGAAATGAAGCTGATGTACGAACGGGAAGTTCGCCCACGCCTGATGGAACTTGGCCTGATCGGCGGGGTGGTTGTCCAGCGAAAAATAAACACCTTCGGTTGGGGGGAATCTGCCGTTGAAGAGAAGGTAAGCGACCTGACCCGACGTGGGCACGTACCGGAAGTGGGGATTACCGCCAGCGATGCAGTGATTTCACTTCGGATAATTGCCCGTGGCAACGATTTTGCCACAGCCCAGGCCCAGTACGCACCAATTGAGGCGATTATACGCGAACGGCTGGGTGAATTGGTGTTTGGGGTGGATCACGAAGAGTTGCACGAAGTGGTGGTCGAAGAACTGATACGGCGAAAATTGTCGATCAGCACCGCAGAAAGCCTGACGGCAGGACTGATTGCCAACCGAATCGGGCAGGTGCCGGGTGCTTCCAGTGTTCTGCATGGTGGTTTTGTTACCTATACCAATGAAACAAAACAGGCATTATTGGGTGTGCCTGGGGAACTGTTAGCAGAACATGGTGCGGTAAGCGAACCGGTAGCACGTGCGATGGCCATTGGCTGCCGCGAACGCCTGCAGACCAATTTTGCCCTGAGCAGTACAGGATTAGCAGGCCCCACCACAGGTGGGGAAAATCAGCCGGTAGGCACCGTTTTTGTGGCATTAGCATGGGACGGTGGTTGTGAAGTGCAGCACCACACCTGGGGAGGAACCCGTACCGAAATTCAAAGTCGCACCGCCAAAATGGCTTTGAATCTCTTACGACTGCACCTGTTACGAAAGCCGAACTAAATTGTGTGTCAATTGGGCCTACGTTTACGCCTGAATTCAGATGGTTTATGCTGACCGCAAAGTCGCCATGTAGAAAAAACCAAGCCGGAACTCAGCGATGAAATTCTGTTTTGTGTATGCTACATTGGGCTACCCCATGCGCGGTTCATCAAATTGTTTTGTGATTACACTTGGAACCCAAGCTCTGCGCGGAAGTGCAACAAACGAAATTTAGAGCAGCCTTCAATATTTTGAGTTCAATTCGATTGATTTTCTATTGGCGACAAATCTTTAATGCTGTTGTTCGCTACCTTGAATTCCATGAATTGAGCTGGCTAGTTAACAAATAGTCTTTGGCCCTGAAGGGGCCATTCTGTCAGCCCAGGGTGAGCGAAGCGAGCCCTGGGCAAGTGGTACAAAAGGTCTTCGGCCCTGAAGGGGCCGTTCATATTCGAAGAGGTGAACCTAACAGATTTAATCAGAACACAGACCCATTTTGAACGGCCCCTTCAGGGCCGAGGGTATGGTAAATTCTTTTCCCCAGGGCTCGTTTCGCTCACCCTGGGTAAGTGGTATAAAGTCTTCGGCCCTGAAGGGGCCGTTCATATTCGAAGAGATGAACCTAACAGAATTAATCAGAACACAGACCCATTTTGAACGGCCCCTTCAGGGCCGAGGGTATGGTAAATTCTTTTCCCAGGGCTCGCTTCGCTCGCCCTGGGCTGACAGAATGGCCCCTTCAGGGCCAAAAGACAATAAGCATTCCACAGCTATGATGACAATTACTCGAAACCCGCTCTAGCAGACGGAGTTTTCTACCGTGGCAGAAACGAAAGCTAATATCCCACACTCCAAATGTAACAGATCGTTAGTGTACATTTATTTTTCTTTCTCTGCTCTCCTGTGTAGCTGTTTCGTGCTTAGTCTGATTAACAGGCATAGCAGCAGTGAATATGTTAATTTTCAAGCAGAGAAAGGTAATACCATGGAAGAGCTGCGGGCAAGGTATGGACCACCTTCTGAGGAATACACAAGGCCAGATGGAACAACGACGTGGTACTATGATAAAGATTTTCTTGGCATAACTGCAATTGGTGTCCACTTCGATTCATCTGGCCGAGTAATAAGCAGGTTCAACCACTGAAACCTACCCCTTCTTTTTCAAAAACTCTGTGGCGAGTTCCGTTCCTTTCGCCAGTGCTGCTGGCAGTGCAGCGCCATTTTTGCCTGCACCCGTTGCCAGGTGAGGTGGGCCGCCACCTTTGCCATCCGCAATTGCAGAGACGGGCTTCATCAGATCATTTGATTTCAGCCCCGCCTGGTTGAGATCTTTCGATACCCCCACCACAAAACCTGCGGACTGGTCCGGGTTTTTCCAACCAAGGATGATGATGCACGACTCTGCTTTTTGTCGTAACCGATCAACCTGACCACGCATCACCTCAATATCCGCAGGTGGGACTTCACCAACGATCACTTTCGACGCACCGATGCTGACAGCACTTTCAAATAACTGATCTGCCACCCGCTGTAATTCCTGCAAACTGTTCTTCAGGAATAGCTTCTGCAGTTGCTCGAATTCCTGTTGCAGGGCTTCCAGCCGTGTAGGCAGTTCTTCCAGTTTGCACTGGAACTTACTGGTCAAATCTTCCATTGTGTTGGTCAGCGTCGCCAGATCCTGTGCGGCCACACGACCTGTAACAGCGGTTACACGGCGAACACCTTTGGAAACCCCTTCCTGGCTGGCCAGTTTGAAATAACCAATATGCCCAGTACGTGGGATGTGCGTGCCACCACAGAATTCAATCGAATCGTCGTAGCGGGCCTGTTCTGGCGTTTCCGGGCCAATCATCACCACCCGCACAGGGTCGGGGTATTTTTCACCGAAGACAGCTCGCACACCGGTGATCTTGCTGGCTTCTGCCAGTGGCAGAGTTACCGCATTTACTGCCAGGTCGCGGCGAATCATCTCATTTACTTTATGTTCCACCTGTCGCAACTCGCGTTGAGTCAGTGGCTTTTCGTGGCTGAAATCGAAGCGGGTTTTGTCTTCATCCACCAGCGAACCTTTCTGCTCCACGTGGTTACCCAATACCTGACGCAATGCCAGGTTCATCAGGTGGGTAGCTGTATGGTTGCACATGATATCGATACGGCGGAAGGTTGCCTGCATTGCTGAAACACTGGTGCCCACGGCCAGTTTGCCAGAAACCAGAATCCCGTGGTGCAGAATCGTATCGCCCAGGCGTTGGGTATCCTGCACTTCAAACTCACAGTCATCTTCGGTGCGGATGATGCCCGTATCACCTGCCTGACCACCCTGTTCCGCATAAAAGTTGGTGCGATCGAGCAATAGCGCTGCCGCATCGCCTGCCTGCAGTTCGCCCGTGCGGTGTACTTCGTTGCCAATCACCCACCCAAGCACCGTTGCCTGTAGAACTTCCGGCAGGTACTTCGGTGCATCATCTGTGGGAGGAAGGTCACCTTTTACTGCCGCGGTATGAAACTTTTTCTTGCCCGCACGATCTCGTTCCTGGGCATCCTTTAATTCCTGTTTGAAGCCTTCTTCATCCACCTTCAGACCGTCTTCTTCAGCCATCTGCTGGGTAATATCGATGTAGATGCCGTAAGTATCGTGCAGTTTGAAGGCATCCGCCCCATCGATGGTGGTGCTGCCAGTAGCCTTCGTTCGTTCACTCAAATGAGAGTACAGCTTCAGCCCACGGTCCAGTGTGCGAAGGAAGGAAGTCTCTTCGTCGTAGATCTGTTCCCGCACCTTTTCCGGGTTGCGTTTCAATTCCGGGAAGGTTCCGCCGAGTTGCTCCACCACCACACCAACCAGATTGTGCAGAAATGGCCCCGTGGTGTTGAGTGCCTGCCGACCATAACGCGACGCACGCCGCAAGATTCGCTTCAGCACGTAGTTGCGGCCATCGTTGCCAATAACAGCTCCATCGTTGAGGGCAAAGGTCAGTGTGCGGATGTGGTCAGCAATCACGCGGTACGCAGTATCCACGCGATCCTTTAAATCCCCTCCGTAGGGGGCAACTTTCGTTAGTTCCTGTATCGCAGAAAACAAAGGTGTAAACACATCCGAATCGTAGTTGCTTGTTTTGCCTTGCAGCACCGCACAGATCCGTTCAAAGCCCATGCCCGTATCCACATGCTTCGCGGGCAGTGGGGTCAGGCTTTTATCTTCGTTGCGGTTGAACTGAATAAAGACGTTGTTCCAGATTTCAATTACTTCGGGCGTGCCTGCATTCACCAGGTGGCCGCCTTTGCAATCGGGCGTCAGGTCGATGTGGACCTCGGTGCACGGCCCACACGGTCCGGTATCGCCCATTTCCCAGAAGTTATCTTTCTTGTTGCCCAGGTGAATGTGGTCGTTTGGCACCCCCACGGCACGCCAGATATCGGCTGCTTCTTTATCTTCAGGAACATTATTTTCTGCATCGCCTTCAAATACCGTCACGTGCAGGCGGGCGGCGTCCAGCCCCCACACATTTGTCAGCAGATCCCACGCCCAGGTGATTGCTTCCTGCTTGAAGTAATCGCCAAAGCTCCAGTTGCCCAGCATTTCAAAAAAGGTGTGGTGGTACGTGTCCTTGCCCACATCTTCGAGGTCGTTGTGCTTACCGCCAGCCCGGATACATTTCTGGGTGTTGGCCGCACGCACATAGTCGCGTTTTTCGAAGCCCAGGAAAATGGGCTTGAACTGGTTCATGCCGGCGTTGGCGAACAGTAACGTGGGGTCATCGTGCGGCACCACACTGCTGGATGGCACGAAGCGGTGCTGGTGCTGTTTGCAGAAAAAATCGATAAACTGTTGCCGAATTTCATTCGCCGTACGCATACCAACCTCAAACGGGTAGCTTTCTGGAAGAGGAAATCATTTTCCCTGAAAGTTAAGACAAGAAAAAACCGCACGTAGTTCAAGGGGAGGGGCAAAAATTGGCCGAAACACGGTGAACCGTTGGGTACAGGTAAATCTGCACCAGCCACTCTGACTCCTTTCAACGTGTCAACCACTCTCCCCACACATGGAATTATTGCCACGTGTACATATTAATATATCCACGTTGCGGTTTCAAATCGCAATTTTTTTTCAAAATTGATCCGTTTCTGAAAAATGAAATCATCGTAAGCATTTACAAATTATTAACTTGCGGCAAGAAAAACTTTTTTGTGAATTTTTGCAAAATTCAAATCACCCCATCTGATCCGGATGGCATATTGGGGCGAATTTAATCCTAATTGATGAACATGCGAATACAATTGCTGATGTGATTTAGGCAGTAAACTCAATTGGAAAAATCGAATCGATTACTTCAGGGCTTTCAACATGGCATCGAAGTCTTTCTTGTGCTTTTCTACTGTTTTCGCAGGTCCCAGCAGGGTGATGTAGTAATCGCCGTTGTCGGTGGTACAGATCACATAAATCTGGCGGTAGTCTGCCTTTTCCGTGATTTTTGCGTTAGGAGCAAATGGTGGGAATTTCGACAGAAACACACCTTGAATGTCCTGGTAGGTGGCTTCCTTTTCGCCCAGCTTCATTTTTTCCACGTTCACTTTGGGCTTCACATCGCCTGCGGCTTTGAATTTGGCCAATTGACGGGCCAGGTTCTGATCGACAGAACCACTGCCGCCACGGAAGTAAAACACTGCCAGTTCGGCATCTTCAGAGCCTTCTGCTTTCGGCAGTTTGTATTGAGCGGTACGCATGGTGTTAGAAGGATTTTCTTCCTTCCAGCCCGCAGGAACTTTGCCTTTCAAACCGGCAAATTCAATATCTGCGGCCATGGAACCAGCGACCAGCGTTAATCCCAGCAATCCAACAATCGCCATTTTCATCGATGTACTCCTTCAATTGGAAATCAGATTATTATTGTAGGCACGCACGTCAAAGCGGCAGAAAGGCGATACGTTGAGGTTTGGTACAGGCTCGATTTTGTCACAATCCTCTACACAATTCGTTTATCCTTCGCCCTTTCCTGATATTCTTTGAATCCCGTTTGGACAACCGGTTTAAAGATTACCACCAGGCACCACACACCCATGAGCGAAGATGCGAAAATTACCGCAACACCCAAGTAGCCTATGTAACGCTCAAACCCATCCCCAAACTGGTGGACGCGATTGTAAGCGATGATTCCCTGTGCAACATAAACCAGAATACCCATTACGGAGCCAACGATCGCCATGGGCAAATTACTGACAGCATGCATGCTCGAGGCACCCCATACCATCAGCGAAGCACAGATAAATACAAAGATGCCGAACAGCAACTTGGTTACCTGAGGCCGAAGAAAAGGTCTGATCGGATCCACTTCGGAAAAAACCACCGGAAATAGTGCCAGTACCATGATGATGACTGACAGCACCCCTGTGCCCAAGCCGATCCGCATCAGCCAGTTAGATGGCTTTACCGTCTGGCTCATGGCGGGGCCGATCTGGCTTTTCGCAAACTTATCGCGCAGACTGCCAAAGAAGAGATCGGGCTTTTCTTTTTCCCCCAGTTCTTCTTCTTTCAATGTGTAAGGATTGCTGTCTTCCTCGTCATCATCTGCCATCGCCATCACTGGTTCGGGCTTGGGTGCTTCTTTCTTAGGTGGAGGTGGTGGGGCAGAAGCTTTCTTCTCTGCCAGTGCTTTCGCAACAAATACCGCGTCGCACTTGGGACAGCGAACTTTTTTCCCTTCCGGTAGCGGCGTTGCCCGCTTCAATATCTCATCGCATTCGGGACATTGATATCGTGTCATTTCGTCCGCCAGGGGTAAAAACACACAAGATAAGTTTCGCAACGTGGGTAAAAAGCCAAAAATTCTACTTTCTACCCGCACCGATCAATGTACAGGAAAATTACAGTTTATTCCAGACGCTGATCGTGGCATCCTGACCCAGCACTTCCACATCCAGTTGTCGCAGGGCTTTCCATTCTGTTTTGCGGATTGCCGCCCGCAGTGGTTCCATTTCTGAAACCAGCAGCACTGCCCGACCGCCTATCTGCAGCACGCGATCCAGTTCACGCACCGTGCGCTGGTATAGTGGGCCAATTTCTTCCGGCGTGCTGACCTGTTTGCCGAATGGCATGTTACAGATAATCCGTTGAACACTATCGGTAGCCAATGGCAGCGTGCGTGCATCCCAGTTTGCCAATACTGCGGGGCCCACCTTCGCTAAATTGGAACGTGCGGCCCGCAGCATATTCATATCCAGATCGCCACCAATAGTTTCGATCCTTCCAGCACGCCGAAGTTTGCTCAGTTCAATCTGTTCTGCAAGAATGGTTGCCGCACCACACATGGGATCGAGTACATAATCGCCTGGGCCAGCACCCGCCAGACGAACCATTGCAGCAGCCACTGTGGGACGCAGCGATGCTTTCAAATGCTCCACTTTGTACGTCCGGTGACGCATCGTGCGGTCGGAAAGTCGCACTCCCGCAATGGCGGTGGGGCCACGAATAATCAACCACATCTCAACCCAGGCATCATCGTCACCCAGACGCCAGGTTTCTGGAATCTTTCGGCGCAAACCTTCCGCATACGCATCCTGAGCATCAATGCGGCGATAGCCGTGCGTGCCATCTTTCTGAGTAATCAACCGATAGGTGGGCTTCCGCTTTCCCTGTGGCCGCACCTGATGGTGGAAATGAAAAAGATCTTTCCAGTTGGCATCGCGGACGGTCCACTGGCGAATCTGGTTCAAATCCATGGCACGGTGCGTCAGCGAATCGGTACCCCAGGCGAAAAGATACAGATCTTCCACCGTACGCAGTTCCAACAGATCGGGCGTAATGGCATCCACACGGAATACCACGATGCCTCGCTCCGCTTTTTTCACCACCCCGCCTAAATCGCGGGTAATTTCATCGGCAGCAATTGGCTCCAGTCCAGGGTGCACCACGGCAAAACATGCGGGAACTTCTGCCTGAACTCTCTTAATCCGTGCCATGACTGCTCTTTCAATCTCGTTGGGAAGCGATACCACCAAATGAATAGTGTACCAATTCAACCCGCACGTGGGTGAAAAGATTCCTGTACAACCGCAGTTGTGCACCAATCCCACCTATAGTATATAGACGAACATAGTGGTATTTTGTTCCCTATAATTTGGAATATTTTTAAAAAAAGTTGTTAGTGCTTGCTAAATAAGAAGTTATGGCCGAGCAACTTTCAAGAAAACATCGAATTGATTGCTTCAAACAACTCCTCAAAGCGGGCGAGCGTGTCCTTATCGAACGTTTTGGGTGGGTTTGCGGCCAGATAATTCGCCAAAGAATAGGGATTGTATCCTTCCTGGCTTCGCAGCATTACGGAATTAGCAATCAGGTAGCGATTGAGGCGTTCGACGATGCGATCTCCCGCTGGCAGATCGTTTTCCTTCACCACTTTGGGCAGTTTGTTCGTAAATGTGGCATTGAATAGCTTCAGGTAAAAGCCCACCGAGAAGAGGTCTTCAATCCCAGATGCAGGTGGGGCATTTTCTGTTCCTTCACCGTCCGTGTCTACAGTGCGAAACTGCCCGTATTGCAGCACATGATTGGTTTTCATGAATTTTTCCACTAGCGGTTCGTGTGGTGGCACTTGATGATCGTGGGTGGCCTGCAGCACCACCACTTCGGGTGGGTGAGTGCCCAGCAGCGCCAGCACTGCTGCCACGCGATCCAGACCACCCACAGGAACGATGGTCAGATCGTCCCGCAGGCCGGTGCGACCTGCCTTCTCCAATATAGATGAGAATATCCTCAGAAAAACCAGGTCGGTGGGGCTATCTACAAGTAAGGTGGGTTCATTCTGGAACAGATTTTCTGCCACAGAATTGGCCAGTGCGGCACGAATCGGATAGAGCGTGCTGCTCGCCACATTGGAAAAGTCGGTGGTGATCACCGTGCCTTGTTCTGGCCGATCTTCCACCAGTCGTATCTGTTGCAGTCGATTGTTGGGCACCATGAATGGAGAGTGCGTGGTATAAACGATCTGATGCTTTTTTTCGGCCAGTGCGTCGATATACCGCAGAAAATCGGCTTGTGCCAGTACATGCAGGTTCAGGCCGGGTTCATCCAGCAGCAGCACCAGATCGTGGGAATTTCCCACCTGTCGCTTGATGGTATCGAACCACACAATGAAACTGAAAAACCAGATGAACCCACGGCTTCGCTGGTTGAATGGCACCGTCACGCGATGTCGCCTGCTTTTGATTCGAAGGTACAAGTTGGGCCCATCCTGGTAAGGTGGGGCCTCTTTGGGATCTTCCCGAATATCAAACTCGACTTCCAGCTCGCGATTTTGTGTCCAATACTCAAAAATTCGGTCGGTGATGGAATTCTGCAGCCCTTCCAACCGTGCTTTGATCTGCTCATATCCCTGGGGAGCAATTAATTCCTGTAACTGCACACCCGCCAGTTGCAGCAGGCTGAGCACAGTTTTGTCGGTTTCCGAAAGCAAATTTTCCTGCTGAGCACGCAGAGCCAGCGTCTTTAGGTTCACTTTGCCGGGCAGCAGGTAGTATTCATCGAAATAGAAGAATTTGGGCAGCCAATTCTGCAAAAACTGCTCCCACAGTTCGTGGGCCAGCAGGTTCTGCCAGTTTTTGTGGGCATCGGGCTGAAAGCGTCTGGTCAGGCTTTCGACAAATTCCTTCCCTTCCACATTCAAATCCCGCGCCCGCAGCAGGTCGAAGAGCCCACGAATGGAGGTCATAGCCAGTGCTTCCGCTTTGATCTCCCGTGGCAGGGAAACATCGTCCAGCAGGTGGCGAATATAGGGTCCTTCGTCAAATTTAATGCCAATGGTGAAATGATTCTTGTAGTGGTGGGTGGTTGTGACCTGCAGGGAATGAAACAGCCGCACCCCAAGATGGGAGGTGATGGCATCCAGTTCCGTTGCAGTCAATTCGTGCGTCAGCGTGACCACCGTGGCCGGATTCGCCTCATGACGATCGCGGTATTCGTTTACGGCAGCTCGAGGGTAATCGCGGTCGACATCAAACCCACCATTCTGTTCCACCGGGCGACTATGGTGGAGAGCTTGCA
The DNA here is from genome assembly GCA_041399155.1 of Zavarzinella sp. Lineage (NCBI taxonomy): Bacteria > Pseudomonadati > Planctomycetota > Planctomycetia > Gemmatales > Gemmataceae > Zavarzinella > Zavarzinella sp. The sequence continues at coordinate 393,301 of JAWKTI010000004.1, forward strand.
GGAAAGCGGTTTTGCCCGATTCATTCTGTCCCACCAGCACGGTAACTTTCGGATCAATCGAAACGGGGCTGCTGTGGTGAATCGAACGAAAATTTTCGACGACGGCACTGATCAACTTCATAGGAAACGGTACCTGTTGAGAATGGACATTTTGCAACTGAGTTAGGATACAATCCCACCCACGCTGTGGTGCTGGCAATTAGTTTACATGTGAGATGATTTCTAGGGTGCACGCACGATGCTTCCATTTGCGACCCACGTACGTCGGGAGTACAATAATGCAGAATGAAAGTCTGCAAAAAAATGCAATAGGTCGAGATTGTGCCCTACATTGAAGACATTACCGAACCACTGATTCACGTGCTGACGCACACAGGGGGCCTGCCGATTCATCAACTTGCCGGCCACATGGCTAATTTTGAATTCTGGGTGGGTGAAGTGAGACATGCCTTTGATGTGATTGATGGCTATCAGACAAGATTCAAGAAGATGACTCAAGCCGAAAAAGACAATGCTGGCCGTCGCATTCCACCGATTAGACGTGGGATAAAACATCTCGAATTGAACGATCTGCGCGTTCGCCTCGCGAATGCAATGTATCACATACTTCAACGCAGTTTCAAAGAAAAACTGATTACAGAACTACAGCTTCAACAAGCAGGAGACACTTTGGGACTTGATATCCGGGAGATCAAACGCAAAAGTCCATTGACATGAAGTTATGATGAGATGAGCCTCAACTGAAGCAACAAGTTTATCAAACAATAGAGGTAAAAATGAAAACTTGCTTCCTGCTTTTCTGCTTGATCTACTCAAGGTAATTACATTTCCTTAACTTCAAAGCCGCTAGCGATACCAGTAGTGAGCCGGCTGGCTGATTATCACACAATTCAGAATTCAAAAATTCATCCGTTGGTAAACAGCCTGATGTATGCTTCTTGCATTGGCGCATCATGTGTTGGTTTGACAGATGCCAAAGGACTCACAGTTCCCTAAATAGAAGACATTATCGAGCCACTGATTCACGTGCTTACACTTCAACCACCCAGAATTCAAAATTAGCCATGTGGCCACTAAGTTGATGAATCGACAGGCATGTCTTTGATGTGATTGTTGAAAATTCCATCATCAACACAAGTGTTATGTCGGAAAAGTAAACGGCAAAGATCACAAAAATGAATTGTCTGTACTATTTTGCTCAGTTTGAGGTCGAAGTAGTTGGGCTTTACCAGGTAAGTCTGTGTGGATTTTTTTCTGCATCTCGAATTTGCTCCACACTCATGAAGTAGTCTGAGAGTCCCGTGAACAAAACTAACGCCATAATGATTCCTAAAGGCAACATACACATGTGCATTACTGTCAGAACATAAAGTAATGGTACCACTTTTCGCCTGCCAAGAAGTCCAGCAATGCCGCCCACAACTCCAACCAATCCAAGTATGGAAAGAAATATCCCTATTTCAAAGTCGTCCTTCTCAGTTGGATTCAATATTGCGATGATTCCACCAATAAACAGGCAACTATCAACAAAAACAATTAAAAATAGTACCGCTCGTACATTGCGATAGGTTGAATAGTTCCCTGGTTGCAGAACATCTCTGGCTCTTACCAAGAGTACACCTCTTAAATTTAGGTAGTTGAATTAACACTGTATAAGGAAAACTGTTAGAAAAGGCCATCAAGGCTTTTGGATTACAGATCATAACTGGGAAAAGATACCTTAATTGTGGCGAACTAACACGAGAGAGTCCACTATTTTGGATGAGCAGGAATTATTCATAAGCTCCGCCACTGCTTCAAAGCTGGTTTTGCTATTCGTCTCAATTCAAAGTAGCGGATCTGGTGGAAACTTGTATCAGGATCGATCTGAAAAAAGTGACTGGAGTGGGTGTTTTCAGCAAATGTCGACCCACCAAGGATGATAGTGGCGACTACAATTTAATGGAACTTCTTGGAAATGAATTCGCCTGTCGAGCACCAGAAAGAAAATTCTTCACTGTTTTTTAATCTTTGTAGCCGATAAAATAATGAAGTGATTTTCACTTGTCCATCATTTCTTTCTTTTGTGAGACAAAACGAATGACCTCTCTTCCAATTCGTGGTCGTCGGGGCTTTACCCTGATTGAGTTGCTGGTGGTAATTGCGATTATCGCCATTTTAATTGGGCTGTTACTGCCAGCTGTGCAGAAGGTGCGGGAAGCGGCGAATCGCGCATCGTGTACCAATAATTTCAAACAGTGGGGGATTGCGATGCACGCCCACCACGATACGGTGGGTACCCTCCCATATGGTGCACGTAGTAACCCCCGCACCACCTGGGTGGTGCAGTTGTGGTCTTATGTGGAAATGGGCAATGTTGCCAATCAATACAACATCAACACCCACTTCTACGCTGCACCAAATACCATTACCAGCACCCACAACGGGCCGCAATCGGCCACTTCAAAGGTGTATTACTGCCCCAGCGACCGTGGGGGCCCAGCCTATGCCACTGGCGATATTTACTGGCGGGCACGTGGTAACTATGCAGTCAACTGGGGGCCGATTCGTCAACCCAGTGCCACACTGGCACCGTTTGCTGCACCATTCGGTTACCGGAATAACGCCAGCCGAGACCAACCATTGACTTCACGTTTTGCCGATATCACGGATGGCACGTCAAACACGTTGATGATGTCCGAACAGATTATGTTCAGTTCAGATAACAATGTTGACTGGCGTGGTGATATGTTGAACGATGATGACCAGTGCGGGCGATTCATGACGCTGGATCAGCCAAACAACGGGATCGACGAGATCCGGGCTCCGTATTGCACCAATATGCCTGCACAAGGCCTGCCCTGTACCACCAGCAATAATGGGAAAGTTTCTGCCCGCAGCCGCCATACCGGTGGGGTGAATGTGGCTCTGTGCGATGGGTCCGTACGATTTGTTCGCAACGGAATCACGCTGGCCGCCTGGCAGGCAGTCAGCACCATGAATGGTGGGGAAACACTGAATCTGGATTAAAACAACCTCATGAGTTTTTTTCTCATAATATTTATTTGAACCAGTATTCGGGTAGATTTGGCAGCGTCCCACGCAGAATTTCCAGAATTGCCGTTTTATCAGCTTTACTGAGGTGCTGGTACGCACGGTCAGAATCCTGGTCTGTCAGAATCTGATAGAGTCGCTTCAGCACATATTCCGCTATTGGTGCGGGTAACTTCTGAAAAGAATCGGAATAAATTAGGTAACTGCAGGGATATTTCAAGAGCCTGCGTTGCAGATCAAGCTGGTACAGCGATCGCCCTTCTTTGTCGTGCGGCCCACGTTTGGAAAAATCGTCTGCATATGTGGTGGTGCCCTTTATCGGATCGGTCAGCCGATATTCTTCCGAAAACAGCAGACATTCCAGCAAACTATCCCCCACCGACTTGATGCGGGATTTCGTCGAATCCAGCATCGTATCAGGAGGTTCTTTCAATGCTTTTAAAATTTCTGTTTGCTGATGGATCGCCAGCCGGGTTTCCAGCGTGGCACGGGCAATTCGGTTGTGCATACTCGTCTGGTGGGCCAACACCATCAGTACCACCAGATCACTGTGGGGGGTTAAGTACATCGCCGACGTAAAGCGCTTGGACAGGCTGGTCAGATTCTGAGCATCGTCAAACACCGGCTTTTCCTGCCGTGCTTCGTTGCTGGTGAATATCTGATTTCCAAGATGACGTTGATTTCCGTGGGTGCCAGTGACGTACCACCCACCAAAACGTTTGGAAAAATCGCTGGTCGCATCGGTGCGATACGAACCCGAGGCGAAATTGGGATCGCCACGTCGGTCTGGAAAGAGTGATCGCATCAAATGACCTGGTTTTCCGTACAACGCCGACGAGGAATGACAGATCGTGCAGGAATCTACTTCCCGCACAAACCTCGGTTTTTCGGATTGGCGTTGCTCCATGGAATAAAAAACAGTGCCTAATTCGGGATCGGCGGTCGAAATTTCCAGCACCTTGCCACGCCAGCAGAACCCCACGTACGTATCATCGTTGAAATAAATCGCCCGAGGGGTCTTCGGCGTAATGTAATTCCGCTGCAAACTGGTTTTGGAAAATACCAGCGTCTGAGAAGATTCTGGTATTTCCAGAGCAGCCAGCACACTTTTCAGCCAGCCATGGTCTTCCGTGTAGGCCAGCGAGATTTTTTTCTTGCGCAGACTTTCCTGCAGACGTTCGATGGCGTTATTGGGCTGCGATTTTGAGTAATAAATGGGGGCGTTTTCCAGTTCATCTGCCATGGCAGCCATTGAAAATATCAGGCAGACGGTGCTGAAAAGTGTTCGATGCATGGTTGGACCCCTAAATTGGACAATCTTGTCCACATTAGCAGTTTAGCTGAATCAAACCCTGGGGTCAAGTTCTTGATTTGCTGCTGCCTCTTTGACAAGACCGCAGAAGCAGTTCAGTGAATTACCTGTTTACTGGTTCCCTTTGGGCTGGTTTCGGGTGTAAAATGATTTCATGGCGAAATTCTTCACTCTTCTTCTGATCGTAGTTTGTACCAATGTTGTCGTCGCACCTGATGCGCTGGCACAGCAGCGAGCACCCACCCGCGAGCCTTTTGAAGATGCGGTTGATCGTGGCCTTGAATGGCTGTCGAAAAATCAATCGCAGGATGGTTCCTGGATGACTGGGCGGGCCTTTGGCAACATCAATCAGGGACGGGGGATTCGCGAACCAGCCGTGACCGCACTGGCAGTGATGGCATTTCTTTCCGCAGGACATGTGCCTGGTGAAGGGAAATATGCCGAAGTGATCGACAAAGGCATTCGCTATGTGACCAGCAGCCAGCATCGGAACGGCCTGTTTGCCGCCCAGCCCACCAGTCAGACGATTATGTACTCGCACGGAATCTGTACGCTAATGCTGGCAGAAGTGATCGGCATGATCAATTCGCGAGAAGTGGCCGATCGATACCGCGAACAACTGGTGGCAGCCATTAAGCTGATCCGTGCTGCCCAATGCACCAATGGGCTCGACAGTGGGGGTTGGCGATATCGGCTGCAGTCATTGGATTCCGATATCAGTGTCACAGGCTGGCAGGTGATGGCGTTGCGGGCCGCACGCAATGTGGGGTGCGACATCCCCACTGATACGATCGATGGTGCGGTGGAATATATCAAACGGTGCCACGACCCTCTATCAGGTGGGTATCGTTACATGCGGTCCGCTCAGGTGACAGTGCCGTGCACAGGCACCAGTGTGCTGGCACTGGAACTGTGTGGCAAAGAGTTTCACCTGTCTCTGGAAGCCCGCAGGGCAGGGTCGTACATTTTGCGGACAGAAAACCGCCTGACTCAGAATCGCCCCCACTTTTTTTATGGTATCTACTACACGTCGCAGGCCATGTTTCAACTGGGTGGTGGCTACTGGGCCAGTTATCGTAAAGTATTACACCAGTTACTCTTAAGCGATTTTTCACCTGCGGAAGGTGGTTACTGGACCAGCGACAGTTGGGATGACCGGATTTACGGAGTGAACTACTGCACCGCAATGGCAGTGTTAGCCCTGACAGTAGAGTACCGCTTTTTACCCATTTACCAGCGAAATGAAGAGCCCGAAACACCCGATGAGGATTAAATTTCTGTTTTTGTGCCCGTTTTCCTGTCCTATACTTCAGCCGGAGAACGAACGATGACAAATCAGGAATGGATGGATCTGCTCCGCAGTATCCCGGAAACCGAACATACGAAACTGGTTGTGGTGCTCAATACGGGTATCGAGTACACCATGGATACGTTATTTCGCCTGGAACCCAATTATCTGGTGATGCGCGGTCGACAAGCGGGCACCACCGATGAAGCCCGGGCGTTTTTCATCCCGTATTCTCATATGGTGCTGCTAAAACTCGAGAAGGAAATCACGCTCGAAGAGTTGACGAATATGATCGACAACGGCAAACCGTGGACAAACCCACGCATCTCGTCCCGCAGGTTGCCACGACCGGAAGTGATTCCCGCACCCGAACCGAAAGAAGCCCCTGTGGTTGACCCAGCGACCGCTTCGAAAATGCTGATCGACCGGATTCGTGCCGCTCGGGCAACAGGTGGGCACTCCCCAGCGGCAAACGGCCCTGCATCAGTGACCGCCAAAGATTAATTTTTGCTCATTTCTTAAATAGAATTCCAATATCGCCTGGCAAAAAGGCGGAAATCTGAACACATCACTCGACAATCCTGGATTTTGGCCTTATCCAGTTCAGATTGCAATGTTGCCTTGTTCCGCGGTGTTATTTCTTTTTGGGTTTCTCAGCAGACTGGAGCAATTCTTTTGCCAACCAGAGACGACGTTGCAGATCAGCCGTTTTCAGGGCGTTACGCAGTTCGCCGATTTCGCGACCATCAAGCAGATTGGGGTCGACAGGCTTTTTCTGGGTGTACTTTTCATACATTCCAGCCATCGTCCAGGTATCACTGCGCTGAGTGGCAAATGGTAAATCCGTATGGTCCAGCGATTTCAGATTTGCCAGCGGATTTCGGCCCCACGCATAGCGAAAGTACCGTGGTTCTGGCACCAAAGGGCTGGTGAGCACAATCATGCTGCGGTTTTGCTGGGCCTTGCCCTGGCTGTCTTTCTTAGTTAGCCATTCGGCTTTTGCTGGCTGAAATAAACCATCGGGACCAGCAATCGCAAAACCTTCAATTGCTCCATCGTTGAACGGCCCAGCAGGACTATCCAACTGCAAGCGCATTTCCCCAGGCTCCAGAAACATTTCCTTCAGCATGGGTGGGAGCCAGCGAATCTGCTTAGCCATGCCATACTGGGTGGCTAACGCCCAACGTGAAATCCTCTCTCCCACGGGAACTTTGATCTGGGGATGATACCACGACCGACGCTGGTCGAAGCTACTGGCAAAACCAATATTTTTGTCCCCAGCTTTGTACAACTCCAGAAAAGTCTGGTACTGCACCGCACGGATGAAGATTCCCTCATCAACCATTCTTTCCAGATAATCATCCTGATCCTGGGGATCGCCAGCAGTGCAGAGCGAAATAATTCCGAAGGGCAGCTGGGGGTCCTGGAATGCCGCACGCCAGGCATCAATCATTTTGGCAAATAACTGATGGTACATGACATGCCCATTGGGCTGAAGTGCGTTGTTATACCCCTGATGCCAGATCACCCCTTTTACCTGAAAACCTGCAATAGGTGCCAGCATACTGGCGTAACAGTTTCCTGGCCGATTCTGATCAAACGCAGGTCCTGGTTTCAGATCGGAGGGGGCAACGGAATTGGGTGGTAATTCCTTCCCCTGGGCCTTCAGGCGGGCTGCCCGGTCCTGAAAGTTCTTGATTCGCTGTTCCAGATCTTTCTGTGGGTCAAATGCTGCTACTTTGGCATCCCACTCTGCCAGTTTTGCCTTTACTTCCACGGTATCGACCGTTTTCAGCACTTCGGTGGGGATCCAGGTTTCTAAGGTGGTGCCCCCACGTGACACATCCACAATACCAATTGGAACCTGAGTCGCCAGGTGGATCCGTCTTGCGAAGACAAAACCAATCGCCGACATATCCCGTACGGTCTCTGGGGTGCAGAGATCCCAATATCCCTGGCGGTAATGCCGACTTGACCAATCGCTCCACTGATAGAGGATCGGGAACGATTTCTGAGGTTCGAAACCATTCAGGTGGGGCATTGTAAACAGCCGAATATTCTTGAAATTGGCAGATGCAATCTCCAGATCGCCATTATCGACCTTGGCAATTTCAAATTCCATGTTGCTCTGCCCGCTGAGCACCCAGATATCGCCAATCAGAATGTTATCCCGTTCGATTTTCTGCTTCTGGCCTTGCACCAGCAGCTTTGTGGGAGTACTGCTGGCCTGCATCGCGGGCAGTTCGACCTTCCAGGTGCGATCCGCTGCCGCAATGGCCGATTGAGTTTGTTCGCCAAAGGTAACTGAAACTTTTTCACCCGCTTCGGCCCAGCCCCAGATTCGGATTGGCTTTTCCCGCTGGATGACCATCCCGGATTGAAACATGTTGTGCAGGATCAGCCCTTCTGCCTGGGCGGGAATATCCACCCGATCCTTCCCACGTTCCAATTTTTCCTGGGCAGACAGAAACGAACCAAGCGAAGCCCACAGAACCACCAGAAAGATGTTATTTTTCACTGTTTTTTTCCAAAATGGGATCAGTAGCACCTGCTTTTTGTTTACATAACTGTTTGAGTGGGACAACTGAACGTTGAAATTGGGTCGAATAGACGGCACCTTCACCGGTGGGGTCCAAAAAAGTATTTATTTTTTGGCGAGGTAGTCTATCATTGGATAAGAAGGCCCCACAATAGATGAAAACTCTCTCATGCTTGATGATTATCTGGGCAAAAAGGTCATTATCGATTTTCAAAGTCCGTACGTGTGTCTGGGCACGCTGGTGAAGTACGATGCGGAATTCTTTGAAGTGAAAAACGCCGATTTCCACGATTTGCGGGATACCGATACCTCGCGGGAGAACTACATCGCCTCATCACTGGTGACGGGAATCAAACGGAACCGTCGCAAAGTACTTGTTTTCCGTTCCGACGTGGTGGCGATTACGTTGTTTGAATCGTTTGCCGATATCTGAGTCCTGGATGATACGAACCAGGTAATTTCCCACCTCAGAATCAAAGTTTTTTTCAAAATTTTTGAAACAATTTGGGATTCATAGCGTATATTAATATACAGTATCACGATTCCGGGATAGTCACCTGGGGTGATGCTGTCAGTTCCATAATCGCTGGTGTGGATTTTTCTACCACCAGCAACGCATTTCCGTTACACTTCACGGATTGTTTAGGAATCTGTTACAACATAGGAGCGACCGATGAAAAACCTCTCTCGTCGACAAGTACTGCATGCCACAAGTGGCCTGGCAGCGATTGGTTTATTTCCCCACGTGGGCTTTACGGAAGAAAAACCATTACCCCCTGTTCGCCTGGGCTTTATTGGTGTGGGCACGATGGGCCGTGGCCACCTGGGTGGTTTTCTGGGGATGAACGATGTGCACGTTGTGGCGGTGTGTGATGTGGTGAAGGAACGCCGCGATGATGCCCAGAAGCGGGTGCTTGATCGCTACAAAGCAGCAAAGAAAGGCACTCCACCAGAATGTGCCTCGGAAAGCGATTTTCGCAAAATCCTGGATCGCAAAGATATCGATGCGGTGGTGATCGCCACACCAGATCACTGGCATGCCATACCAGCGATTCTGGCAGCACGGGCGGGCAAAGATATCTATTGCGAGAAACCGCTGACCCACAATATTGCTGAAGGGCGGGCGATTGTCAACGCCGTCAAGAAAGCTGATGTGATTTTTCAAACGGGCAGCCAGCAACGCAGTGAGTTCGGCAATCGCTTTCGACGTGCGGTGGAGTACGTTCGTAATGGTCGCATCGGCAAGTTGAAACGAGTAGAAATTGGCGTGGGCGGTCCGGCAGTGCCATGCACTTTACCCACGCAGGAAATTCCGGAAGGCACCGATTGGGATACCTGGGTGGGGCCTGCAGCGATGCGGGGATACAACGAAATTCTCTGCCCGAAGGGGATTCACAAGCACTTCCCCGCCTGGAGAAACTACCAGGAGTTTGCTGGGGGTGGCCTGGCCGATATGGGGGCGCACCATTTTGATATTGCCCAGTGGGCAATGGGGATGGATGAATCTGGCCCGGTAGAAATTATCCCGCCAGAGAAAGGAACCAGCGGCTTGAAGTTTATCTACGCCAGTGGCGTGGAAATGGTCCACGGTGCCCAGGCAGATTGTGTCTTCATCGGCACCACGGGCACCATTCGCGTCTCGCGTGGCAAAATCGAAAGTGATCCGAAAGAAATTGTGGAAACACCCACGGGTGAGAAAGAGTGGCACGTCTATCCTTCAAATAACCACAAACGAAACTGGATTGAATGCATTCGATCCCGCAAGCAGCCGATCTGCACCGCGGAAACGGGGCATCGCTCGGCAACCATCTGCCACCTGGGCAACATTGGCTATCGCCTGCACAAACGCCTGAAGTGGGACCCCGTCAAGGAACAGTTTGATGATGCGGAAGCGAATAAGTTAACCAGTCGCGAAGTTCGAGCCAAGTGGGCAATCATTTAATCTCGGAGAAAAGTACTTACCCTGAAATCTCGCTACTCTTGGCACAATTCAAAAGTCAGCAAACCATCTTTTCAACGTTTCTTGCAGCCTCATTCTGATTTTCTGCTTGTCATCTGAATATGGATCGTGTAAAGATGGAGTATGGGTAAGATGTTGCCTGGCCTGGGACAATTTGTCCTGGGACAACGACCCACTTTATCTTGGGTATTACCTCTCACAGCAAGGAGTAAGCAGATGGCAGCAAAATTTGAAGTGAAGAAAAGTAAGAATGGCCAGTTTTTCTTCAATCTGAAGGCAGCAAATGGCCAGGTGATTTTCACCAGCGAATCATACGAAGCACGTGCTGGTGCTACCAAAGGAATTAATTCCGTGAAGACCAATTCAAAGAAGGACACCCGCTTTGAACGGAAAGAATCGAAGAAAGGGGAGCCTTACTTTGTGCTGACTGCCACCAATGGAGAAATCCTGGGTCGCAGTGAGATGTACAAATCCAAGTCTTCGATGGAGAAAGGGATTGCTTCGGTGATGACAAACGCACCCGATGCCCGTGTGGACGACCTGACCCAGGAATAATTCTGGTCAGACGGTTGGGTCAGCCACTGTGGGCGGGAGACTCTTCCTGCGACGGAACCGTTCCTGGATGCTGTCCAGCAGCGAATAGGTGACAGGTGTTGCCAGCAACGCCAGGAACAGACTGAGGATCTGCCCGCCGATAATTACTTTGGCCATACTGGCACGTGCCCCCGCACCTGGTCCCTGTCCCAGTGCCAGTGGGATCATTGCTGCCACCAGCATGAATGTGGTCATCAGAATTGGCCGCAGTCGCACATGGTTTGCTTCCAGGATGGCGGCGTTCTTTTCCATGCCTGCCCGCCGCAGTTCCAGGGTTTTATCCACCTGCAGAATGCCGTTCTTTTTCACAATACCGATCAGCATGAACAAGCCAAACATGGAGTACAAGTCCATTGGTTCGCGGAAAATAAAGAGCGAAAGCAAACCGAAAGGGATGGTCACAGGCAGTGCTGCCAGAATACTGACTGGGTACAACCAACTCTCAAATTGTGCGGCTAATACCAGATACATGAAGGTGATGCTCAATAATAGAGCAATCATAAAGTAATATCCGGTTTCACCAAGCATCTTTGCCTGACCACTGAAATTGATTTCATAGCCAGGGGGTAAATTCATTTCCTGAGCAAACTTCTGGGCAGCCTGCATTGCATCGTTCAGCGAAATTTCCTCAGGTGCGCCCAGGATGGTTACTGTGCGTTGCCGATCGAGTCTATCAATCTGGCTGGGCCCACGTTCTTCGTTGAAGTTGGCAAAGCTACTCATCTGCACACTGCCTGCCGTGGGTGATTGCAACGTAATATTGCCCAGCGATTGTGGGTTCACGCGGAAGTTTTTATCTGCCCGCAACCAGACATCGTATTGTTCCGTATCTTCCTTGTAACGGGAAACAATCTGCCCACCGACCAGTACATTCATGGAGTTGGCAATCGTTTCTACTGGAATGCCCAGGTCGCTGGCACGATCGCGATTGATTTCTACCTGAACTTCCGGTTTGCGTAATGATAAAGTGGAATCAATATCCTTCAACCCACCGAGAGTGCGAAGTTTTTCCATCATCGTCGCAGAATACTCTTCCAGCTTTTTCAAATCAGGCCCTTGAATATTCAGCTGAAAAACACGGCTGTCACCGTCTGGGCCGCCACCAATGACCGCGACGTCCATCACTGCCAGACGTAGTTCGGGATACTCTTCTGCAATTCGGCGGGCACGGAACATAATGTCGAACTGGCTGTATTTGCGATGCTCCAGGTCTTTCATTCGAAAATAGATCGACCCACGCGTCACATCGCCCTGGCCCTTTGCTTCGGTATTTCGCCCAATCGTGGTAAAGCGGTGGTTCACACCAGGCAATTTTCCAATGCGGTTTTCAATTTCATTAATGACGTTCTTGGTGCGTTCCAGCGTATACCCTTCCGGTGTGATAAAGCTGATCTGAAATTCCGATTGATCATCGCGTGGCACAAAGTTAAATCCAATCGCCATCGCAATTGGTCCGGTGGAACAGAAAATCAGGAAACAGAAAAACAACGTCAGAATACGGTGCCGCAACGACCACCGTAACATCCGGCCAAAGGCATTGTCAGTGAAGCGGTAAATCACCCCATCTTTCGTGCTTTTTTCACCTGGTTTTTTCTGTTCCAGCTTCAGGAAGCGGGAACAGAGCATCGGGGTTAATGTGAACGAAACGAACAGGCTCATGACAATGGCAAAGGCAACGGTTAAGCCAAAACTACTGAAGAAGCGCCCCACCATACCACCCATGAAGGCAACAGGCAGAAAAATGACCAGTAGCGATATACTGGTGGCAAGCACCGCAAGGGCAATTTCCTGCGTTCCTTTGCGGGAAGCGGTCATCGCATCCAGGCCATGTTCTTCCATGTGGCGGAAAATGTTCTCGTGCACCACCACCGCATCGTCAATCACAATCCCAATCGCCAGAATCAGTGCCAGCATGGTAATGTTGTTCAACGTAAAGTCCATGTAATTCATAAACAGAAAAGTGGGGATAATTGAAGTGGGTATTGCCATCGTGGCAATAAAGGTGGTACGCCAATCCCGAATAAAGAGCAGGATGGTGCCTGCCACCAGAAACGCTGCCAGAATAATGTGGAATTTTACTTCCCGCATCGAATCGCGAATAAAGCGAGATTGATCCTGGGTGGTTTCAATCGTAATATCCGGCGGCAGTGTTTTCTTGATTTTTTCGAGCTTTTCCTGCACCGCATCGGAAATTTCTACCGTGTTAGCACCGGATTGCTTCTGAATGTACAAACTGACGCTTTTGTTCCCGTCCAGGCTGCTTTCGCCCCGAGGCTCTTCGATGGAATCATCCACCCGACCAATATCTTTCAGTCGAATGGGGATGCCTTTGCGGTTAGCAATAATGAGTTCGTTGAACTCTTTCGGGTTGGCAATCAGTCCCAGGGTGCGGAGCACTAGTTCCCGCTGTCCCTGGTCGACGATCCCACCTGGGATCTCCACGTTCTGGCGTTTCAGGGCGAGTTGCACTTCATCAATGGACAGGCCGTGGGCGGACATTAATTCGACATCCACATACACATTGATGGCACGATTCCGACCACCGGAAATGAAAACTGCCCCCACGCCCGAAATGGTTTGTAGTGGTTCCTGAATCTTGCGTTTGGCAATTTCGGTAATGTCTTTTACATCGCGCTTACCAGAAACGGCCAGCGTAATAATGGGCGCAGCATCCAGGTCGAATTTATTGACAATGGGCGTTTCAATTCCTTCCGGAAGTTGTCGCACAATCGCCGTCACTTTGTCCCGCACTTCCTGGGCAGCCACGTCGCCATCTTTTTCCAGTTTAAATTGCACAATTACCTGGGTGGAACCCTCGCGGGTGGTGGAACGCAATTCATCCACACCGGAAATCGAATTGACTGCTTCCTCAATCGGTTTCGTGACACTGGTTTCCATTGCTTCGGTATTCATGCCATTCAGGTTGGCTGTCACCGAAACAACCGGAAAGTCGACTTTGGGAAAAAGATCGACACCCAGTTCGAAGTAGGAAACAATCCCCAGCACAACGGGAACTGCTGCCAGTACCCATGTAAAGACCGGTCTGCGAATACAGATATCCGAGATAGTCATTATTTTTCTCCTCGGATCTGCACTGGCATACCTTCACTGAGCAACGCATGGCCGCTGGTAATCAGTTGGGCAGTTTTGGGCAGTTTGGGCTCCACAATTTCTACCCAGTCGCGGGTCTGAATACCTAGTTCAACATCGTAGACTTTGACTTTCCCCTGTTCGATGACAAAAACGCGGTTTTTACCTAAGAAGGTATAAATTGCTGTCAGTGGGACAGTGCAGGCATTGTTGTCCACCCGTGTCAGCACCTTAGCCCTGGCAAAACTACCCGGCTTCAGGGTGCGGGTGGGGTTGGGAATATCTACCTCCACTTCCACGGTGCGGGATTCCACATTGACACTTGGGTTGATCCGCCTGACTACCCCTTCCACAGGTTCTTTTTGGGAGGCGATCTCGACCAGCACTTTCTGGCCAGGCTGAATATCCAGCATGTACCGTTCTGGGACAGCCAGTTTCAGCTTAATCACCTGAGTGATCATTAATTCGTAAACTTCAGTGCCAGGTCGAAGCAGCATCCCTTCCGAAACGTGCCTTTTCGTAATTTCAAACTGAACTTCCCCCGCCACACCAGGCATGGTGCGTTGGAAATCGGGAGTCATAATATGAGTATCTTTTAATTTCTTGCGGGACAATTCCAATGTCGCCGCTTTCATTTTTGCCATCGCCAGAATCGAATTCGCCTGCAGAATCTGGTTGGCATATTCCGAAGTGGAAAGTTCATAATCGTTTTTCGCGTTGGTGCGTTCATCAATCGAAAATGCGTCCGGGGTGCTCGAATACCGCACCGTTTTTTGCTTGGCGTGCTCCATTTTCAGACGAGCGTGGTTGACCATTGGCACATCCAGCACCTGAAATCGTGGCAATTGTTCTTCCGAAATGCCAATTTTGGAAAGTTCTGCCACTAACGCACTTTGATCCTGATTGACTGCCAACTGATAATCGGTGGGGTCGATCTGCAACAACATGTGCTGTGGGCCAACCTGATCGGCAACATCGGCATACAGTTGCTGGACTTTGCCTTCCACCTGCGAACTGATTTTGAACACTTCGAATGGATGCAGCGAGCCAATCGCTTCAATACTTCGCTGCACCGGACGATACTGCACCGCATCGACAGTCACCATCGTACTTTCCCGCGGTGGCAGGTCCATGGGTGGGAGTTCTTCCCGTGTGTCTTTGGTCAAGCCTCCATTCAGCACGGCATAGCCCGCGGCACCTACAATCAGGGCCAGCACGACCCACTTTAAGTAACGCAGGCGGGACGGGGGTTCCACATGGGGCGGTTGTTCTGAAACCAAGATGGGTGTTTGATTCATCATCATCTTACTCGCGATTGTTCTTTCGCTCCGACTCCGACAGAATGCCGTGAAAGAAAATGTCGATTACTTTGGCGGCCTGTTCTTCCGATGAAACCTGCCTGCCGGTAACATGATTGGCAATTATCGTGCCATACAGAAAATCATTAAAAATACTTGGGTCGTTATCTGGTGGTAAATGCCTGCCACGCCCTTGTGCAATCAGTTCCTGGTGCATCGCCTGCCATTCACCACATTTTTGCTCGTGCATCGCAAAATACGCGGGCATTTTTCGGTCTTTGAAGAGAGCACGTTCCTGCAGAAAAAGTTCTACCAAGTCCCGGTGCTGCTCAAAATATTTCAGAAATGTAACAATCGCCCGCCGATAGATTTCCAGAATATCTGTGCAATCAGCAATGGCTGAGTCGATAGCTGCATTTAATTGTTCCAATCCCCTGTCTACCGCAGCCAGAAACAATTCTTCCTTGTTGGGAAAATAGTGGTAGATTGTGCCCTTAGCCACCCCACAGCGATCTGCGATAAGCTGCAGATCGGTTGACGCAAACCCTTGTTCTGCAAAGAGTTGTGCTGCAACATCCAGAATCGCTTCCGTGCGTTGGGAACGCAGCTCCGGATTAGCCGGACGACCAGGTTTTTTTTCCGAATCTCCCATGAATCTATTGTAGCAGAATTAATTGACTGACCAGTCGGTCAATTAATTATTCATCAATTTTTCATTTCCTGTGCCTGAGAGATTTTCGCAAAAGTGGGAAAGAATTTGGACGCAACCTGGTGAAATAAGCATCAATCTGGAATGCACCGTTAGGACAAAATGAATGGTTGATTCGTTGGGCTAAAAAATGAAAGCCAAATGAGAGCTTAAAGAACACCAATGTGGTCGTACTTCGCACCGAGAACGTCTTTACTGGAAACGCCCAGCCACTTGTCGAGGATTGTGGCATAAACCTGGCGAAAATCAATCGCGTGGGGCAGATTCCCATTATCCAGTTTTTCCAGGCTGGGGTGCTTCCCGATCAGGCCCGATTTCACTGCATCCCCCACCACAAACATCGGGGCACCAGAACCGTGGTCTGTCCCTTTACTGCCATTTTCCATCCCACGTCGGCCGAATTCGGAGAACGTCATCACCATCAGCCGCTTTTCATGCCCACGTGCGGCCAGATCGTTGTAGAACGCGGAGATAGAATCTGAAACTTCCTGCAACAAGTTGGCGTGATTGCCTGCCGTACCACCTTGGTTGGCGTGGGTATCAAACCCATCCATCGAAACATAGAAAATCCGTGCTCCCATGCCCGCATCAATCAGTTGGGCACACACTTTCAGGCGGTTGGCCAATCCGTATGCAGGATAAGTGACTTTCGGCTGGTAATTTTTCGCTACTTCCTGCAACCGCTGACTGCTGGAATAGGTGCTGGTGGCAGTTTTCTGCACAAAATCGAGCAGGCCGGGCTTTCCTTTCACTTTGGCGGTCGCTTCGATGATCGGCTTCTGGCCTTTCTTGTCAATATATTTCAGGATGAAATCTTCAACCGTGGTAATCGATGGGACCTTGGCAGGGGAACCATTCAATGCCAGTGGGGCAGATTCGTTGTCACCTGCAATGTGAAATGCGGGGCACTGCATCTGCTTCAACGCATTGCCCACCCAGCCTTCGACCAGTTTTTCGCTGGTACTGCCCGCATTCCAGATATCCATCGAGCGGAAGTGGGACTGACTGGGGTTGGGGTAACCAACACCCTGCACCACTGCCAGCGCATTTTTCTCCAGCAGACCAGAAAAGCCATTCATTCTGGGATGCAAACCGTGGGAATCATCAATTTTTAATGTTTGATCGGCGGGAATGGATATCGTCGGACGGAGCTGATAATATTTTTCATTTTTGATCGGGATAACGGTATTCAATCCGTCATTCCCACCGGTCAGTTGCACCACCACCAGGATGGTGTCTTTGGCACCTTTGCTGCCCAGTTCCGGTGCTGCATGTGCAGTGCGTGCGATGAAACCCGGAACAAAAGCCCCCATACCGAGGACAGAACCTGTTTTTAGAAAATCACGGCGAAACATATTGGACTCCTCATTAATTAGCTCAGTTGGTATTCTGGTAATGCCAGCACAAGATGACACACACTCACAATGTTCTGTTCCTGTACAATTGCCGGGTCCCAATAACTGGGAGCAGGCTTTTTGGCGGCTTTGCGGGCGTATTCTGTAATTTCTTTACGCGTTTCTTCCGGTACATCCCCTTGCAGGAAAAGATCCAGAAAGAATGGCACAGCTTCTTCCACTTTGTTGATGCCATTCGACTTTGCCAACGCATAGGCATTTGCTGGCTGTCGATAGCCACGTGGCTTGCGGGCCAGTTCCAGTGCAAAGTTCTGTCGAAACAGCAACGTCTGGCCGTTCAGCCAGTTGGTGCCACCATCCCAGCCCTTTACGGAAGGTGGGTGTAGCACTTTCTGCCCCAGATTCGCCAGGTTTTCCTCCAGATTCAATGCCGGGTTGACAGTACCGATAGTCAATTCTGTTTCCCGCACCATGCCCAGTACATATTCTACCGGAGACTTGATGCGATTGCGGTACGCATTTTCGCTAAAGAACAAGTTGGAACGCAGGATCGTTTCGACCAGCCTGCCAGCGTTGTAACCATCATGAAACTGCTTCACCAGTGGGGCCAGTAACGCATCTTCCGGTTCCATTGTTTCGCTGATCAAATAACGAAACATCTTACGCACAAGGAACTTCGGGCAGGCATCCTTTGCCAGGCACATCGCAACAATATCTTCGCCACGGAAGTTGCCGGATTTGCCAAAAACCGTCTTCTGCCCTTCATCATGGTCGGCTTCGTCATAGGAAAACTTGTCGTTTTCGATTTTCCAGCCCGTGAATGATTTCGCTGCTTCACGAATATCCTTTTCGGTGTAATTGCCGATGCCCAGCGAAAACAGTTCCATCAGTTCCCGGGCATAGTTTTCGTTGGGTTTTTCTTTGCTGCTTTCCACCGTGTCCAGCCAGATCATCATCGCTGGATCTTTGCTCATTGCCTGCAGGAGTTGGTCAAACTTCCCCAGGGCGTGCTGATTGATCAGCCGATATTGGCCAACCATGTACTGCACATTCAGCACTTTGGCGTAGCTGGTGGCAAAGTGGTTGTGCCAGAACAGCGAAATCTTCTCCTGCAGTGGGTGGGGGCCATACAGCATTCGGTACAACCACCAGCCTGCCGCTTCTTCACCCGAATTCAGCCGGGTAGCATTCTTTTCCAGAAACTCCGAAGTGGTTTCATCGTAATTGCCACTGGGAATGCCGGGCAGCAATAACTCATCGACTGCCTTCTCTGGGCCAATCTTCAAAGTGTTCTGCAGCACTGCCCACGGTGCACTGAAGCCCGCTCGGCGGTATAAATGGCCAGCACGTTGCAGATTCCATGGTGTCTTGGCATTGGGGGAATAGGCATCCCACGCCCAGGCTGGATCAATCGTATTCATGGTGTTCTCGCTTAGCGTGTCGCTTTCGTGTTCAGTTGGATGTCCAATTCAAACTTGTCATCAAAATATTTTGTGGTAACACTGCCTGTGCCCAGTTTCTGCAACAGGCTCAACAGATCTTTGGTTTGCTGCTTAGCATCCTGCAATTTCACCCCCTGGGCCAGAATCATTCCTGCCAACGTGGAATCCAGATCCACCAGAGCAAAATCGCCTAACCCTTTTGCAAAAACCTTCGTTTGCAGATTGGCTTCTTTGGAAGGTGGTGCCGATTTCTTAATTTCTTTAATCAGGCTGGCCATCAATCCATGGTTGCTGCACAGAATCAATTGATCATTGACAACGCCCACCACCGGTTCATAGTTGAACCGCAGATTTTCCTCATCATCAGGAAACTTCCCTTTTTCCGGGAAGTAATAACCATAAACCTCCACCCCTTCGATTTCCCCGCTCCAGGAACGCAGTGGGATATCTTCAGAGGCCGCCAACACACCCGCACGAATGATGCTCTTGGTTGTGCGGGCAAAACCAGGATCCCGCATCGACGTAACAAACGCAAACGATGGCAACTTCTGTGTGGGCTTGACCTTGTAACGTTCTACCGTTTCTGGCTGGGCAATGACAATCCGGTGATTCACACCACTTTGAGCGAGAAATTTCGGCAGACTGGAACCAACCAGGAAGCGAGAAATCTGCTTCTCTCCTTCCGCAAAACTTTCTGCAATCGCTTTGGGGAATATTTTTTCGCGATCAGTGTAGAGTGTGTTCAAATCCAGATAGAAACTGTGGCTGAACAGCACCCCTTCCGGTTCTAGTGGGGGCAAAGTGCCAGGCAACTTTCCATCAACCGGAACGTGGATCGCCACATCGCCCGCACTGCCTTTTTTGCCCGCAGGCATTCGGACAGCAATACGAAAATCACCATCTTCGTGGTAGAGGCCGACTGCAATATGATCAGATCGCCCCACGATATCAATCAGCCCAGCGAACAATACAGTTAAGACGGGATCATTCCGTGGGTTAGTAAACAGATCTTTACCCATCGGGCTCTCATGCACCGGTTTCAGCGTTGACCACAGCCATACGAGAGGCTTTCCGGGCAAAGCCGCTTTCACCTGCTGCATCCCTTTGCTGGTCATAAAGCTGGTAGGCTTAGCACTTTGCTGCAACGCTTCTTCCAGAACAGGCATATTTCCTGCAATCAAAATAGCCGCACCGCTACGCACCAGGTGGAAGTCATTTCCCAGGCGATACCCCTGTGCTTTGCCAATTTTGAATTCCTTAAGTGCTTGTGGGGGTGTTTCTTGCGCCAACTCGTCTTTGACGATACGTGCCACACTATCAATCAGTGCCTTCGTGGTGGCTTCATCCGAACCCTGAATGACCAGCAACGGCACAGGCTCACCCTCTTTGGGGAGGCGTAACCCAAGAACAACCCCGCCTGAGGTGGTCTTTTCCACCAGTTTTGGCCACGATTCTTGCAGGTCATTCTCATAATATTTTAATAATTGAAAGGCACGGCGGGCGTCCGCACCATCCAGAAAATCCTGTACCAGTGGGATTTTTTCTGCTTCTTTCACTAGTTGGTGGTTCACCACAGAATTAATCAGATCCAGTGGGCGTTCAATTTTCACAATCAATTGGGGTGCATCAGCCGGAAAAAATCGCAATGGATCTTCGGCAGCACGCACCACGCCAATCGTGGAAACAAGTGTGATCCAGCTAAAAAGTAGTTTCATCATGTAATTTCCAATTGCATCCCAAGTCACTACCAAGTTACCTGCAAAAACTGAGTTTTGTTTCATGTTTTTTCCATAACTTTTTTTGAATACGCATCTGATTTGGTTGGGGCAGGAACCATCCTCCCGCTGTGACAATCAAAGAACGATTATCTGGAGACCAGATTCGCGGTGGTACCTTGCCATCTTCCAGCAATGAAAATCGGACTGGTTGTATGGGTGCGGCCCTTGCAAAACCTCCTTGATATCAAAAAGATAGGCCCCAAGTGCGGGGTCGGCCTTCAGCATCCAGAAAACAATAGGCACCGATCAGAATGTCGCTGACTTCAGGGGGAATCCGTGGCAATAACGCCAGAAGTGGCTGAAGTTCCCGTTGATAGAATTTGCCTGGCTACGGATTTTATGAATGAATTTTCATTAATTTCTATTATTTCTCCAGCCGCTGCAGTGCCTCGGCAATGTGAACTTTCAGGGCGGGATCATTGAGAAATTTCTGCAATGCGGGCCGCAGGGTAGTCGCGCGAATATTCGCTGCTGCACGAATCGCCTGAATCCGAGTTGCCAGTTCGCCCTTAGAAATTTCTACTTGTAATACCGCAAGAGCAAATTCTCTGGGTTTCTCATCCCCACCGATGAGATGAACCGCTTCCGCTGCTGCAATTCGTGTGGCGGGCAATTTGTCCTTCAGGGCGGCAGTCAGATCCGGCAGAGCAGCGCTGGCAACTTTCCCACTTCGTCCCAATGCACGTGCCGCAGCAGTGCGAGTGCCTTCACTGTCAATCCGGTGGTCGTTGAGCATGCGGTTGGACAGAAAGAATTGCACGGCTTTTGGTGCAGCATCGCTATCCGGTGCGATAGCCAGGATCGCTTCAGCCGCCTCCGCAGCACGATGAGGACGAAAATCGTAATTCGCATCCCGATCATTCAATGCTTTCAGCAATTCCGGAATTGTTGACTTTGCCACAGGTCCAAGCCGCCCCAACCGCCAGGCTGCCATCGCACAGACAAATCGATCCTCATCATTCAGACAGCGAGTAAGTTCTTTCATCGTTTCTGCTGTGAGTGCTGGCAAGTCGCCAAGACTGACAATCGCAGCAAGTCGCACTTCCGTATGGGGATCCCGCATCCCTGCCCGAAGATTCTCTTCAAGTGTAGGAAATTTTGCTGCGGCCAACATCGCCTGTTGACGCACAACCACGGATGAACTGTTGAATTCTTTGCGTAATGTATCGATGGTTCGATCCGAAAATCCTCGTGGTAATGTCGGCCAGCGTCGGTGGGGGTAGTCGCTGTCGTAACGGATCAGCAGTCGTTCTTTTTCGCCAAGTCCTTTCGGATGAACTTCCACAGTGACGATGCCACCGCCTTTCAAACTCCGAATCGCCTCGATCAGTTGGGTGGGTGTTCCGGCAAAAAGAGACCGGAAATCATCGCGAAAACCGCTGAATCGTTCCCACCCCTGATTTGGTTGGGTCAGGAACCATCCCCCAGCCGTGACAATCAAGGAACGATTATCTGGAGAACCCATGAAGGCAACGATTTGCTGGCTTTTTGCCAATTTCCCAATTCGCGATGGTACCTTGCCATCTTCCAGCAATGAAAATCGGACTGGTTGTTTGGGTGCAGGTCCTTGCAAAACCTCCTTGATGTCAAACAGATAGGCCCCACGTGCGGGGTCGCCCTTCTGCATTTCCAGCACAACTATTGTGGGGAACTCCAGCATTACTTCGCACAGCGTGAGCCTGTCGG
Organism: Zavarzinella sp.; assembly: GCA_041399155.1. Classification (NCBI taxonomy): domain Bacteria; kingdom Pseudomonadati; phylum Planctomycetota; class Planctomycetia; order Gemmatales; family Gemmataceae; genus Zavarzinella; species Zavarzinella sp. The sequence continues at coordinate 415,385 of JAWKTI010000004.1, forward strand.
CCTGAACTGCAATGTAAGCGGGAGAAGTCGATGGTAGCCCACCAGCGGTCAACAAGGTGAAGATTAATAATTTTCTCATCATTATCGATTCCAGGTTGGCCCCTATGCATCATATAGTGGGGCTCGATGGCGCGGGGTGTTCTGCCTGGCTGATCACCGCGGTGTCTTCATCCAGTGTGCGCGCACCGTATAACCAGAGCACACCTGCACCGAGAATGAACGGCGTCACCAGCATCAGGCCCGTTTCCAGACTGCTGAAATCGGCAATCATGCCAATGATTGCAGGTGAAATCGCATCACCCAGCAGGTGAATAATCAGGATGTTAATCGCGAAAGCGGTGGCACGGATCGGTGAGCGGGTCACATTCGCCAGAATGGTATTGGCGGGGCCGGTATTCAGAAACAAACAGAAGATCGTACCCGCCAGGAACACCCACGCCAGTGGGAAGGGCACAAAAAACACCGCCAGATACAGTGGAAGTGCCACCAGGGCAGAACCACCCGAAACCACAAAGTAGGCCCCACGGATTTTGCCACGGAGTTTATCCCCCAGAATGCCTCCGGTAAACGTGGCAATTATCCCACCAATCACCAGGATCAGCCCAAAGTTCTGGTTAATCGCATCCAGATCCATGCTGGGGCGGGCAGAATATGCCTTGAAGATCTTCGATTGCTCATTTTCCAGTTCTTTGTCGGTCAATCCTGCCACTTTCAGGTGGGACTGGGCATCTTTATAAGTGAGATTCTCATTTTTGGGAAATTGCTTCAACTTCTGCAGGACTTCAGAGGGAATGCCGTTGGTTAATTTTTCCTGCTCCGTACTCACCAGGGCAATTTTCGCTTCGGAAAAATCAAAGCGGGCTTCGCGTTCGTAAATATAGGTCACCACCCAGACTGCCACACCACCCAACACAAAGGTGCTGAAGGTCATGCCGGCACTGCACAGCACAAAAGAACGAATTCCACGTAATTCCTTCAGCACTGCCCGCCAGGGTTGTATTTCCTGCTTGCCCACGCGGGGCGGTTCACGCATGGTGAAAGCCAGAAAGCCAAGAAGAATCCCCGGCAGCACTACCAGGTAAAAGGCACCACGCCAGCCCCACGATGTGTCGACCATCAGCCCACCCAGCACAAAACCCAGAGCACTGCCCACCGGAATGGCCATATAAAACCAGGCCATCATCTGCCCACGGCGGGATTCGGGAAAGAGATCAGAAATCATTGCGGGTGCGACTGGACCATAGGCCGCCTCGCCAATCCCCACCAGACAGCGGGTGATCAGCAGAATCCAGAAGCCATCGATCGGCCCGATGCTGCGTGCCAGTCCAGACCCCCCACTGGCCAGGCTCCAGACGATGACGCCAATACCCACTAACGCCCAGCGACGGTAACGCACGGCAAGTCTGCCAAAAATAGGTGAGGCGAACATATAGGTGAACAGAAAAGCGGGTGTCAGCCAACCCAGTTTCGTCTTTTTCAGTGGGTCGTCTGCTGCCAGGATGCTGGGGTCTACTTCCAGACGTGATAACACCGCTGAAAGGACCTGGCGATCGATGTAATTGAATAAATTAATCGCCAGTAACAAAGCCAGCGAACTGGTTGCCAGGCGTGTATATGGGGGTAGCGGTGCTGCTGTGGACAAAAGAGTCTACCTGTGACTTATGGATAATTGGACTTTTTCATTCTTGCATCTTGCAAGGAATGCAACTATCTTCATGGTTATTGGATGTTCTATCCACTATTTTTCTGAATTATTGTTTCATCAGGTGCAAAATGCGAAAAATTCTTGTGATTGGAGGCCTTCTGGCCGTGCTGGGTGTGGGAGCCTTCCTGTACTTCTACAAAAAAGAAGACACCCTGGAACTGAAAGACAAACTGGCCGGCTATGGTTCTGCCACCACGCCGGATGAGTGCGTCACTCGCTTCCAGAAAGCGATCAAAGAACGTAACTACAAAATGGCTGCGAAATATGTTTCTGCCGAATACGCAGAGCAATTTGTGAAGGCAGCCGAAGCAGCCGAAGCTTTTGGAGAAGCAATTGATGATCTGGATGCCCGCCTGGAGCAGTCTGGCGTGAAATCAGACGAAGCAAAGCTGATGCTCTATTTTCTCGACCCGTTGCCCAAAACCACCGAAGTGAAATTGGCGAAAACCGGAGACACCGAAGCGGTGGCCAGCATCACCATCACCTGCCCGAACGCAGTGGGGCTTAAAGACGCCCACCTGTTCAGTGATGATTCTCTCGACGCACGCATCATGGGTGCGTTGTTCCGCAACAACGCTTTTGCTTTTAATGCCCCAGCTACCTATAGTTATGTCACTAATCCCAAATTGGTGCAGGAAGGCGAAAAGAAGTACTGGAAAATCCAGTTGGTGGTCAATCCTGTGCTGCGGGCCCGCGTTGATTTCCTGAACGCCAATTACAAAGAATATGTGAATATTCTGAATAAATTATCATCTGACGTGAAAACTGATGCCACCACCAAATCGAACGTGAATGTGGAATTTGCCAACTTGCTGCGGGAAGCCAAAGGCAAGTAGTTATATAATTAGTTGCGCATACAAATGAATGATAGATTGTGGGCACCGTGGCGGCTTAGCTACGTGACTCAGCCTAAAGAGAAGATTGCAGGGTGCTTCGTGTGCCATGCCGATTCGCACCCCGACGATGCAGATTTGCTGGTGGTAGAGCAGAACGATCAAACAATCATATTAGTAAACAAATATCCATATAACAATGGCCATTTGTTAATCTGCCCACGACGCCACGTGGCAGATCTGGTGGACCTGACCGATGAAGAGCAACATAGTATTCAGCACATGCTCGTCAAATATGTGAAAAAATTAAGAAATTTGATCTCACCCCACGGATTTAACGTGGGGCTGAACCTTGGTGCTGCTGCAGGTGCCGGATTACCAGGTCATCTTCATTGGCACATTGTCCCACGGTGGCAGGGGGATAACAATTTTATGCCCGTCGTTGGAGGCACGAAAGTCATTCCCCAGGCACTGGAAGAACTGCACCGCTTGCTGAAAGCAAGTAATGAATAAATTTTCATTTCTGCTCTATTCAGTGTGAGATTTTTCGGCGTATTCTGAATTGGAATCAAGCTGAAAGACAATTTACCAGCATTTTCCATGGGCTTCTGTCGCACATCTGTGGATTCCGATTCGCTATAATCTTCGTCAAAAGGGTCGCCACCATGGGCTCGCTGCACTGCCTATCTGCAACTGCAACTCAAGTGCCCACTGGTGCTGTTGGCCGCAGCAGCCACCCTGGGGATATTGCTCGATCGCTACTATCCCAATGATATTCCCTGGACTACCGCAGGTGCAATCAGTGTGGTACTTGGGATCATCTTCGTGGTTGCGTATCGCCCCGCTGATCGAGGCTGGCTACTGATCCTCTGTTTTTTCTTTGCAGGTGGGGCGTACCATCACTATTATCGGTGGTATCAACCCGCAGACAGTCTCAGCCATCAGTTACACAAAGACCCCGTCATCTCCCGTGTGCGTGGTGTGGTCATCGAGCGACCTGTCTACCGCAAACTGCCTGCACGATTTGTAGAAAATCCGAATGTTTTTGAAGTATCTACCACGTTACGGATCGATGCAACCCACCTTCAGGTGCGTGGGGATTGGCTGCCCGTTTCCGGCGGGGTGCAGGTTCGCATTTCTGGCGAATTGACTGCAGTGACGATTGGTGACGAAATTGAACTGTTTGGCTGGCTTGCCCCAATGGCAGGCCCACTGAATCCGGGGGAGTTCGACTGGGCAAATCGTTATGCCGATCAATTGGTTGTTGCCAGCATGCAGTGCAAGAAGACGCCCGATGCTGCGGTGCGGCTGGTCACGGGCAACTGGTCTCTGCAACGGTCTCTCAACCAGTTGCAATCGTCATGCCGGACGCGGATCGAGCAACACTTCCAGAAGCAGCCCGAAGTGGCGATCGCCCTGTTACTGGGTGATGGGACTGCCATGTCACAGGATGAATGGCAACAATATATCCGCACGGGTGTCATTCACGTGCTGGCAATTTCCGGACAGCACCTGGTGGTGCTCAGCTTTTTTCTGTGGTGCCTGTTTCGACTGTTTCCGGTGGCACCGGGCAAAGTTGCTTTTCTGGTAGCCACCACCGTAACGGTTTATGCCCTGATGACTGGTGCCCGACCTTCTGCGATGCGTGCCGCAATTATGGTCAGTGCAGTGTGTTCCGGCATCATTTTCCGGAGATCATTGCACCAGCCAAATATTTTTGCATTTGCCTGGCTGCTGGTGCTTGTTCTGCAGCCTACGGATCTGTTTACACCTGGCTTTCAACTGTCATTTGTGTGCGTTGCGCTGTTATGTTGGGGAATCCCGGATTGGGGTCTGCCAAACAGAAACGATGCCGACATTATGGATGAAAACCCATCCCTGTTCTGGCTGGGAGCGAAAGCCATTGGGCGGTGGCTGGCCCGCATGTATATGATCACGCTGGTACTATCGTTATGCGTGATGCCACTGACACTCGCCTGGCAACACCTCTGCTCTCCCGTGGGCATCCTTATTGGTCCAGTCGCGATCGTGTTAACTTCACTCGCTTTGATCATGGGTTTTCTGTTTCTGATTCTCAGCCCACTGGGGATTGTGGAACCGTTTGCCTGGATTACAGAAAACCTGCTGATACTGTGCCAGCGATTGGTGCATTCTGCAGATGGCCTGCCAGGTGGGGTAATTTATGCACCCAGTCCACCATCTTGGTGGTTGATTGGCTTTTACGTTCTGTTGGCTGTACTGTTACTGGCTCGCCACCGCTTGTTCATCCATCTGATCAGTGCCATTCCATCCCGTCTGCTGTGTGTAGGGCTGCTTGGTGCCTGGTTTGCCATGATTATTCTCTGGAATCGCCTGCCCCACCGCACCGATGAATTGCAGGTGACATTTCTGGCAGTGGATCATGGCAGTTGTGTAGTGATGCGTACGCCCGATGACCGGATTTTTCTGTATGATGCAGGTTCTTCTGTGGGCTCACCCGTGGCCCGGAATATCATTGCACCTTATTTGTGGTCGCAGGGGGTTGCCCACATTGACGAGATTTTTTTGTCCCACGCCGATCTTGATCATTACAATGGTTTGCCCGATCTGATTGAGCGGTTTCCCATTGGCCAGATTTCGTTGACACCATCGTTTCGTGAAAAACCATCCGCGTTAACAGAACAGTTTGTGCAACTATGCGAACGATACCGCATTCCCATTCGCACGCTGCAGGCGGGAGATCATCTGGAAGCGGGAGTAGTCCAACTGGATGTATTGCATCCCCCACAGGAAGGGCCAGGTGGGGTGGAAAATGTTCGCAGTCTTGTGTTGCAGATTTCCCAGCAGAATCGCCCACTGCTGCTGCTGACGGGCGACCTGGAAGGGCCTGGAATCTCCGATCTGGCAGAACAGCCCCCACGTGCGATGCCGATGATGATGGTCCCGCACCATGGCAGCCTGGGGCGGGATGGTCAGCGTCCATTGCAATCTGGTCCAGCGATTCTGGCCAGATGGTGCACGCCTCAACTGGCCATTTCCAGCCAGGGGCGGGGAGATGCGGGCAAGGCGATTGAAGCAATGCAGGCACTGGGTGTGCCATACTGGTCGACCTGGCCCATGGGCGCGATCAGCGTTCGAGTGAATCCTACTGGTATTGTGGTGGAAAGTTTTGCCAGCAACGAACGCGTGGTGCTGCCACTGCCACCAATGGCAGAAAAGAACAGGTAAGATATCTTCAAGTGAATCGCTGGTGCGATCGGTTTATTAAGCCACTTACCGAACTAAACCCAATTTCATGTAAAAATCGGTGTTTTAACGTCTATCATGCGAACCGCGGCTCACAAAACATGATGTTGAGTTGCCAACTCAAGTGTTTAGTACTGGATTCCCGCCTTCGCGGGAATGACGGTTGTAGACACAACTGTCTGAAACCCAACCGACGGTTGGGTTTGTGAGCCGACGGCGTTTGCCGCGGTTGGATCGAAAAATACCAGAAACACCGAATTTCAAACTGATTTTGGTTTAGAGCGGGTTTCAATATTTTGAGATCAATTCGATTGATTATCTATTTGCGACAATTATTAAATGCTGTTGCTCGCTACCATGAATTATATGAATTGAGCTGGCTAGATAATAAACAGTCTTTGGCCCTGAAGGGGCCATTCTGTCAGCCCAGGGTGAGCGAAGCGAGCCCTGGGAAGCTGATACAAAAGATCTTCGGCCCTGAAGGGGCCGTTCAAATTCGAAGTGATGTACCTAACAGATTTTATCAGAACACAGACCCATTTTGAACGGCCCCTTCAGGGCCGCGCGTATGGTAAATTCTTTTCCAAGGGCTCGCTTCGCTCACCCTGGGCTAACAGAATGGCCCCTTCAGGGCCAAAAGACAATAAGCCATTAACAGCCATGATCACAATTACTCGAAACCCGCTCTATCTGGAATTCGAATTCGCCAGTTTTCATCCAGATTTTGCAGGAAACTACTTTCCGTGTCGCTCGAATTTCCGTGTCATCTACTCAAACTGTGCTAGGTTTCTGCATGAATCCCGAAATACCAAGTTCATTGATTGTTTCCGTTTCCGGCATCCGTGGGATCGTTGGAAAATCGCTGCTGCCTGCTACAGCGACCACGTTTGCTGCGGCACTGGGCACCTATCTGGGTGGGGGCCGTGTGGTGGTGTCTCGCGACAGTCGACCCAGTGGCCGAATGCTGAACAAAGCGGTAATCGCTGGCTTAACGGCGGTGGGCTGTTCAGTTTACGATATTGGCGTTGCGGCAACCCCCACGTGCGGCATTGCAGTGCGTCAGCTTTCTGCGGCAGGTGCCATCCAGATTACCGCCAGCCACAACCCCGCACCATGGAACGGGTTGAAAATGTTTGGCAACGATGGTGCGGTGCTATCGGCAGAGCGGGGCAAACAAGTCCAACGCCTGTTTGAACGTGGACCACTGAAGTGGGCCGATTGGAGCAAGCAGGGCGAAGTGCATATCCCACCGGATCTGCTGGAAGACCACGCCCGCATGGGGTGTGATATTGTCAGTGTGGCAGACTTACAATCCCGTCACTTTCGCGTGCTGCTGGATGCCAATGGCGGTGCGGGTGGGCCGTTAGGCTTGAATCTGCTGCACCACCTGGGGTGCGAAGTAGTGGCACAGGGATGCAACGCGGATGGGGTGTTCATGCATGAAGCGGAACCGATCCCTGCCCACCTGACCGATGTGGCACCACGGGTGAAGGAAGCTGAATGTGCGGTGGGCTTTGTGCTCGATCCTGATGCCGATCGACTGGCACTGATTGATGAAAACGGCAAATGCATCTCCGAGGAACTGACTTTAGCGCTCGCGGTGCAGTTTCGGCTGGCAGAATCTCCCGGCCCGGTGGTAATTAACATGTCGTCATCCCGTGTGGTGGAAGATCTGGCGATGGCGGCAGGGGTCTTGTTTCACCGCACTGCCGTGGGAGAGGCCAACGTGGTAGCGGGCATGAAAGCCATGGGGGCAGTGATTGGAGGGGAAGGTAACGGAGGTGTGATCGATCCTCGTCTTGGCTGGGTACGCGATCCTTTTGCGGCCATGCCGATGATTCTGCAGCACATGCAACGCACCAAAAAGCCGCTTTCGCAACTGGTGGCCGAACTGCCCAAGTATGAAATGTTAAAGCAAAAGTATGACATTGATCGTGCCATCCTGCCAACCGCACTGGAAGCGATTCAGGATCAGTGGTCCGATGCCCAGATTGACACCACCGACGGCCTGCGTTTGGACTGGAAAGACAGTTGGGTGCATATCCGGCCCAGTAATACAGAACCAGTGGTGCGTGTCATCGCCGAGGCACCCACGCGGGATCAAGCGGAAAAATTATGCACAGAAGCGGCGAAACACTTCAATTCCTGAATAAAATCGAACAGAACTACAGAACCGTCACCATTTCGTAGGAAGATCCGATGTTTTTACCTGTTGTTGCTGTGCTGCGTGTTCTGATGAAACCGACTGCACTCTTCGTCGCACTGCTATTGTCGCAACTGCTTATTCAGCAAGGGTTTGCGCAAACAACCCCTGCGACAGAAGCGGTAGCACAATTGAAAAAGTTTCTGGAAAAGAACCCAAAATCATTAGAAAGCCTTAATGATTCGTGTTTGACCACCGCGTTGGGGAAAGCGGAAGCCGAAGAAGCCAAGAAACTTCTTTGGCAGTGGCACACCGATCGCCTGAAGGTGGAGCGAAAGCAGGAAGATGAACAGAAGAAAATAACTGAAGGCAAGCTCGAAATGCCTTACGATTTCACCATTTACGGCAAAAAGCCCAAAGATGGTCATAGTTTGTGGATTTCCATGCATGGAGGTGGGGGTGCACCTGCCCGCGTTAACGATCAGCAGTGGAATAATCAAAAGAAGCTTTATCAGTTAGAGGAAGGGATTTATCTGGCACCGCGTGCTCCCACCAACACCTGGAATTTGTGGCACGAAGGGCATATCGACCGGATGTTTACCCGCCTGATCGAAAACTTTGTGGTGCTGCATGGCGTCAATCCTAACCGCATTTACATGCTGGGCTACTCTGCAGGTGGGGATGGTGTCTACCAGTTAGCCCCACGAATGGCCGATCAGTTTGCGGCTGCAGCAATGATGGCAGGCCACCCGAATGGTGTTTCGCTGCTGTCCGTGCGGAATTTACCCTTCGCACTACAGGTCGGTGGAAATGACAGTGCCTACAAACGCAACGAAGTGGGGGCACAATACGGCAAACTATTAGAAAAATATCACAAAGAAGACCCCGAAGGCTACACCCACCTGGTGAAGATTCATGAAGGGAAAGGCCACTGGATGAACCTGGAAGATAAGATCGCCCTGCCCTGGATGGCAAAGTTTACGCGTAACCCCTTACCAGATAAGGTTGTATGGAAGCAAACGGGTGTCCCACATCAACATTTTTACTGGGTCGGCTTACCCGAAGGTGGGGCAAAGCCGAACACACTAGTGGTTGCCCAGCGAAGCAAAGACAAGATAACAATTGCCCAGGTTGAAGGCATTTCGGAGCTGATTCTCCACCTCGACGACCGGATGTTCGATCTCGACAAGCCAGTTGATATCGAAATTGCCAACCAGGCATCGGAAAACGTCAAAGTACAGCGAAACATTCAAACAATCATCAAATCGCTGACACGTGGCGACCGCGAATACCTCTTTTCAGCACAGGTAACTTTAAAAATCGCCCAGAACTGATGCGAAACCTATCTGAAGGTTCTTCCGTCAGTCTTACGCTTCCCCTGGAAGTTCAATTCCTTTTTTTGCCAGCAACAAAGTCAACTGATCTGCGGCCAGACGTGGCTCATCCATCAGCAACGATTGCATCTCTGTCAGAATAAATGTTTCCAGCTCATCGCCGGTCCAGCCCTGGCTGGTCAGGCGTTGGCCAATCACCTGATAGCACCGATCCCGCAACGCATCGGTGTGGCGGGAAATGGTACCTTCATGAACTTTTAATTGTTGGGCAATCTGCCGTTGAGAAAAGCGATACCGCCAACGAAGTCCCAGTAGCAGAATTTCTGCATCGGAAAGAGAATTCAGCCAGTCTCGTGCGGCACTGCAGAAGGCATCGTGCCACCGATCGTCCTGAGTTTGTGGGATGGGCAGTGCCAGATCGTCATCCGGTAACGCCGCAGTCGGGTGGTGCGACCGCATTTGCGATACGTGCCAGTTCTGAAAAACGCGAATCAGCCACGGTGCCAGTGGGCGTTGACCGTCGTAGCGGGCCATAATCGGCAGAGAATTAGGGTTGTTCGCCACTAACAGGTGGGTCCAGAATTCCTGAATGACTCCTTCCTGTCGTTCTTCATCCCGAGGGTACAGCCGGATCGCACGTGCCCGCAACGCATCCACCAGCAGGGTATCGCTTCGGCCAGTGCGGGTGGCAAACAGAATTTCCCAGGCTCGGTTATTGTTTTCAATGCAGCCGTTGCAGATGTACCAGTCCAGTACGTACAGCGAATCGAAATACGTGGGCCAGGTAACCACTTCATGAGGATTTTTAGCCAGATAAAGCTGCAATGTGCGTTGCAGGTGGTAAGTGCATTGGTCCATGCTCAACTGCAGTGCGGGAAGTTGCATCCTGCAGTAGTGATACAGGACAAAAGTCCGATCGTGTGGGGGCGGTTCCGTATTCACCATATACCAACTTTAACAGTTGCCCGCAGATAAGGCAACATTCTGCACCTATCTCCCGATTTTAGTGCGATTACTTTGGCTGAAAAAACAGCACTTCTACCCGCGTGGGTGACACGGAACTACCTGCGGGTTCGACTACGGGTGAAAGGTCCATCCCCATCCCCAGTGGGGTTATTTCCCGACCTCTCCAGAAACTGATATCATCCACTTTCTTATCTTTGAGAAACTTCACAATTGCCTCTGCCTGCATTTTCGACAGCGCTTTGGCACCAGCAGGGGTGTGCTCTTTCGATTCCGGGTCTACAAAAACGCACACCACCACATTGGATTTTTTAATTTTGTTGGAATTCAGCCAGTTGGCTACTTCCGTCAGGTGGCGATGCCCCTCTTCAGACAGCACACTGGAATTGTGGGCAAACAACGCATCCGGGTTGTACAGCACGCGATGTCGATCGAAATTCGGCTGTACCATCAACTTGGCAGCATCTTCCACATAACTCCGCACGATCGGCATCGATTTTATCGCTTCTGCATCCTGGCGGATCGCTGTCACTGCTTCGTTGCCGTTTCGCACAAACTGCTTCATTTCGCCCAGATCACTCTTGATGGTATCCACCCCTTCATCAACTTTTGCCAGTGTTTTCCTGGTATCAGTGCGAAGATCTGCCACTGCGGAATCGAGATTTTTCACCAGTTTTCTGGAATCGGAAGTAATCACTTTCAGATCGTTGTAAATTTCTTCATCGTTCAGCAATTTGGGCAGAGTGCCTTTGCCATCCTGAATTTTCGCCAGCATCGTATCGACCTGTTCCGCAACGACCGTCAGGCGATCGGTTACTTCCGTCACCCCGCCGGCACTGCGAAGTTGCAGTGGCTGGTCCTGATACGGTCCTGCTGTACTGTTTCCGGGTAATAACGCCAGTTGCGAGGTACCCAGCAGCCCACTGCTTAACACGCGGGCCGCGGCATCGCCATGCAGCCGACGATAGGCCTCTTCATCAATCTTCAGAGTAATGGTTACCCCTGGGTGGTCGCTGGCAAAAGCCACGTCCTGCACCTGACCGATGTTTAGCCCTGCCATCTGCACGTGGCTGCCAGGTCGGATCGATTGTGCGTCCGGTGCGTGAATAATGAGGGTGTGCTGCCTGCTCCACAGGCCGAAATTGCCAATGCCCAGCAGTGCACTGCCCGCTGCTGCAAGGCAGATGAGAACAACCAGCCCCAGAAAGGCTGATTTCCATGGTGCTAATTTGCCAGTCATTCGACGCTCCTCGAACGTTGTGGGGGCCAGCAGACTTTTCAGATGGAACGTTACCCACCTGAAATGGAATCTAACAGATTATTCGCACCCCAATACCAATAATTGATGAAATCTTTCTCATTTTTAGTGTTTTCTGCACCCCACGTGGGCCTGGTGAAAGGAAAAGCGTCCAAGTTCGATTTGTGGACACCTGAATTTTGTTGGGGGACCACCAGAGGAAATGTGCTGTAACGAAAGAGGCGACTTGGTGAAGGAAGTGCAGCACTTGCACTGTGACCGACAAGGATGTGGTGAGGCATAGTACTAGAGTTACATTGGGGGTATCACAGAAATATTGTTGTGCCCACCGCAAACGCTATCGTTTCGCCCAGGATCGCCTCATTGCAACCAAATGCCAACTACAACGGAATGTAATTGATGTGAAAATTCGTCTTCAGCAGATGGCTTTGTGGGTTGAGGTGCCTTTACTCCGCGATAACAACCACTCGACCGATGTCGGCGATAGAGACCCACCCGTCCGACCGGCCTGCCGCGGTGCCGATCTGGAACCTGTCTCGCTCGATGCTGACAACGAGATGCAACACCAGCAGCCAGCCCCGTACACGGGCCAAAACGACATCGCCGACCACCAACTCGTCAGGCAGGCAAGGGGCCAATGTGACGAGTGAGCCGTCGTCGATCCGGCCCCGCATCGAATGCCCGCGGGGTCGTACCTGAACCGATTCACCACGGGTCAGTGCCTCGTATGCAGCGGTTGCCCACTCACGCTCGCTCATCGGTCTCGCCAAAACAAGAAGTGACGTCCATCTTCCATCAGCCGCATCTCCTATTCAAATGGCTGCATCTGGTTATCCAGCCTCATGACCACTGTATCTTGCGTTGATCGCTTCAATCGCTGCAAGATACTCAGCATTTCCGACACCCACCTCCATAAAGACTGGTCGCAATTCTCCACGCTTGCGATCATACTGCTCGTTGGCTTCGTATAGGGTGACAATCTGATCCGGGAAAAGGTACTCCGATGAATTATATTTGTGCTGGTCGCTTCGCTCTTTAGATGCAATCAAAGAGAATAGCTCGGGACCTGGCAGGTCAAACACATCATGGCCCTCAAATTTGCATAGGAGCAGCGAAGTGTTGTATACTCCAATGAATTCTACCAATTTCGACTGACCGAAGCTCACTTGCAGAGCGACATCGAAATAGCAGTGAATTGTTTGACCTTTTCTGACTTCAGGGAAAGCACCTGGTAGATCAGCGAGTGCCATCCTGACCTCGTCCAAAGTCATCCCGAGAAGAACCGGACCGATACCAACGTGCGGGATAATGTCGAAAGTGAGTGGTGTCGCCATGGGGAAAACGGGTCCTCGGTTAAGCAGATTCGCGGGATGTATGGTGAAAAAACAAAGCGATTCCTGCTCCAATCGCTCACTTAGGCCCTTGCGGCCTCAACTGAATTCAGAATAATCTCTCATGAGCAAAATGCAATCAAAAACAGAAACAATTCGTCAATGTCAGTTGCTGCTTTCCTGGGACAGCAGGCATCCTGACTGCTTTTTGAACACCGCCAGGAATAGGGATCTTGGGTGCATTGAGAGACCATGATGCGTTGAGAAGGTATTTTGTGCTGGGCAGGTGAAATGATTTCTTTACTTCTTGGCGGGGCCTTTGAGGAAGCCGGTGTGGTTGATTGTTTTCCAGTAATCTTCCAGCTTGAACTTTGGATCGTTATCCGAATCGTGGCAGCCGAAGCACACCTGGAAGACTCGGCTCATGACTTCGTTTTCCTGAACGGTCAGCATCGCCTCTCGCTTCTTCTGGTCCGGTTCCGCGGCGTAGGCTGCCAGTTTTTCAGGTGATGGTAAATGCCCCTGGCCACCTGTTTTCCATGGGGTCAGGCTTTTCTTCATCGCGTGGGTGGGGTTTGCTTTCTTCAGATTCTCGATTTCTTCCGTCACATGCAGGCTGGCAGGGCCGTGGCACGATTCGCACTGCACGTTCTTTAAGGTGGGCGTTTTTTCGGCATTCAGATACCCACTGCGGTAGGCATAGCCCACCGTATGGCAAATGATGCACTCACCATCAAAGTTCCGACCGGTGGGGAAGGCCGCAATCTTTTCCAGTGCCTCGTAGGCGTGGGCATGCTTCGATTTCGACCAGATTGCGTGCTCGTTGGCGTGGCACTGCACACACGTCTGATCGCCAGCATACTTCGCGGTTGGGTTCTGGGCCTGCACCGGATGCAGCTTTTTGCGGCTGGCCATCTGGCTGAGATAATCCTGCTTTTTCACCGTGTCGGAATAATCCTGCAACAGGTTCAGGATGGGGTGGTCTTTCGTCTTATCGGCTGGGGTGGCAAATTCTTCCGCCATCGCCACCTTCTGGTAATACATCTGGATGCCGGTTTTCGTCTGATAAATCCCCACCACACCCACGTTCTGGCCACGCTGGCCCACCTGCAGGATCATGGTGCGCTTATTGTTCACTTCCTTCGGCAGGCTGGGTGGTTCCGATTCGGCAGTCTGCGACACAATCACATTGAAATCCGGAAACAATTCCGCTGCAGCCTGGGCATCCACCCGTTTGTTCGTGGTGGGATCAACATGATCAAACGGTCCGCTATATAACAGAATCTTGATCATCGGATCGCCATCTTTTTTCCATTGTGCCAGCACCTTATTCAGTTCCAGATCGGTGCGTTCGGCAAACTTCACGCTGTTATCTGGATTCTTCTCAATCACTTTCTGGCCGATCACACTGGTAATGCCCACGGTCAGGCCGGATTTGGCTTTCAGGATTTCTGCGGGCCGAATCATCGGACCACTAAAACCTTCAAAATCTTTCGGATTGGCAATGTTGCTGTTGATCACCTTGGGCAATTCATTGCCGGGCTGTAGAGAATACTTTGCCAGCATTTCCAGCAGTGGGCCAGCAAGCTCTTCGTACCCCACGCCCGTCACGCGATAATTCATCATTTTCATCGCCTGCATCGCGGTGGCATACTTGGTAATCGTCTGCTCGCGAGTGGGGGTGTAAGGCAACGGTTTCGGTACATCGCCAATATCGATTGCTGCCACGTCCCAACCACGTGCTTCCAGCGATTTGATAAAGTTATACCGACGTTCCAACCCACCTTTTTGTGGGTAGGAGCAGCCGCACTTCTGCAGATAGCCGTAAGTCTGGCCGGTAATCACCAGCACCAGATCCGGTTTTTGTTTTGCCGGATCAGGCCAGTGGGTAAACAGCTCCTGAGGCGGAAGTGGGGTGCCTTTGGGTTCTGCCGCCTGCAATGTTGCTGTTTGGCTGGGGTGCGATTCCGGAGAAACCGCCCAATAGATCACCCCCCCCACGGCTACCAGTAAAATTCCAGCAATGTAACGAATTGTTCCATTGGAAATGGTCAACTTCCACATCATTTCCGGCGAACTCCTCTCTAGCAAACATGCATCGTCCTTACCTTCCAGATATTATCGGAAAAATCGTTGTGCTGGGTGTAACTTTTACCCACGCGGGGAAAAAAACGCGAGCTGAAAAATGAGAGAAGTATGAAAATGAATCGCCAACAGGGACAAAACACGTTGCACTTGAAACGTGGACCAATGAAAATGAGTGAATTTTAATGTTTTGCACTGCACCATCGCCGAACTTGAAAAATGAGAAAATTCTCATTCTGCTTTCTTGTCCCGCTGCATTTGGTATTTCAGCCACGCACGTGCGAAGCGCCAGCGTCGGTCTGCCGTGCTGGGCGAAATCTGCTGCAGTTGGGCAATTTCATCCAGTGTCAGCCCACCGTAAAAACGCAGAGAGACCAGTTGGGCATGGTCGGGATATGTGGCAGCGAACAACTGCATCGCTTCATCCAGATGTAACAATTCATCATCATCCTGATTGCCAGCGGGCACGTCCAATTGATCCAGCGATTGCACCAGATGGTTTCCCCCACGTTTCAGACTGGCACGTTCGCGGGCACGATCAATCAGGATGCGACGCATCGCTTCAGCAGCAGCGGCAAAAAAATGGCCCCTGCCTGCAAATTGCTGATCTCCCACCAGACGCAGGTAAGCCTCATGCACCAACGCTGTGGCATCGAGGCTCTGGGCATGGTGCTCCTGTGCCATCCTGGCAGCGGCAAGTACACGCAACTCTGTGTAAACGACAGGCAGCAATTCAGCAGCAGCCTGCCGATCGCCTTGTTCTGCCGCTCTCAGAAGTTGGGTAACGGGGGTCATTTTTTGCCTGTGACTTGAGGTGTTGCATTCCAGGTGATCCCACCGTAGTTTGGATCTTCCGGGATCATATAAGTATCGTAGGTCAGCTTATTGCCGTCCGAGCTGAAAGAGAGAGTACCAAAGGGAACCCTCCAATGCGTCAACGTGAGCAACTCTTGGAATGTTGTGGCATCCCACAGACGCACCTCGATATGATCATCTGTAGTTCGCGATAAGGTGGCGATACGCGTTCCATCCGGACTGTAAAGAACGTCGTCGAGTCGACCAGAAAAGCCTTCGAGCAATCCCAGGATTTTGCCTGTTGCTGCGTCCCAAACAATCGGCGCTGATCGACGACCTTGGGACAACAACATACTTGAGAATGATATGAGTGATTTGCCGCGGGGATGGATTGCCAGACTAGAACCATTTGGATCGGATAAAATCGCAGTCCAAAGTTCCTCACCATTGGCCGCATTGCCAAAATGCAAGATGTGTTTTCCGTCTGAAGCCTTTGCAACCGTAGCAAAATATTGACTATCTGCACTGAAGGCATCATAGGGTGGGCCATAGTTTTCGGTGCGGATGAGGCGTTTGTTATCCAGATCCCACAATTGCATCCGACCAACATCGCGCACCGAGCCCCATGACTGACGATCTTCCACCAGCAATCGCTTCCCATCGGGGCTGAAGGTACCGTTCGATTGAGATTCTGTCTTGATTTCTAAGCGATCTTCTGGATTGTCCAGGGAAACAACCTGCACCTGACCCGCTCCAAAGAGCGCAAGATAGCGTTGATCGGGACTGAGGATGGTGATAGTACGATTCATCATCCGATCTAAAGGATCATTGTTGATGTTCGTAGTGACGGGTGTCCAACACACCTTGCCCGTGTCTGTCTCAAGAATGGGACCCGTAAAACCGTAGGGAACTTTGTTCTCTCGAACGCACAAATAGCGTCCATTCTGGCTGAATGTCAGCAATACACTGGGTAAGGACCACTTTGTTTTTGTTGGAATGGGATCTATTGTCCTCGTTGGCTCTTGGTATTCACCCAACTTTGCAACCGCGAAGGAGTGCAATTCCTTTCCATGACGGTTTCGAATACTGACCTTGTTTTCATCCAACAAGTAGACCGCTTGTCGTTCGCCATCGGGGCTATGAATCGTACGGATTCGTGGGGTATCGTTCGCACGATTTGTAGCTTGTGCTTTAGCAAAGTCCCACTCCTGCATTACAATATCGGTGTGCTTTATCTCATCTTGCTTAAAGATTGCTCGGATTACATCACTGTGCGCAAAGGAAGCAGCCCTGGTATTGCCCGGACTTTTGATGATACGGCGCAAATCCCCTGTTTCGGCATCAATGATCCAAGTTGTTGAATAAATAGTTGTCAGCAGAATAGTTCGACCATCCGGGCTGTGCTGAATCGCAAAGGGTGGCTTGTAATTTAAAAAATCTGAACGATGGATTGAAAAAGCCAGCTGTCTGGCAAGCACTTCTTTCCATTGGTCAGGATTGCTGATGTCCCAGCGAAGCAAACGTTCGGGGCCAGCGGTGATTCCCGTGAGGTGTTTGCCATCTGGAGTGAACGCAATACACAGTTTTTCGGCTGCAACATCGACGACTTTACGAGCTTTCATCGTACGGATATCGATGTGGTAAACGGAGCAGTCCAATTGCTCTGCTTGAATTCCACCGGTAAACGTAGATTGGACACGCGGGTTTGTTAAGAACGCAACCTGATCTTCCAACGCATTGAAACAAAGGTCGTTGATAACAAGTGATCGCAGAAATTTTGAGACAGGTCTCTGCAGTTGGAACTGAACGGATTTTTGTGAATTGATCGCATTTTCCAAGTCAATGAGCGTGAACCGAACCTGGTCGGATGGTTCCTCAAATAGTCGTCGACTCACTTGATATTCCACCACCGCAACAAGCCGACCGCTGGGACTGAGAGCAATTTGGGAAACAGGAAGTTGCTCGTCATCCAGGGGCATCTTGATTAGCTCGCGACCAGTGGCCACATCCCAGGCAATCAATCCGCTCTTCCCATCATCGAGCAAACTCAACAATCGACTGCCATCCTGGTTCAGTTTCAGCCTGAAATATCTTGCATTCAGCGTCGCAAGCTCGCGAACCATACGACCAGTCGCCAAATCGATAATCTCGATTCGGTAGTTAGCTACAGGCGATCCCCTACTCTCGACCTGTTCCGGAAGGGGGTCTTTGGTTTTTCGAGCCATCGCTGCACGACTGCCATCCCCGCTGATGGCACAGTAGTAGACATCTTCGCCCAGTGACATCTCGCGGGTATGTCCACGGCAAAGCCGGTCCCAGTAGTGCCATTCGAAGCCACGGATATCTTCCGAATCGCCTGGTTTGGGTCGTTGCTCATCGAGTAGTTCGATCACTCGGCTGACGTTATCTGCTTTCCAGGCGGCGGGAATCAGCGCCATCGCTGCCAGGTAATGATTTCGACGAAGCTCATTACGGGCTGCCTGGGCAGTATCCCGCTCGATTTCTGCTTGTTTCCTTTGCTGAAACGCATCGGCTTCCGCACGCCGGGCGCTATCTTCATTCGCATTGGCCACCTTTTCTGCCCGACGCGCTTGAACAGCCAGCACGCCACCCATGAGTGCAGCGCCGAGCACCAGCCCAATGAATGCGCTGCCTACGAGCACCGCCGTTTTGTTTCGACGATACACCTTGCGAAGACGATACATCCACGTGGGTGGGCAGGCTTCGACTGCATCGCCCGTCAGATAACGTTGTACATCCTTGGAAAGTGCGTTCGCAGTCTCGTATCGGCGGGTGCGGTCCTTTTCCAATGCCTTCATCACAATCCAGTCAATCTCGCCCTTCATCAGTGCGGATAATTTGGTTGGTTCGATCCCACGGGTGGCGGCGATGGTTGCTCGGGATTGGGAAGTGCTTAACCGCTGACTGGGGCGTGGGGGTTCTTCATCACGAATGATTCGCAGTACTTCATCCAGTGCGGCTTTCCGCAGGCGATCCTGCTCGATCGGTGGGCTGCCTGCCAGCAATTCATACATCAGCACCCCCAGGGCATATACATCGACGCGGGTGTCGATATCAAGCTGGTTGAAGGTAGCCTGTTCCGGTGCCATGTATGCGGGGGTACCAACCAGGGCACCAAACCCCGTATAGATGGTTTTGTCGGTCAATTGCTGGCCGATTGCTTTCGCCACGCCAAAGTCGATTACTTTGACCACTGGCACTTCATCGTGCAAGGCCACCAGCACATTGCTGGGTTTAATATCCCGGTGAATAATCCCTTTCATGTGGGCGTGCTGAATCGCCTGGCAGACAGGCACAAACAGTTCCAGTCGCTGTTTGGTTGACAGTTTTCTGGCATCACAAAACTCGGTGATGGGTGTTCCCTTCACCAGTTCCATCACGAAATAAGGTCTGCCTTCACTGCTGGTGCCCGCATCCAGCACCTTGGCAATGTTGGGGTGATCCATCACCGCAAGAGCCTGCCGTTCTGCTTCAAATCTGCCCAGCACCGTGCGGCTATCCATGCCTGGTTTAATGAGTTTCAATGCCACTCGGCGCTTCATGGGTTCCAACTGATCGGCGACCCACACTTCGCCCATGCCACCTTCGCCAATTTGCTCCAGCAGTTTATAATTGCCGATGCGATCCCCCACAGCCATCGTGGGTGGGCGTAGAACCGTTTCCGGTAACTGGGCCGGCTGATCAATCAGGTGGGACTGCTGGTCGCACGCCAGCATCCCCTGCAGCCGTTCCAGTTGGGCCTGGTCGAAACAATTTTCCTGCAAGTATTGCAGTTGGGCGTTCGGATCTGTGATTTGCAGTGCGGCTGCAAACAAGGCTTCATCATTCATTGGATCGTTTCCAGATCAAGTTCATCCATTCATGCGGAAAGTGCTCGCGAAACGCACCAACAAAATTGCAAAATTGTCAGAATTTTCCACAAATTGATTGATGTGTAAACTAATTTGCCCATTTCTCATTAATTTTTCCATGCCTTGTGGGCCAATTTTTTCTGTAATTTTTTACCTCTGCCTGAACCGAAGTGACTACAATTAATTTAGTTGTATCTACAAGTAATTTTAATGAGATTTCTCTCATTTGTAGACAGCTTCTTTTTGTGAGAATCCTTTCATGGGCTGGGTTGCGATCAAAATGCTTACCGGAGACCGCACCAAGTACTTTGGGATTGTCTTTGGGGTGGCATTTGCGGCACTGCTGATCTCCCACCAGGTGTCGATTTTCGTCAGTATTATGGATCGCACCACTTACCTCATTAATAATGTGCAGGAAGGCGACGTGTGGGTAATGGATCCCAACGTGCGGCAGGTGGACGAAGTGATCGGGCTGGCCGAAACCGATATCGACCGCATCCGTGGCATTGAAGGGGTGTCGTGGGCAGTAAAACTATACCGCGGCACCGTGCGTGCACGTCTTGCCGAAGGGAATGGTGCCAATGCCCGTGGAGATTTCCGCGGCGTGATCCTGATCGGACTGGATGATTCCACGCTGATCGGTGCCCCACGGAAGATGCTGCTGGGCAACGTCGATGACCTCCGCCTGCCAGATGCCGTGATTATTGACGAGGCCGGCTACAACTATTTATGGCCAGGCGAACCACATCAACTGGGCAAAGAACTGGAAATGAACGACCGCCGGGCAGTCCTGGTGGGAGTCTGCGAAGTGGGGCAACCGTTCGTTTCGCAGCCGATTTTTTATACCCGTTACGCACAGGCAATGGAATATTCCCCACCCGAAAGGCGATTGCTTTCTTACGTATTGGTGGAAGGGAAACCGGATGTTTCGCCGGAAGTGCTGGCAGCACGAATTCAGGAACGCACTAATCTGCAGGCACTGACCAAAAGCCAGTTTGCCTGGAAAACGATCAACTTTTATCTGAAAAATACCGGTATTCCGTTCAACTTTGGCATTACAGTCATGTTGGGCTTTGTGGTTGGGGTGGCCATTGCCGGACAGACATTTTACCTGTTCACCATCGAAAATCTGAAGCAATTTGGTGCGTTAAAAGCCATGGGGGTGAACAACATCCGTATTGTGGGGATGATTTTGCTGCAAGCCACTATTGTGGGCCTGCTCGGATATGGGATTGGCATGGGTTGCACCGCAGCATTTTTTGAATCAACACAGGGTTCGCTCCCACTGAAAGGGTTTAAAATGATCTGGCAGGTCATGGGTGGCACTGCTGTCGTGGTGTTTGTGATTGTGACACTCGCCAGCTTGCTCAGTATCCGCAAGGTGCTGGTGCTGGAACCCGCAGTGGTGTTTCGATAATTGGTTCTCAGTTGCGTATAGCGAAGTAATACCAAATGAATGCATCGACCCAGCCGATTTCCGATCAGTTGAACGCCCCACCTGCCGATGCGGCGGTGCGGTGCCACGGAGTAACCAAAGATTTTGGTAGCGGCGACACCCGTGTGCAGGTGCTGCGTGGGGTCGATATGGAAGCCCGCTATGGCGAATTGACCTTGCTGGTCGGCCCATCGGGGTGTGGCAAAACTACCCTGATTTCGCTTATTTGTGGATTGCTCGATGTCACGGGAGGCACGATTGATGTCCTGAATGCCCCACTCAGCAGGATGCGAGGGAATCAGCGAACCAATTTTCGCAGCGAAAATATTGGTTTTGTGTTCCAGCAATACAATCTGCTGCCCGCACTGAATGCGGCGGAAAATGCAGCCATCCCACTGATTATCCGTGGGGTCAAGCGAAAGAAAGCGGTGGAGCATGCCACCGAAGTGCTGCAATCGGTGGGGCTGGGCGACAAAGTGCGTTCGTATCCTAACCAGCTTTCCGGTGGGCAGCAGCAACGAGTGGCAATTGCCCGTGCTCTCGTTCACGAGCCCCGCCTGCTGGTCTGCGATGAACCCACGGCAGCACTGGATGGTAAATCGGGCCAAACGGTAATGCAGTTGCTGACGGCAGTGGCCTGCAAGCCCGATCGCGTGGTCATTGTGGTTACCCACGACAGCCGCGTGTATCACTTTGGTGATCGAATGATTTCCATGAATGATGGTTTGGTTGAACAAGTACTGTCGAAAGATCAGTTTCCGAAGGATCATTAATTAAACAGGTGGAAAAATGCTGACACGAATTGCCCTGCCACTGATCTCGATTGCTATGCTTTGTTTCGCCTTGATTCATGTGGTAAGTGGGAATCAGACCAATCCCAAACTCCCACCGATGGTGGAACCCGCAAAACAACCGTTTGCCAAAACAGTAGCTGGGGCCGGGATTGTGGAGCCCAAAAGCGAAAACATCTCGATTGGTGCCTATCTTCCAGGCATCGTTACGGAAATTATGGTTAAGGTAAACGATACAGTGGAACCAGGAACGCCATTGTTTCGGCTGGATGATCGTCATCTGGCAGCCGATGAGGAAGTGAAAAAGGCGGAACTGACGATTGCCAAGGAAGAATTAAAACAGTTGGAACAAAGCCCCAAGCCACAGGAATTGCTACCACTGGAAGCACGAGTGCAGGAAGCGAAAGCGGTGCTGGCCAGTGCGGTGGATGCTTCACGACGAGCGAACGATCTGGCACGCACGGGAGCCATTGGCGAAGAGGAAGTGGTGCAGCGACGCAACGCCGAAAAAACGGCGATTGCACAACTGGCACGTGCCGAAGCGGACCTGGCTTTAATGAAAAAAGAGGTCGAAGTAGTTTGGGAACGCCAGAAAGATGTTCTGCGTTCCCGCATCCAACTGGCAGAGGAAAGAGTACGGCAGGTGGCCGTGGAACGGAAACGGATGATTGTTACCGCACCGATCCGTGGGAAGGTGCTGCAAAAAGACCTGCACGTGGGGGAATATGTGGGAATCCCAGCAGGTCGTACCCTGATGGTACTGGGAGATACCAGCACGCTGCACATCCGAATGGACGTGGATGAAGCCGATATACCCCGCCTGAACCTGAAAGCCGAGGCGATTGCCAGCCCACGTGGGAATGGGGAAGTGAAAATTCCATTAAAATTTGTGCGTGTGGAACCCCTGGTGGTGCCTAAAAAATCGCTGACCGGCTTAGGCACTGAACGGGTAGATACGCGTGTTCTGCAGGTGATTTTTGCTGTACAATCAACCCCACAGGATCTTTATGTGGGTCAACAACTCGAAGTGTTCCTTCGGGCAGAATAGAAATCTCTAAATGCCTACCATTCAATGAATTACGTCATTATCATCGTCAAACCATTTCGAGCCGAAGCGGTCCTGCAGGTGCTGGCCGACCACCAACTGACCGATTACACGGTGCGTGAAGTCAAAGGCTACAGCCGGCAGAAAGGCTACCTGGAAAAGTACATTGGCAGCGAATACAGCCTGGCATTTTTGCCTAAAGTGGAAATCACCGCCTGGGTGGGCGATGAATTATTAGAAATTCTCACAGAAAAGATCGCAGGTGCCTCACGCACCGGACGGATTGGCGATGGCAAAATCTTCATCATTCCCACGATTCAGGGCGAAGCAATCGAATTTTAATGAGAATTCCCCCACGGTGGAGAGAAATTGTTAAACTTGGGTAACTGAGTCGTCATTATGGATACGGCTCGTTCTTGCCCACGCAGAATTGCAGTCGAATGTCGCTATTATCCATTTGTTCACTTTTTGTGACGCACCGTCGTGGCAAAAGTGGGGCAAATGCTGGGCACCTGGTTCTTCATTCGGGGATTGATCGGATGCGAAAATATTCGTGGTTGCCATTTCTGGCAATCTACATGTTGGCTGTCCTGGTTGGGATCACCACCACAAAATCACCGCAACCCATTACTGCGTCAGAAGTTGTGAAAAAAGCCGAGGCCGAACGCCTTGCCACTATTCGCAAAGTCAAACAAGCATCAGTGTGTGTTTTTGTCAAAGAAGGCAACAACATCCTGGGTGGCGGTTCAGGCGTTCTGATCGATAAAGATGGTTACTGCCTCACAAACTACCACGTGGTCGCGGGCCAGGGTTTCACAGGATTCCGCCCCACGTTTGTCTGTTCGCTGCCCAATGGTCAGATGTATGATGCGGTCACTGTTGGCACCGATAAGGTGGGCGACGTGGCACTCATTAAACTCTTCCCGAATAAAGAAGGCGAGGAATTCCCGTTTGTTGAAATGTGCGACAGCGACCAGATTCGCCCCGGCGAATGGTCCATTATTATTGGTAACCCCTCGTTATTAGCCACCGATTTTGATCCCAGCATCAGCTTTGGCTTGATCAGTGGAGTCAATCGCTATCGCGATTTCGGCTTTGCGGAACATACCGATGCTTTGCAGTACGACACTGCCGCTAACAAGGGCAATTCCGGTGGTCCAATCTTTAATCTGAAAGGCGAGCTGATGGGCCTGGTGTTCGGTGGTAACTCCGTTAAGCGTGGCTCCATGAACAACGGCGTCGGGTACGGCATCCCGGTGAACAAAATTAAGAACTTCCTTGGCCACCTGCGGTCCGGTAACGCGTGCGACCACGCCACCCTGGGTGCGACCGTGGCTTCGGAAGGAAATGATGAAGCGGAACTTCCCAAAATGCTGGTCAATGCGGTGATGGATGATTCCGATGCCGCCCGACGTGGCATTGGGGAAGGGGATCTGTTATTAAGCTTTGCTGGTCGCCCACTGTTAAATGCCAATACCTTCAAAAGTGCTCTGGGGATTTATCCCAAAGAATGGCGTTTACCCATTACTTTCCAGAAAGGGAAAACTCGCAAAGAAACGCTGGTGCGGCTGATGAGTTACACCCCGCAGGAAGTCAGTCCTGGGCCGAAAAAAGGCCCGCTGGCTCCCCCACCGAAAGCATTTGGGAAAGGAGCCCAGTTCTTTGAAGCAAAACCAGGCTTTGTGAATTACTACTTCAACCGTCAGGAGCGTGATCGCCTGCTGGCGGGTTCCCGCAAGCTGGCAGATATGCGGGAGGCAAAGGGTGACTGGCTGATGGTCGGCACCTATGCCAGCGAAGCCCGAAATGGCGATTTCAGTGCCAAGATTTTCCTGGAAGATGATAAATACGCAGCCACGTTGCAAATGGGCTTGACCGATTACAAAGTGGTACCTGCGATTCCTAACCAAAGTATCGAAGATATTTCTGAATCACCCTTTTCTGGTGGTCTGGCGATGAGCCTGCTTTATTACCGTCGATTTTTGACAAAATAAGCCGAAGCGGATTTCAACGGTGGCTGCCACCATGGTGGCTACGAGCCGATCTATCCCATGCCACTCGATGCTTCAAAAGCGGTGAAATTTGAAGATGTTCGAATCATGGCGGAGGTGATCCGTGGGAAGCATATCACCCACCCGGTGAAGTATTTCTTCTACAACAGTGCCATCAACCCGCAGTTCAAGGGCAAGCACCCTTATCCGGAAGGTGCCCTGATTGCAATGGAACTGTTCGTGGATCCGAAAGCCGATCCGTGTGAATTATACTTCCACGAATTCAAAGATTTTAATGGCAAAACACTGCCATCGAAAATCGATGTTCGCCACGCCGAAAAACGCTTTGCTTTGATCACCCTGAACAACTACGTCACGAAATAACCAGATGATCATGATAAAATTGCTGAAGATACCCACCCTGTTGCTCTGTTGCCTGTTCCCTGCGATTGCCAGCGGACAAGTGCAGCCGATCGAAAAAGTGGTGTCGCAAACGAATGAAAAAGTGGTGAAATTGTTCGGTGCTGGCGGCTTCCGTGGTGCGGAATCGTACGGCACAGGCATCATCGTTTCCCCACAGGGGCATATTCTGACTGCCGCCAGCACCTTCCTGGATGGGCGGTTACTTCGCCTGCACCTGCCCGATGGCCGCAAGTTTATGTTCAAAGTGCTGGATGTCGAACCGGAATTTGACGCTGCGGTGTTGCAGATCGTTCAGGACGAGAAAACGGCGACAAAACTTGACCTGCCTTATTTCGATATCGCCGCTGAAATCAAGAAAGTACCTGGGGAAGCGGGCGATTCGGTTCTCGCGTTCACCAACTGTTACTCACTGGCGACACGGGACGAAATGGTCAGCGTGCAACAGGGCACCATCACTGCCGTGGGCAAACTTTCCGCCCGCCGTGGCGCCTTCGAGGTCCCATTTAATGGCGACGTCTACTATCTGGATGCCATTACCAACAATCCCGGTGCAGCCGGTGGCCCACTGATCAACCGCAAGGGTGATTTGCTCGGCTTCGTGGGCAAGGAATATCGCAACGTTCAAACAGAAACCTGGGTGAACTATGCGGTGCCGTTGCAGACGGAAGCGGATCTGATTGTCAAAGGTGAAAAAACCAAGGCCACCCTGCAGGAATACGTTTCTCGCGTGATTGCAGGTACCTGGAAAAGCCCGGACAAACGCCCCGCAGGCACTGCCAGCGGACCTGGCCCTTACACGGGAATTGTGTTTGTGCCCCGCGTGGTGGAACGCACCCCACCGTACATTGAACGGATTCTGGCCGATTCGCCTGCTGCAAAGGTGGGGCTGAAGGCGGATGATCTGATTGTGTACCTCGAAGGTGAGCCAGTTTACAGTCTGGATGTGTTTCAGGATCTGATCAAACGTTATCAGCCGGGGGATAAAGTGCAAATTGAAATCCGCCGTGGTGATAAGTTAACCGCCCTCAGCCTCGAATTGGCCCCCCAACCTCAGAAATAACAACTGGATCAGGCAATCTTCATAATCTTTGGGAGTTCACCATGAAGTGGTTAATCGGATGCATGCTCGGTTGTTGCCTGCCCATGTTCGCAGTGGGTCAGGATATTGTGACCGAGTTGGATGCGATGTTGAAGGATTCGGCCAAAAAAGTCGCACCCAGCGTGGCACGGATCGAAACATCGGGCGGACAAGAAGCCGTGTGGGGTGCTGGCAAAAAAGGCCCGGAAGTGATGTTCCGCCGTGGGACAGGCGCTACCACTGGTATTGTGGTTTCTGAAGATGGTTACATTGTCACCAGTAGCTTCAACTTTCTGGGCAAACCAACCGCCATCTTTGTGACCGTGCCTGGCCAACCCCGAATGGTCGCGAAAATTGTCGGTACCGATCCCACCCGTATGTTAACAATGCTGAAAGTGGATGCCAAAGGCTTACCAGTTCCGAAGGCGCTCAGCCGTTCGGAAATGGAATCCGGTCAGTGGTGTGCTGCGTTAGGCCGTACCCTGAACCCCGATCTGGCGGTGAATCCCAGCATCAGCAAAGGGATTATCAGTGCCACTAACCGCGTGTGGGGGAAAGCAGTTCAGACCGATGCCAAAACTTCACCCGTAAACTACGGTGGCCCACTGGTTGATCTCTCTGGCAATATTTACGGCATTGTGGTGCCGATTTCACCCAACTCCACCGCTGAAACGGCTGGCTTTGAATGGTACGATTCCGGAATTGGCTTTGCCGTTCCGCTGGAAGATGTCTTCAAAACGCTCCCCAAATACAAAGCTGGTACTCCCGAAAATCCTGTGACTCTGGAAGCAGGCAAGCTCGGGGTCAATTTTCGCGAACAGGACCGTTATTCCCAAACGATTACCATTGGCACCGTAGCACCAGCATCAGCGGCTCAGAAAGCTGGCCTGCAGGTAGGCGACGTGGTGATTGAAGCCAATGGCAAAGCGTTGTACAACCAGGCGTCGCTGTTGCATATTCTTGGCCCCACCTACGCTGGCGATAAAGTTTCGCTGAAAGTGAAGCGTGATGACAAAGAAATGGAGTTCAAAGATATTGAACTCTCTGCAGTGACGCAGGTGTCCCAAACGGGTTTCCTGGGCATCCTGCCAATGCGGGACGATCCGGAACTGGGTGTTGAAATTCGCTTTGTATATCCCAAATCACCCGCAGAGCAGGCTGGCCTGAAGGTGGGTGACCGGATTATGAAGGTGGGGCCAAAACCTGCCGGTCCGATGCCGAAGTTACCCCCAGGTGCTTCGCTGCTCCGTCCGTTTGCAGGTCGGGACCAGCTCGCAAAACTGCTCGAGAATACCCGCGTGGGTACGGACATCCAGTTAGAAGTGAAACGCAAAGACGGGAAAACGGAAACGATCAGCCTGACACTGGCTGCCGCACCGGTAGATATTCCAGAAGAATTGCCAGAAAAATCGTCCGCTGGTCTGGCATTAGCACCGGTAAAAAATCCGTTGCCACCCAAGAAAGGTGCCCCACCGAAAAAAGAAGTCGATCCCAAGCCGGTTCCTAAAAAGGAAGATTTGAAAACTGGCTTACAGCAGATCAAAAACATTGGCGAAGCTGGCCGTAATTTCTGGATTTACATTCCGGAAAATTACGATCCGAATATCGCCCACGGTATTGTGATGTGGCTGCATCCTGCCGGCCGAGATGGCCGTGATGCGGATGACATGACAGCACTATGGGGACAGTTTTGCGAAAAATACCACCTGATCATGGTGGGATCGATCGCTGGCAGTAACACTGGTTGGGTCGCTGGTGAATCCGATGGAGTGATTGCTGACCTCCGCTGGGTGATGACCAACTACACCATCGACAAGCAACGAGTCATCGTTCACGGTCAGGGTGTTGGTGGGCAAATGGCCTTTTATCTGGGCGTCAACCACAAAGATACCATCCGTGGGGTGGTTGCGGTTGGTGCGGTGATGGCCAATAATCCGAAAGAGCCTGTGGCAAACCAGCCAGTCAGCTTCCTGGTAATCGCAGGGGCCAAAGACCCTCTGATCAAGGAAATTCAGGAAAGTGTCAACAAACTGACAGAAAAGAAATATGATGCGATGTTCCGTGAAATGAAACTTTCCGGCAAAGAGTATCTCAATGATGACCCGCCGATCTTCTACGAAATGCTCCGTTGGATCGAAACAATGGATCGTCTGTAAGTCGAAAAATTAAGACTTATTCATTTTTCCTGTCTGTCAGACTGTAATCACGCGGTTACGTGCGGCAATTTCCCACTGTTCTACCAGCTTGCCATCCTGAAGGATGTATGCAAACTGGTGCAACGCCACCGTGGGGCAGATATGCGTCGGAATCGCCAGCAGTTCATCTCCAGGTCGAAAGTCGTGCCCATTGGGTAGATCAATTGTGAGATGTTCTTCATTTTGTGGGCCTACTGTGTAGTCATCAATGCCCAGAATGGTGCACCGCTGACCTGCAGGTGGGTCGGCAGCAACTGCTTTATGGCCCAGGTCCAGGGTAATTCTGCCAGGCGAAGGTAAAGACACCACACGGGTCAGCAGCACGGCAGCGGGGCGAAGGGTGCCTAAATCTTCAAATTTGTTTCCATACCCTACGTCGTAGAGCGTAAACGTCCCGGGGGAACATTGCAAACCTTCCAGATCCTGTTCCGCCCAGATGCGAAATGATGGTGTGCCACCTGCAATCACTCTGGGTGCCTTCAAGCCCAGTTTGGCCAGTTGGCTGCGAAACTCCCGAACCTGTTCGACAATCTGAACCACCAATTCCTGCCGCAGTTCATAACTGACAGCGTGATTGTGGCCATCGTACACATGTAAACCAAGCACCTGTAAGCACTTAAAGCGATTCAGTGCCTGATAGAGTGCCACCGCCTCTTCGGTGGGCAGAATCCCAGTACGATTCTGGCCAACATTCAGATCAAGCCAGACACCGCACGTTACCTGATGTGCGGACAGAGTATCCTCTAACAATTGGGCAATTGTCAAGTTGTCTACCAGCACACTGAACTGGGTCTGAGGATATTTCTGAATCAGACGCACCAAACGGAGCAGATTGGGGCCCACCAGTGGGTAAGCGATCACCACCTCCGGCATCCCTTCCTGTGCCAGCATTTCCGCTTCGGCGATGGTGGCTGCCTTGTTCGATTGAATACCAATAGCCCGTTCCATCCGCACAATCTCTCGTGTCTTGTGCGTCTTCACGTGTGGGCACAATCGGCTGGCACTGCCCGCAATCTCCAGTGCCGCCTTCAGGTTTTCTTCAATAATGTCCCGAAAGAAAATCAGCCCCGGGCTGAAGATCTCTTCCGGACGATCAATCTGGTAGGGTGTCATGCGATGTATCCGTTTCTCATGTCGATGATTCACCAAGTTTACGATATTGCAGTTGGAAAAGGAATTCGCGATTGGGTTAGGATGAAATGTTTCATTGAAGTCGGTGGGTGATATCCAGTATATTGCCAAATTTTCGATGCTGTCGCAGGATTTCGCTCACTTGCGTTACCCGTTCATCCAACGTGCCCCTGATTCGAAAGAACGGCACCTGCCTTTCAGCTAAATCATCAATAATCTGCTGTTGAAACCACTTTCTTTTCTGATCGCCACTACGGTCCCAGGTATCGGCATAGGGGATATCGGTGTCACAGAGAAAGTATAAGTCGTACCCTTTCTCTGCTTCTTTTGCAAGTCGCGTCAACACAGGACCAGCAGTACCGTGATAGTCCTTGGCAAAGAGATAGGTCGTAATCGGGTTCGTGTCGCAGAAAAGGTATTTTCGAGCCTGCAGGATCCGCTCGTCTTCCTGTTTCAGATGTTCCGGTGCGATCTCTTCAAATTGCTCCAACGTGATTCGGCGATCAACCTGGTGATTCCGCCAATATTCTGCACCATATTCCGGCATCCAGACGGTATTGTGAAACTCTGCCAGGGTACTGGCGAGAGTCGTTTTTCCTGTGGATGGTGCACCCATGAAGCAGATCTTTGTAATCAGATCGGCATACACCACGGGTGAAAGAAATTGCCGACCTAGAAAATAGTCTTCGCGAAGTGCAGTCGCGCTGATCGGCACAGTCTTGCGTGGTTCATCGATCCTGCGGTCAACCGCCCCAAGTGCACGGCTGACGTGGTCTCCATAGAACTCACTGGAATAGAAATGGGTAATGTGCAGTCCGTTGAGTTTTCGAAGAATGTAGTTTTCCTGCTCGCGACAAATCTCTGGAGTATTCCCATAGCCTTCTGGACCATCCCAAGCCTCAATAATCTTAATCGTGGGGTATAACTTTCTTATCCAGCCGGCACGCACCTGTAACGGAATCTCGATGACATCCGTAGCGTACACCATGACGAATAGCTCATCGACTTCAGCCAGAGCGGTTTCGATCATTAACTGGTGGCCAAGATGAAAAGGGGCAAATTTCCCCAGGGTTAGACCACGGCGCATGGCGGCACCTCAGTATTCTCACAGGTGGACGATGACACTGATTTTTTGACGCCGGTGTTCCACCGCCAGTAGCCAAACAACGCATTCAGCAGGAAAAGCGACCACATCAGGATCATCAGATCTCCAGCATTGCCTCCCGCGCGGAAGCGCAGAACCCACATCCAGATCGTCACGATGTTGAGCAGGATATACAGCAACCATTGTTCCTTGTAACGCCACATCATTAGAATTGTCGCCACGACAGATAGTACGTTTGTGGTGGCATCGATGAACGGCGTGTTCTGTCGAGGATTGAGGTTCAACAGCATTCCCAATCCAATGGTGCCTGCAATACAGATGGCCGCAACGGCGAACCGCTGCCCCCAGCTCATCTGCCTCATGGTGACTGTTCTGACTTTCGTCATGTGACGAGACCACATGATGTAACCAATAATGCCCATTGGAACAAAGAAGAACAAATTGAGATAGAGTTCACCAAAGAGACCGTTTTTGTACGCCAGATACGAATAAGAAAGACTGTTATAAATGCCGATGATGTATCCTTCACGTCGACCAATCGCAATCAGCCCTACGCAGAGAATGCCAGACAGGGATACTGTCGCATCAAAAATGCTTGTTGCAAGATAGGCACTGAGGACACTTCCACAGATCAGTATCAATGCCAGCCAGGTGCGGTCGATCTTTGCAGACTGTGATGCTTTGGGCTCCATTGTTTTCCTTTATTTCAGTAAGAATTGGTTATTCTACTGCACTGGAAGTATCTTTAGCAGTCTTGGAAATTGCGTTAAGTAGCCATCTGTTCCAGAGGAAAGTCTGGGCCGATGTGTGCCAGAACGATTGCGTTCCGATGATATCTGATTGTTGATCGCAGAAATTGGCAATCGCTGGGTGGTTAATGGCGTTTCGTTTTGCCTGCAGCTTCTTCAACTGGTGATGGCAGGACTTCAATCAGTCTGCGGATGATATCATCCGTACTGATCCCTTCCGCATCAGCCAGAAACGTTGTCATCATGCGGTGTCGTAATACCGGGTAGGCCACCTGACGAATATCTTCCGTGCTGACATGCAAGCGACCGTTGAGGACCGCTTTGGCCTTTCCTGCCAGAATCAGATACTGGCTGGCGCGTGGGCCTGCCCCCCAGGCAATCTGATCTGCCAGCCATTTGGGGGAACCAGGTTCTTTGGGGCGGGTGGCGCGTACCAGGTCGGCGGCGTATTGAAAAATGTGATCACCCACCGCGATATTCCGCACCACCTTCTGTAACCGCAGAATCGTCTGGGCATCCAGTACCTTGCTGATTTCCGGCTGGTGGCTGGATGTGGTGGCCTTCATAATCTGAATTTCTTCCGCCCGACTGGGGTAATGCACCTTGATGTGAAACATAAACCGATCCTGCTGTGCTTCCGGCAGTGGGTAGGTGCCTTCCTGTTCAATCGGATTCTGGGTGGCCAGCACAAAAAACGGCTCCGGCAATTCGTAAGTTGTCCCACCTGCGGTTACGTGGCGTTCCTGCATTGCCTCCAGCAGTGCCGCCTGCGTTTTCGGTGGGGTGCGGTTGATTTCATCCGCCAGAATCATGTTGGCAAACAACGGGCCGGGTAAAAATCGAAAGGTGCGGCGGCCCGTTTCGGGGTCATCCTGCAGAATATCTGTTCCTGTAATGTCGGCGGGCATCAGATCGGGGGTAAACTGGATCCGTTTGAAACTCAGATCCATAATCCGTGCCACGGTGCTGATCAGCAAGGTCTTTGCCAGACCAGGCACCCCCACCAGCAGGCAATGCCCACGGCTGAAGATCGCCATCAGCATCTGTTCAATTGCCTGGTGCTGCCCCACAATAATCTTGCCGATCTGCGTGGTCATTCGCTCGTAGGCAGCGGCGATTTCCTGCACTGCTTCTACATCACTCGCTGCCATTGAAAGGTCTCCATTGATATTCTAAGTGGCTTGCATCCCAGGGTTGCTCAGTTGGGATCAATTTTACCAATCCCAGGCTTCCCACCACTCTCCCACAAGGAGTGCGGAAAGGTATCTCTTTTCAGGATGCAAAAAAGAGATTCTACATCCAGTCTATCACCCCCTTCCTATTCCCAAATTTGGGAAAATAAGTTATCTCAACCACGTTTCAGCGGTTAGCCACATAGAAAAAGATTTTCTTTTTCAGGAATCTGGGAATCATGAGCCAGCTCAGCCATTTCGATGAATCCGGTGCCAGTCGCATGGTGGATATTTCTGCCAAAGCCAGCACCGCACGCGTTGCGGTGGCATCGGGTGTCATCATCATGGCACCCACCACACTGGAAATGATTCAGTTACGGCAGTTTTCCAAAGGCGATGTGTGCGAGGTGGCTCGCCTGGCGGGGATTATGGCGGCAAAGCAAACCAGCCAGATCATTCCGTTGTGCCACCCCATCCTGCTCAGTGGGATCACCGTCGATTTCGAAGTGGAATTGCCAGACCGCCTGAAAATTCTTGCCACAGTGAAAACCAGCGGGCAGACAGGCGTGGAAATGGAAGCATTAACTGCCGTAAGTGCTGCCGGATTAACTGTTTACGATATGTGCAAGTCAGTTGATCGTTCGATGGTGATTTCCCAGATTCAGTTAGAAACTAAAACAGGTGGCAAATCGGGTGATTACCACCGCGACACGGAACAGAAATGATTAAGGCACCATTCACCATTGCTCACACACCTTTTGCGGAATCGTTGCCGCACGTTGGGTGCGAGGTGCTGCCCGATTTGGCACGCGTTGATGAGATTTTTCTCACAAGTCTGGATGCAATTCGTGGGCAATTTCCCGAGTTGTTCCAGCACGTGCGATGTTACCACGGCAAGCGACTTCGACCAATTCTGATGCTGCTGGCCGCACGTGCCTGTGGGCAGGTGACCAGTGCCCACAATACTTTAGCTGCGGTGGTGGAACTGATCCACACAGCAACACTGGTACACGATGATATTCTGGATAACGCCACCAGTCGTCGGGATGTTGCCACGATTCACCAACGGTGGGGCAACAAAGCAGCTATTCTGCTAGGCGATTTTCTCTTTTCGGAAGCCTACCGTTTGTGCAGCACCATCGATGCCACCGCTGGCCAGATGATTGGCGAGGCCACCTCGGCAGTTTGTCTGGGTGAAATGCAGCAAACGTTCCACGCGGGTAACCTGCACCTACGCCTCCATGAATATGAAGAGATGATTGCGGGAAAAACGGGTGCATTGACGGCAGTTGCCACCAGAATGGGTGCATACTATGCTGGTGCATCGCCCAGCACCGTTGCAACACTGACCCAATTTGGCAGGCAGTTGGGAGTATTGTTCCAGATGGCAGACGACATTCTGGATTTAACCGGATCGGAACAGGAAACCGGCAAAACTTTGGGTACCGATCTGGCACAGAAAAAATTAACGCTGCCACTGATTATGATGCTGGAAAAGCTTCATCCTGAAGACAAAACAGCCGCACGTGAGGCGATTGAAGGCAACAATCTTCGCCAGGTTCGCTATTTTCTCCAGCTTTCCCAGGCAATTGAACACTCTTATGAGTATGCCAATAATTTGATGGCTGAAACTGTGCAAAATTTGAACAATTTGCCCGATTCGGCGGCAAAATCTTCACTGAATCATCTTATACGACTAACTTTGCATCGCAGCAGATAATTGACCTTCCCAACATCTGGTGATACTGGCTACAATGCCAAAATCTGGACATTCTGGGTGGGATCGATGTTAGTTACTGAGGAGAATCGCAGTCGCACGGCCCACACTGTTCAAGATAACACTAACGAAACCAGTCCCAAGCCACAAAAACAACGAAAGATTTTCTGGTCGCTATGGAAAGGTCTGGTCATCGGCCTTTTCCTCGCAGGCGGTGCAGAAATCGCTCGTATGGTATTATTTTATAATACACATACGGTGGTTGAAGGCCGTGTTTACCGGTCTGCTCAACTTCCACCAGATAAACTGAAGGATTTTGTCGCAAAGCACAACATCCGCACCGTGGTAAACCTGCGAGGCCGGGCACCTTCAGACTGGTACCCTCTGGAAGCACGTGCCACCCAGGAATTAAGAATTTCTCAGGAAGATATCACGACTTCTGCCAATCACCTACCGTCACCCACAGAAATGCAGCGCATGGTGGAAGTGTTTGACCAGACACAGTACCCCATTTTAATCCATTGTCAGCAGGGTGCCGACCGCACCGGCCTGGCCTGTGCGTGTTACATGCTGCTCTATTCTGACCTGCCTTACGATGAGGCAATGGAGCAATTATCCCCACGTTATGGGCATTTGCCCATGATGTCTACCTACGCGATGGATTACTTTTTTGTGATGTACCAACGCTGGCTGGCGGGCAGGAAACATGAGCCCGCACTCTTTCGCGATTGGATTCTGCACCACTACCAGCCGGGCGTGGGGGCAGCAGAAATGCAGATTGTTGGCAAGAAGCAGGAATTTCAGGCTGGTGAGCCGATTTTGATCGAGGTAACCTGCACCAATATCAGTGCAGAACCGTGGGAATTCTACCCAGGTACAGGTGCCGGCATTCATCTTCGCTATTTTGTACACCCCGTCGTGGATGAAACGCAGCAGCAGGCCACCAGAAATAATACTTCGTTTTACGAACGTGCCTCCTACATCGGTGTGGCAGGCAATTTTCGCCGCACGGTGCCCCCGGGTGGCAAGATTACGTTAAAAATGCCTGTGCCAAAGTTGGAGCCAGGTGTATATTCACTAAAAGCGGATTTATCGGAACCAGGAAACCTGCCACCGAAGAATCTGTTGCCTGCGACGCACCGATCGGACTTGATTGAACGAAGAACCGATTTTGTCCAGTATGGATCCAAACCACTACTTGTTAGTTTTCAAGTTCGCTGATTGCAGATGCTGTAAAAACGATGAAAGGAAAGACAATGACTCAACAGGATGATCTGCTATCGGTTGTAGTGCCCATGAAGGACGAGTCGGCCAATGTGCAGGCAATGTACGAGCGTGTACGCGATGCGTTGACCAACCACGTGGCGTGGGAGCTGATTCTGGTTGATGATGGCAGCACCGACGACACTTATCTGAAATTAAAGCAGATTGCCGCTGCGGATGACCGGGTAAAGGTAATTCGCCTGCGACGCAACTTTGGCCAGTCTTCTGCCACTCAGGCGGGGATCGATGCTGCTTTCGGCAACTATATCGCCACTCTGGACGGCGATTTGCAGAATGATCCGGCAGATTTGCCCAAAATGTTAGAAAAAATTCATGAAGGCTACGATGTAGTGCTGGGCGAACGCGTCCGCCGACAGGATGGCTGGTTTATTCGCAAACTTCCCAGTCGGATGGCAAACTGGCTGATTCGTAAGGTAACCAAACTGCCATTTCGCGATTTTGGCTGTGCCACCCGTGTAATGAAAGCAGAAATTGCCCACAGTTTGCGGTTATATGGTGAGATGCACCGTTTTCTGCCAGTGCTTGCCAGAAATGCGGGTGCACTGATGACCCAGATGCCAGTGAACCACCACGCACGCACAGCGGGGAAATCGAAATATGGACTGGGACGAACAGGTCGGGTGATTCTCGACCTGATTACAATCAGGTTTCTCTCTGGATATTTCAACCGTCCGATGCACTTTCTGGGTGGGGCTGGTCTGCTGGTTTTCCTGTTGAGTGCGTTCTCATTGGCAACCACGGTGGCCATGAAGCTGGGCGTGACGGGGGAACGGATCGATATGACCGGCAACCCACTGTTATTGCTGGCAGTGGCGTTCTTTCTGATGGGCCTGCAACTGATATCGATGGGCTTACTGGGTGAAGTACTGGTCCGCACGTATTACGAAAGCCAGAACAAACGCCCCTATACCGTGCGAGAAAGCATGAATCTCGATCTTTCGATGCCCCACATCCACCACAACCTGCGTGCCGCCTGATTCATTTCGTGTCGATCAGCTAACCTTTCCAATTGATGGGTGGTTGCCGCAATCGTTTCATGAACAATATCTTACCGAGTCTAAGATTGAGCATATAGTAAAGGCGACGGCCGCAAATTGGCCTGGATAAGCGATTCGAGTAGGAATCATTTCGAATCTAATCCGCGTTCTGCTCAATCGCGGACCGTTTGGCCACAGAAGGCGAATCATGGGTGGCGCAATCCAAAACCGCGAGCAAGCGTACTTGGCGATACTGGGCTACGGGTTGGTGCTGCTTCGCAACTTCGCCCACGCAAGCAACGTTGATGTGTGCCGGATCGAGGCCGAGCATCTTCACAACATCCCGTCCTTGTTACAAGAGGAAAACGAGCACAGGCACAAGTACTACATCCTAGCAGAGCGAGGGTTGTACCTCCGGCAGCTCCGCGAGTTGGGATCGGCAGATTACTTGGAGCAGGTCACTATCTGGTATTCCGAGGCATGGCGTGTCCTAGCTGCGGTAGCCGCTGTCACAATCTCCGAGTAGGAATGCAGTAATGTGAATCAAAGACAATTACTCAACGCCACCACTGTAGTGGGCAGGAGTATTTTCTGCCAATAACACGTTATTACTCGAGCGATATTTCTCGGGGTACAGCCTTAGCGTAGGGTAAATTGATCCTTTCAACCTATTTCCCCATCAGGCGGGAGAGAAACGATTTTTTCTGCAGTTTGTACTCCGACATGGTTAATTGATCGTGATCGAACTGATCAAACTGTTCGCCAAAAAATCGCTTCGAAATCGCAAACACATACTCTTCGCCAATGCTGGAATGGTCGAACTCTTCTGGCGTGCCCTGGATATCCACTGTCCAGATTCGCTCCCCAGTGGGTGTGGTGCTGGCTTTCGCATCCAGCGGCAACTCTTCCGCAATGGGCACACCAAAATTCAAATACTCCCCGTCATCTGCACAACCTGCTCGGATTCGCACGGGTTTCCCGTTGTGAAAAACAGCATAGCCATACAGGTTCACCACACTGTGCAGCAGTAACGCCACGCAACAGCAGTTGGGCAATAATTGATTCAACTGGCTGATAATCGGTGGGGCTTTTTCTTCAAAACAACTGTTCGTCAGTGCGATGTCGCCAATCACAATGGAGTGGTGATAAGCCCCCACATACAAGTTGCCATTCTGGGGATAACAGCCATCCTCAAAGCTCGATTGTCGATGGAACAGATAGCTGGGTGCGATCTGTGTCGCCACCTGATCTGCCAATTCGTGGTCGTGGTGGGCGATTTTTGACAACAATGGCTTGTCTGTTGTTGTGGCAACAATGCAGGCTGCTTTCCATCCCATGATCATTCCTTTGCGAGCTGTCCGATATGTGGCATCACAACAGCACGTATCACAATTTTACCTGAAATTTGCGTAACTACCATTGGCGTAGGATCCCAATTGCGTTAAGTGACACGAACTTCACTTTGTAAGCATGAAATTAATTCCATGCACATATAATATATCCTTGTCGAGCTTCAAAATGAGAATTTTTCTTTCAGAATGTCCCGCAACGGATGTAGGAATTAATCCGCAAGTTCTTATCTGATAATTAGTTACGACAAATACAATTTTTTGTGAATTTTTCCAAAATAGCAATCACACCCAGAAATTGTGTACCGCTATCTACTGAACAGACAGTAGCAACTGATCATCAGGTGATCGCGATTTTTCAAAAAAGTGAAAAATAATTTCTGTTGGCTCAACTTACTAATTTGCAATAACTTACGTCGAATTACCAAGTGAATCATTGCACCAAAAATGCCAAATGAGGCATTTTTCATTAATTGAGAAGGATATATTATATGTGAGTGAAATTAATTCCATGCTTTGATTCTGATCAAGAATTCTCAGCAGGGAAAGGGTTTCTCCAAGCGGCCAGAAAGCCAACCACCGTGACGTGGGCCTGGTCCTACCGCTGCAACTCTGCATCGGAAAACATACATTGTACAATGGCACGCAGCTTCAACTGGTGAAGTTTGCTGACCACCTGACTGGAAACGATAATTCTTTTGAAACTTGGGAGTGGGTACGACGATGATCCGTATTTCGCAACTGGCCAATTCTGTTCAACCATCTGCTACTTTAGCGGCCGGCGCGAAAGCCAAAAAGATGAAAGCAGAAGGGATCCGGATTTATGATTTTTCCCTGGGGGAGCCTGATTTTGCCACCCCACCGCACATCTGTGCTGCCGCACAGGCGGCCATGGATGCGGGCCATACCCACTACACGCCCGTTAATGGCATTCCGGAAGTAAAAAAAGCCATCTGCCAGTGGTATCAAACGAAATACGGCTATCAATTCACACCCGAACAGGTAATGGTTTCCAACGGTGCCAAGCATTCGCTTCATAATGTGCTGGCTGCCACGTTAAATCCAGGCGACGAGGTCATCATTCCCGCACCGTACTGGGTTAGCTACAGCGATCTGGTACAGATGACCGGTGCTGTGCCCGTGATTGTGCAGGCACTTCCTGAAAACGGCTTCAAGATGTTGCCCAGCCAGCTTCAGGCAGCACTGACACCGAAGACCCGTCTGCTGATGCTGAATTCACCTTCGAATCCCACTGGTGCGGTGTATTCGCGTGCGGAATTACAGGCACTTGCCGACGTGATTATGACCACGGATGTTGCAATTCTCAGCGATGAGATTTACGAACAATTAATCTACGGTGATCACCAGGCGACGTGCGTTGCCACGTTATCGCCCGAAGTGGCCGCACGCACCATTACCGTAAGTGGTGCCAGCAAAAGTTACGCCATGACCGGCTGGCGGATGGGCTGGGCAATTGCACCCAAGCCGTTGATTGATGCGATGGGGAATATTCAAAGCCAGGAAACCAGTTGCCCTTCCAGCATCAGCCAGTACGCACTGGTTGCGGCACTGACCGGCCCACAGGAGTGCGTTGGCGAGATGCACCAGGCATTTGACGAACGCCGCAAGTATGTGTGCGAACGCCTGCGAAAAGTGCCCGGTATTCGCTTTTCCGATCCTGAAGGTGCGTTTTATCTGTTCTTCGATGTTTCACAGCACTTTGGCAAGACGATCGGTGGGCAGCAGGTAACAGATTCCGCAAGTTTCTGTAAAAGCTGTCTGGAAACAGGCCATGTGAATCTGGTACCCGGGTCGGCTTTTGGCACCGAAAACTTTGTGCGGATGTCTTATGCCAACAGTATGCAGGAACTGGAAGAAGGTTTGAACGCATTCGAAAAATGGCTGCAATCGTAATTGCCTGAAAGATTTATTTTCTGGCGATGAACTTTCGATGCCTACTTCCCAGCATCGATATGATGTGTTGGCAGCCACGCAGACGGGAACTCAAAGGATGGAGCATGACACGCGAGACAATTATTTCCGGCACGCCGGCAGTGGTGGAAAAAGATCGGGATGCTGCACTTCGCCCCAAGTTACTGCGGGAAGTAATTGGCCAGCGGAAAGTGGTCGAACGGTTGATGATCAACGTGCGTGCGGCCAAAAAACTGCAGGAACCACTGGGGCATATTTTATTTGATGGCCCACCTGGCCTGGGCAAAACCACCTTCGCCACGGTGCTGCCCAACGAACTGGGCAAGCCGATTCAGATGACCAGTGGACCGGCACTTTCCAAACCGGCAGACCTGCTGCCATTTTTGACAAATCTGGAAGAAGGGTCGATTCTGTTTATTGATGAAATCCACCGGATGCCCCGCGTGGTGGAAGAATTCATCTATCCGGCGATGGAAGATTTTCGCATTGATATTGTGCTGGGGGAAGGGTTGAATGCCCGCACAATTTCAATGAATTTAAAACGCTTTACCCTGATTGGTGCCACCACCCGCAGTGGGATGCTTTCCAGCCCGATGCGGGATCGCTTTAAGGTACAGGAACACCTGGAGTTCTACTCTACGGAAGAACTGGCACAGATTGTTAGCATTAATGCCCGCAAGTTAAATGCAGTTCTTTCGGATGAAGCCGCCCACGAACTTGCCCGCAGGTGCCGTGGCACCCCACGGATTGCCAATTCACGCCTGTGGTGGGTGCGAAATTTTGCAGCCAGCGAAGGGAATGGCGAAATCTCGCTGGATGTGGCCCGTGCTGCACTGGAAATGCAGGAAGTGGATCGTGAAGGCCTGGATCGGCAGGACCGGAAGTACCTGGAAATCCTGATCGATGTCTTTGGTGGCGGGCCTGCAGGTGTGGAAGCCCTGGCTGCTACCATGAATGTGCCCACGGATACACTTTCAGATGAAATTGAGCCGTTTTTACTGCGGGAACAATTTATCCGTCGCACGCCACGTGGGCGAGAAGCGACCTTGCGTTCTTTTGAGCTGTTGCAGAAGCTGCCCAACATTCGCCCTACCCCACAGCCCGACTTATTTGATAGTTGATTTTTTGCTTGCTACCGCCCAGCGAATGGTTACGATGGAACCATCCTGATAGACAACCCAGGGAGTAAAACGTACATGAGACTCTTCTCCGTCGGAATGATGACCGCAGCGTGTGTCGCTGCACTGGCTGCAACACCGACTCTCGCGGCTGAAAAAGTGCCTTCGATTGGCAAAATTATCGTAGTTGATGACAGTTTCAAAGAACTGCTGGCCCCCGGTGCGGTGATTGAACTGCTGGAAGCCAACAAGTTTGAATGGTCGGAAGGCCCCGTGTGGGACGCACCGAACAAGCGGGTGCTGTTTTCTGATATCCCACGCAACATGATCTGGTCGTGGAGTGAAAAAGACGGCCTGAAAGAATTCCTGAAATCCAGCGGTTACACTGGCAAAGCACCATTCACGGGTCGCGAACCGGGCAGCAACGGCCTGGCATTCAATGCGAAGGGCGAACTGCTGATGTGCATGCATGGTGACCGACGGGTGGCAAAATACGTTGATGGCAAATTTGTCACTCTTGCAGACAAATACATGGGCAAACGCCTGAACAGCCCCAACGACCTGACGATTAAATCAAACGGCGATATCTACTTTACCGATCCCCCATACGGCTTGCCTAAAATCATGCAGGATCCTGCGAAAGAGCTTGATTTTCAAGGTGTGTATCTGCTGCGGGAAGGCAAAGAACCGATTCTGCTGACCAAAGAAGTGACACGCCCCAACGGCATTGCCCTGTCACCAGATGAAAAAACGCTGTATGTCGCCAGTTCCGATCCGGATAAAGCAATCTGGATGAGCTATCCTGTGAAAGACGATGGCACGATCGGTGCGGGCAAATTGATCCACGATGCCACCAAAGAGTTCAAAGCGGGCGATCCTGGCCTGCCAGACGGCATGAAAGTAGACAACAAGGGAAATATCTGGGCAACCGGTCCAGGTGGGGTGTGGGTATTCAATGCCACCGGTAAGCACATCGGCACGGTCTACACAGGTGAAAAAACAGCGAACTGTGGCTGGGGCAACGATGGCAGTGTGTTATACCTGACAGCCGACAAAAACCTGTGCCGCATTCGCACCACCGTGAAAGGGAAAGGCTGGAAGTAATTGTTGAATTTGCAGTTTACAGCTCTATACCCAGATCTTCCATCGTCAGCCCGCTGAGCCCGATCGTTTTCCCACCATCGCTGACAACGGCACTCCATTGCCCATCGCTCGAAGAAACAGAACATTCTTTTTTCGTGGCAGCAGAAAGAGCACAGAGTCGCTGAACCACTTCGCGGGCATCATCCAGATCGCGATTTCTATCTGCCAACAGTTTGCACAGTGCCATGTTGGCAGGCCAGAAGCCCTGATCTGCCGATTTGCGGTACCATTCCAGTCCCTGTTCTTCGTTAGGTTGCTGGCCGGCAAGTCCTTCACAATACTGCCTGCCAAGCTGGTACATTGACTTCCCATTCCCCAGTTGCG
Organism: Zavarzinella sp.; assembly: GCA_041399155.1. Taxonomy (NCBI): domain Bacteria; kingdom Pseudomonadati; phylum Planctomycetota; class Planctomycetia; order Gemmatales; family Gemmataceae; genus Zavarzinella; species Zavarzinella sp. The sequence goes on from JAWKTI010000004.1 coordinate 457,888, forward strand.
CGGCTTGGTGGTAATAACGATATGCAAGCTGCTCATCCATCGGAACACCTTTGCCCTGGCGATAACTGTCGCCCACCAGTTGCAAGGCTTCCGGGTGGTTCTGGTCTGCAGCTTTCATCAGCCAGGGAACACCCAGGACAGGGTCATTTTTGATTACCTGGTAGATCAAACCAATAGCAAACAGCACAATGACTTCATTGTGTGCTGCTTCAGCTTCCAGGTGCGGTAGAATGCTTTCTAATTCATAAGCAGACTGTTCATCATTTGTTTTCCATGCCTGCAGATACCAGCGGGCGGCATCGGCCAGATTTGCTGGAAGTCCTTCCCCATTGGCACACATACGACCGAGATAACGCATCGCAATAGCTTCGCTCTGTGCTGACAATTGCTGGAATATGCCCAATGCTTCAGAATGATTTCCTGTTTCGTATGCAGAGATTGCTGACTGTAGAGTTTTCATCGTCCTTTGCCCATTAGCATTGTGGGGAGGTTCACTTGCCTGAAAGCCACATTCATCTGAAGATGCTGGCATCTTATCGTAGTATTTCAAACAAATCTCAGATAACTTGTTTTGAACTTAGGCGTTTCCGAATGAGCTTCCAGTTGGAAATTCTGCTGCCAAGGAGGTAAATTAAGAGTGATCCCAACAGTCCGTATCCAAGATTCAGGCCGAAAATGCCAGCTTGTTTCCACATGTCTGGAACTGGCTGTTCCAACTCCCACAGTACATGAAGGACATTGATATACAGCATCGTAGCGGAAACTACGAACCAGAATATCAGCATCAGAAGCAGTTTCACCACAAGCAAGATACGATCTTGTTCGCCAACAATCAGAATTACCAGGCTATATACAATCATTGCAAGGAATATTCCTGGCATCAGGACGATGAAAGCCATTATTGTGAAGAACAAGAAATCAGCCATAGCCGCCCAGACCTGGAGTATCGGTTGCTTCTTTATTATTCACTGTCTTTCCCTTACAGAAACAGTTCTTTCAGTGGGGTGCCTGTGGAAACGATGTTCGGGCGGTTTGCAAGATCATCGAAGTGGCTTGTCGGATCGATGCCCAGCGCGTGATACATGGTTGCCGTAATATCTGGTGGGGAAACTGGTTTTTCAGAAGGATAGGCCCCCATACGATCGGACGAACCATAAACAAAACCCGGCTTCACGCCACCGCCTGCCAGCACAATGCTGTAGCATTGCCCCCAATGCTTCCGCCCTGGGGAATTGCCCGCAAAATTCGCTTCAATCGCCACTTTGGGTGCTCGGCCAAATTCACCCATGCACACCACCAGTGTCTGTTCCAGCAGTTCACGATGGTGCAGATCATCTATCAGGGCCGAGAAGGCCAGATCGAACCGAGGTAACAATTGAGTCTTCAATGAATCGAAGATATCGTTGTGGGTATCCCACCCGTAGTCGTCCGCCTGGGTACTGGTATCCTGGCCGCGAATGCCATGGTTGAAGAAGAGATTCACCCACGGAACCTCGGCTTCCACCAGTCGACGTGCCATCAAGCAGGCCTGACCGGAGCGATTCATGCCATAGCTTTCCCGCACGCGGGCAGGTTCATCTCGCAGATCAAACGCACGCAGGTATGCAGGGCGGTGCAACAGTTCGTGGGCCTGTTCGGTGCTGATCCTGCGATCGTGATCCGCAAAATAGGCTGCGGTCTGCTGTAATTGATCCCGCAGTACCTTGCGGCTTTCCAATCTTTCCAATGGTAAGCCGGCACGCATGCGGATTCCTTCGACCACCGGCAATGGTTCCAGCACATTACCAATTAGTAATGGGTCGAAGCCCCGTCCCAGGAAACCAGCATTCTGCCCCGCAGACAGCGCGATAGGTGCCAGCAATGGTCCATTCAAATGTACTGCTGTAAATGGTAATTCTCTGGCAGGTTTCAGCCGTTTCACCACCGCACCCTGTACTGGGAAATCGGTGGGCAAAATGGGCGGATTTGAAGATTTTCTGGCATGAAACCGACCAGTGAGGGAGACATAGCACGCGGAGCCATGGTCGAGGTCGTCATGGCTCATCGATCTCACAACGCACAATCGGTGGGCCAACTGTGCGGTTCGTGGGAGATGTTCGCTGAATCGCACGCCCGGCGTGCTGGTCGCAATGCTTTGAAATTCGCCACGGATCTCGGCAGGTGCATCCGGCTTCGGGTCCCAGGATTCAAATTGACTCATCCCGCCACCAGTGAAAACTACCAGCACCGTCTTGACAGGTGTGGATTTTCTGGCATGCACGGTGGCAGATGAGATCAGCCCACTGACCAGGCCGCTGGCAAACTGGATCCACTGTCGTCGATGGCCGTTAAACAATGTCATGGGTGCGTGTTTTCTGGTCCTTCTACAAGATTTCTGGTACCGCGCCTGAATCCTGGGAACCAGTGAGTACCAAGTGGTGTGCTCCGGGCTCATCCATGAAAACAACTGTTACGGTCGGGCTGCCATCGCAAAGGTCGAGTGCCGCTTGCGAAACATGCTACCTGGTCTGCGATTGAGCAGAATCGCGGACGTGGATACGAAGCAATTCCTTCTCTAATCGCTCAAAGACGCCGACTGCGACCTGCTTTCAGAATAATCTCTTCTGCCAAAAATACAACGAAAAACTGGGATGTTGAGTCAAGCACAGATCCGGAAGTATTCGCGTGGTGTTTCTATCGCACCGTTTCCATTTCAACAACCAGAATCTTCCCTTCGCGTATTGGTGGGGCGGCTCTTAAGATGCGTACTTTTCCCCGGTCTTTGATTGTTGCCAGTTCCTTCTCAGACAGCAAGACAATCCGCTTCCCCTCAAAATCTGTTAAATCTTCTACTGCCACCCCACGAACATGTTTGGAATAGTGGAAACAGTGGTTGAACAGATTGTCCCCACCTGTCAGTGCGTAACTTCGGGTAGTCCATAATTGTTCGATATGGGGGAATTCACTCTTAATTGTGGCAATCTCCCGATTTTTGACTGACTTCGTATCCAGCCACGGGTAAATGCAGGCATTCATCTGCATCCAGATTAGTGCAAAAAAGACACACGTGGTGGCTGCCAGATTCAGAAATCCGTGGCTGGGTGGGCGATTCCATTTCCACATCATCACTACGAAAACCAATGTGCAAACACCTGTCAGAATAGCAACCCAGGTTGCCTGGGGATAGTATCGCACCATCAGATAAATGGCTGCCGCACCGATGATTGCCAAAAAACCAAGCGCTATTTTGGTCACCAATCGGTCGGTGATATCCAGGCGGGTGGTGTTGCGAATCCAGTAATCCACCACCGTGGCTGCAAAAATTGCTGTCATGAAGAACATCGGCATCAGGTGTCGTGGGCGGGATTCCGGATACAGATAGGTCAGAAATAATGGAAACACGAAGCCACAAATTAAGAACTTATGCCAGTTTTCCGGGATGTTCAGCCATGCAGACCAACGGCGGGACAGAGCAAACACAATCCAGAACACGCCGGGTGCCATCATTACCAGGGAAATTGGCAGAAAAGTAACATAATGGCTGGAATCGCTGAAGGAATTCGTGCCAGCAATCATCCCAGTTGTCTGGTGCACTCCCACTTGTTCTGAGGCGATATTAATCAATTGAAACAGAGAAAATGAGGTAACTTTCATTAATGCCACCACCCAGGCGATGGTGGGCAGAGTGGACAGCACCACCGCAATGATATGCGACAGGGTGAATAACTGACGGAACTTCCCTACCCACAGCCAGTAAGGAACGACCGTCATATAGAAGATCGCGGGACCGGTGGGGCCTTTATGCAACGCACTGAAGCCCAGAATGATGCCAATTTTTACCCAGACATTCATGGGAATTTTTTCATGTTCTACCTCGGCATCCCAAAAGAGCTTCATGCACCAGGCGACAAAAAGGCACAGAACGGTATCAATTTCTGCCAGCATGCCTTTTTCCAGCAATGTGGCGGTGGTGAGGACAAATAAGGCAGACATTGCTCTGCCCACGGGGCTGAGATAACGCTTGCCCAGTTGGAAAGCCACCAGCGCACAGAGCAGAGCGGAAATTACCGATGGCAACCGTGCAGTCCAGGTGGTTACTTCCCCACCCAGCACGTAAGAAGTTGCCGCAATGATCCAGAAGTGCAACGGTGGCTTATTGAGATAGGTATCCCCATATAACGTGGGTACGATGAAATTGCCTGACTGCAACATCTCGCGGGCTGGCAGGGCGCGACGGCCTTCTTCCAATCGCAGGGTGCGGTTGCCGAAATTGGGCAAGTAAGCAACTGCCCACAAGAAAATCAGCAACAGAAGAAACCATTTGCTGGAGAGGAAGTCCTTCCAAGTCATTTGCGGCCCTGCAATTTCAATAACGTTTTCTTATTATGTTAGTTTTCCAGACGTTGGTAAGGTGCGATGGATTCTCAACCACTGATCGACTTTCGACAGGCAACACTGGCACGTCCCGGCAGTGGTGAAGTGTTACATCAACTCAACTGGCAACTCCAGTCTGGCCAACAGTGGGCAATTACTGGTGCGGCGGGTGCGGGTAAATCAACTTTTACAGCTGCCATTCAGGGGAAACTGCTGCGTCGGGAAGGCGAAACCATCTGGCCCTTGTGGGACCGTCTGCGGGCCAAAAATCCCCGCCTGACCCACCCTGGGCTGTTGTTTACAGAAGTATCCTTCAAAGAAGATTCGCGTCGCTTTCGGTACGACAACCTCTACTACCAACAGCGGTTTGAGTTCTCCAATGATGCGGATATCCCCACGGTGGGGGCGTTTTTGGGCGATTGGCCAGCAGAACAATTACTTCCCGCCTTGAATCAGGTGGGGCTGTCGCCTGACTTGCTTTCTCACCCACTGATTCATCTTTCGAACGGCCAAACTCGTCGGGCCCGCATTGCACGTGCGTTGTTGATGGATCGGCCAATCCTGATCTTCGATAACCCACTGGTGGGGCTGGATGTTGCTGGGAAACAGGCAATTCTGGATGTGCTGCACCACTGCCATCGATCTGGGCGGCAAATGCTGCTGATTGTGGCACCTGAAGATATTCCAGACTGGATCACGCATGTCCTGCACCTCGAAGATGGGCGGATTGCTCAGTCCTGTGCAAAATCAAGCTATATTATGCCTAATTCTTCGGCAGAACTGCTAACAGAAACAGCACAAGAGCAGTCCGAGGGCCCACCGATTGTGGAATTACGGGATGTCACTATTCGCTATGGGCAGAAAACGCTTCTTTCCCACATCAACTGGACGATTCACGCGGGGGAACGTTGGGCATTAGTGGGGCCCAACGGTTCCGGCAAATCGACCCTTCTTTCTGTAATTGCAGGTGATCAGCCCCAGGCATTTTCCAACCACGTGGTGCTTTTTGGTCGTAAACGCGGCACTGGCGAGACGATCTGGGAAGCGAAACGCCCCATCGGTTTGGTTTCGCCCGAAATCCATCTGTACTTTCGGGAATCGTTGCCAGGGTGGCAGGTGATTGCGACTGGATTTTACGATCAAATGACTTTTCGGCCTATTTCCGCACCACAGCTGGCCAGAGTGCTGCAATTAATGGCTGAATTTCAATGTACCGAGCTCGAAAATCGTCGCTTTCGGGAATTATCGACCGGTCAGCAACGTCTTCTTCTAATTCTGCGGGCGTTGGTGAAATCCCCCCCGCTGGTGATCATGGATGAGCCGTTTCAAGGATTGGATGCCACGCTGATTGCTCGCTGTAAATCCTGGCTGGATAATCACTTACAACCCGAACAGGCACTTCTGTTTGTCACGCACCGTGCGGAAGAAATCCCCACGTGTGTGAAACGCACCCTGCACCTGGATGGGGGCAGAATTGTGAAAGAAAACTAATGAATTGTTGTTATTTTGAAACTGGATAACCATTCCAAAGCACCAGCACATTCCCGTTCGAAAGAAAATCGTAATGACTGCCAACGATGATGGGTTGCGTGGTCAACTCTTTCTGAATGCGTGGGTATTCCTGCTCCAGAACAAACAGATACCCACCCGTGGGTGCTTCCAGAAACTGGTTCACTTCTTTGATAGAGTACAAAATCTTGATTTCGCGCTGGGCATAAAACACCGCACTTTCCCGAAACCAGCCATGGGAAGCCAGTCGCAAATCACTGTCTGGTTGCAATAAATTGTTTTCTCGAATCAGATTCGCGGGTGCTTTGTAGTCATTAAACACTACAGGGGGGAATGCAGAAAGCCCAGCCGTATACAATACGCCCGTAACTGCCAGTACAGGAAGGACTTGCGAGTAGTTTCTGGTAATCAATGCACGCAACACAAATGCGGAACTGATTAATGGAAATACTCCGATCCAGGCGTAAGTGCTGAGGCCAATAAATGGTTTGAACTTGCCACCCGGCAGTGGGATCGTGCCACCGGCGATCAGAATGCCTACTATGGTGATCGCACCGGTAAGGAATAAACCCGACCAAGCCAACCACTGGATTGATTTTGCTGGCTCTGCTACTTTTGTAAACCACCGCACCAGCACACGTGCGGTCAAAATTGCCAGTGCGGGGTACAACGGCAGAATATAGTTCGGTAACTTGGTTGCTGCCGCAGAAAACACGATCAGCCAAACGAAAAACCAGCTTACCAGATAACGAATTGCAGATCGCTCTTCAAGTTCTTCAGGTGCGGTATCGCGATCACGTTTCACCGAGAAGTCCACTGCCTTCCAGAGCGTGTAAACAATCACAAAACTCCAGGGTGCAAACAACACCAGCAGCAACGCGGGATAGTACCAGATTCCCCCACTGTGGCCCTGCATGGGGGCTTGAAAGCGATTGAGATTTTCACCCATGAAAAACCGCGTGGGCCAGATCCCTTTGGTATCTACGGCGACCAGAATGTACCACGGCAACGCCACCAGGTAAAACAACAGGAAGCCATAGATCAGACGCCGATCCCAGACAATTTTCAAACGCCGATCCCAGATCAGGTACAGCAGGATGATCAGTCCTGGCAAGCCAATACCAATGGGGCCTTTTGTCAGAACGGCAAGCCCGGCTGCGATACCACACGGGAAGAACCACCACCTTCGCCCACCGTGGGAGCCGATGTAAAAACAGGCCATGACTGCCATCAGAAAAAACATCAACGACGCATCGGGAGTTGCCGCATGTGCCAAGATGCAGAATTGAATGCAACTTGCCAGAATTATGCCTGAAAGCAGCCCCACTGTACTTCCAAACATGGTGCGTGCCAACTCGTAACACAACAGCACCGCCAGCCAGCAGCAAAAGACTGATGCAAATCTTAATGCGAACTCATTAATTCCGAAAATGCGAATCGAAGTAGTTTGCAGCCAATAAAGCATTACCGGTTTGGCAACGCGGATTTCATAATTGAAATAGGGGGTGATGTAGTTGCCAATTTCCAGCATTTCCCTGCTTGCTTCGCCATTGACGCCCTCGTCCATGTCCCACAGGGTGTGGCTGCCAAGATTCGGCAGGGTCAGCAGTGCATACGCACAGGTGATTAACAGATAATGAAACCACCGTTGATGAGACCAGCAAGACATCATGCCACAATTCTCCTGCACGCGGGCATGATACTGAAATCTTCAGGTGCCTGCAATTACAGTTATATTCGAAGGGATTGAAACCGGACTCTGCTAAATGATGCGAAGATTTGGTAAAGGTGGATAAACATTAATGAATTTTAATTCATTTCTAGCGTAAGAATTGGTGACCGGTGCCCACCTGAGTTTTCTCGACGATGGGGGCAATCTGATCCAGTAACTGCGTGCTGTACCCAGCCTGAATCAGAATCGCTTCAGAAAGTTCCCGCGGATCAACTCGTGCCGCCATGACTTCTCGCTGCTGATCGCGTTGAAATAACGCCTGTTCTGCCTGGTGGGTCATATCAGGTGCCATGTTTCCCCCCACGACATCACCAGCCAGGGGACGCGGTGCGGCACTTTGCAAAGCAGCTTTCGCCTGCTGATTTTTCATTTCCGCAGCCATACTGCCTAATTCATAGGCAATTGCGGTTGCTAATTGATCATCATTGGGAAATGCGTTCAGCATGCCTTCTGAAATCACAATCATATTCTTGCGGTGGTACAACTGTTTTTCGGGAATGCCCACCACCGAAAATTGTGGGCGATTCTGAAACAGATCCGGCTTCGCCGCAACCAGTTTCTGCCCAATCACTTCCACACGGGTGTGTGCCTGCGTCGAGGCGGGTGGACCTGGATGAAATGCCATATCTTCCAGGGATTCACACCCAGAAAAGAAAATAATTGTTGCCAAACATGAAATTTTAATTAGTTTCATCGCCACGTACTCCCACGTGGGGCATAATCGAACTTCCTGCGCACCGCAAGGGGAGTTTTTAATGAGATAGGATTAAAGGTGATGCCGCGAACAAACCGGAAAATAACCCTTCCAGCCACTTCTCTGGTCGTTGTGGAATTTTTCGCCTAGCATAGGATATTACTTTTCCGTTAGTTAAGTTGCCGAACCGTTCACACAGAAAATGAATAACACGCAATCCACAGAACTTTTGTTTGAATTGTCTAAAAGTGGCCGTCGGTGCCATTTGTTGCCGGATTGCGATGTCCCAGTGCGTCCGCTGAACGAATTGCTGCCAGCAGAAATGATTGCCGATGCCCCACCACCCCTGCCGGAAGTGGGCGAAATCGACCTGATTCGGCATTACAACAACCTTTCCACGCGAAATATGTCGATCGATACCAACTTTTATCCGTTGGGATCGTGCACGATGAAATACAACCCCAAACGTCACGAGCGGTTTTCAATGCTGCCTGCGTTTGCCGGGCTGCACCCACTGCAGGATGATGAAACCTGCCAGGGAATGCTCGAAATTCTGTGGGAAATGCAGAATTTTCTGATGGATATTTCTGGTCTGCCGGCCATTTCACTGCAGCCTGCCGCCGGAGCTCAGGGGGAATTGACCGCACTGTACGTGGCAGCCGCCTATTTTCGTGATCGTGGGGAAACCCACCGCAAAACGGTGCTGGTGCCCGATAGTGCCCACGGCACCAACCCTGCCAGTGCCGTGTTGGCCGGCTTCGAAACGGTCACCGTCAAAAGTGCTCCCAATGGCATGGTTGATCTGGCTGATTTTCGCAGCAAACTGAACAACAACACTGCAGTGTTCATGATTACCAACCCAAATACGCTGGGGTTGTTTGAAAATCAGATCAAAATCATCACCGATGAAGTGCATGCTGCGGGTGGCCTGGTTTATCTGGACGGTGCCAACATGAACGCGATCCTGGGCATCACCCGCCCAGGCGACTTCGGTGCGGATATGCAGCACTATAACGTCCACAAAACTTTCACTGGGCCCCACGGTGGTGGTGGGCCGGGCAGTGGACCGATTACCGTACGTGATTTTCTGGCACCGTACCTGCCAGCACCGATTGTTCGGAAAAAAGACGACCGATTTTACCTGGATTACGACCTGCCCAAGTCAATCGGCCGCGTGCGAAGCTTCTTTGGCAACGTGGGCATTCTGTTCCGTGGCTGGGCTTACATCCGCACGTTGGGCCCAGATGGCTTGAAGAAAGTCAGCGAACATGCCGTTTTGAATGCCAACTACCTGTTAAGCAAAATCAAAGATGTCTATCAGGTACCGCACGGCGATCGGTGCATGCACGAATTTGTGGCCAGCGCGAAATTATTGAGGCGAGAGCGAAAAATCAGCGCAATGGATATCGCCAAACGCCTGTTGGATTACGGTTTCCACGCACCCACGGTCTATTTCCCGCTGGTAGTGGCGGAAGCGATGATGATGGAACCCACGGAAACCGAAAGTAAGGAAACGCTGGATCATTTTGCAGAAGTGATGATCAAAATCACGCAGGAAGACCCTGATTTTCTGCATCAGGCACCCCACGAGTTTATTATCAGCCGTCCAGATGAAGTGAAAGCTGCCAAGCAGCCAATTCTGCGCTGGACCCCACCCGTAGAAAGCAGCCCCAGCTTGTAATTGGGGAGTTTTGACGATTCGGAAAACCGCGTTTTGTGAACCGACGACATTAGACACGGTTTACATTTCTTTTGCCTTCATAGCCCGCAGCGTGAGCAAGGGAATTTCTTAGCAAGAGATCGCACACATAGACGCGAAGTCGCAATGAGAACATCGGAGCAATGAGCCAGAAGCGTGAGCGACGGAATTTGCCTTGAGCCGCGGTTTGTTTTTCTTTTGCCTTCATATTCCGAAGCGCAGAGAGGGAATTTCTTAGTCAAATTGACCTCAAAGCGGCAAAGTCGCGAAGGAGTAAGGGAAAACGTTATTACCTCCCAGGCGAGAAACCATATCAGAAACTCGAATTACAACCAATAAGCTGATGCCCATTACAACCGTCATTCCCGCGCAGGCGGGAATCCAGTTTTGCCCACGTAATGTATGTTTCTGTATCGCTATCTGGTTTTTTCATTGCACCCCTACGATCTACTGAGTATATTACAGTCCAATGAGGGCGTTCCTCAGGATGAACTTTTGCATGCGCATTGGTACATAACACACAAAAAGTGATAGACAGAATCTTCAACGGAATAGATAGAAATCAATTCTGTCTAATTATAGTTATCCGACATCAGGAGGCATATGGCCAAGTCCGCGACAACATTGGCGAGCGAACTGCTCGAAGGCGACACCGGCGGTCTTGAGGAACTGCGCATTCACGAGTTCGACGAAGACGAAGAGGCGCACGACGACGAAGCGATCGAGAAGCTCTATACCGATTTCTCAGCCGAGTTTGATCGCGTGGAAGCCGTACTGACCAAGGAGTACGGCAAGCCGTCGCGCACGGGCAAAGAGGATGACGAGGTGATTCCGCTCAACAGCGTGTTTCGCTTCGCGATCTGGTCCGTCGAGGACAAGCAGTTGTTCGCCGCTGCGGCGCATGAAGATCGCGGCGTGCCAATTCTGCTCATGCTCGGCACGGCGGACGGCGATGTCGGATAACCACACGCTGCAATGGACCGGCCCCGCGTCGAGCGTTTTGGTAAATTGAAGGTCGTCCGGTGCGGTGCCGGCCATTGAACGTTGATCCGTTAAGCCGGCCTGCGGCCGGCTTAACGGGGTCCGCGATTGAGCATATAGTATAGGTGACGGCCGCAAGCGGCCTAACCAGCGATTGGAGCAGGAATCGCTTCGTATTCACTCCGCGACTCTGCTCAATCGCGGACCCCGTTATTCCGCCTATGGACGCACTCGTACAGGTCGAACAGAAGTACGGCTTCACGCTGCCGAGCGTGTACCGGTCGTTCGTCGAGCGCGGGTATGTCACCTACCCCGGCGACGCATACCTTTGGGTCCACGAGGCTGAGTGGTTGCCGACTGAAGATATGCTCGATCATGGCGGGTTCGGGGACCTGGGCAGTCCGAAGCCGGGTCTGGTCGCATTCGCTTTTAGCGGCCGTCGCGATTTGTGGGCATGGCAAACAGAGCGGGTCTCCAAAGTCGGCGAGCCAACTATCGTTCTCTGCCCACGCGATTCCTACGAAGGCGAATGGTACGCGCCTAGCTTTCTCGGTTGGCTGTATCGGATTTCGTTAGAGTACGCGTCCTCAATGTGGGATGAGGAAGCCGAGACGAAGCAGAACCTAGGCAGGTGGGCTTCGGTACTCCGCGAATTCGGAAAACACGAATGGGCGGATTTTGTTGAAGGTGTCGCCTCGCGCGCAGTGATTGTCAGTCGGTCTGGCTCACGTGGGCAGCTCGTTGAGAACTCGCTGATCAGTCAGCAAGACGTCAGTGGGCGTCTCGTCGCGGCGTTCGGGCCGGGCTTCATCGATTCGCCGTACATCTGGGACCTTGAAGGCGAACCGGCGGCGGAATAACCAGCCGCTGGAATGGACCGGCCCGGCGGAACGGTCCTTGTCGTTTGCAAGCATGGTCGGCGCCGGGCCGGCCATTCAACGTCGGTCCGCGATTGAGCATACAGTAAAGGTGACGGCCGCAAGCGGCCTAACCAGCGATTGGAGCAGGAATCGCTTCGTATACACTCCGCGACTCTGCTCAATCGCGGACCCCGTTAGGCCACCGGAGGTCGGAATTGGACGAAGTGCCCGACCATCTGAGGCGGTATCCGACCAAGGCCGGGCGGGAAGCGCTCGCAGCCCGGCTCGGCCTGACTATCGACCCGCATTCCCAGGATTGGGAGTGGGAAGTGGCCGGGCCGCCGCATTTCGACGCGTGGCTGGCGACGTACCAAAACGCAGCGCTTTCGGACGACGAGCGATTCTCGCTGATGGAGATGTTGATCCAGTGTGTTGAGGGCATGGTGCCCCTCCGGGGGCTGCCGGAGGAGGTCGAGGATCTGCCGCAATGGCAACCCGTCGCGGCTCTGCTGAAGGCCAACCCACGACTGCATGCAAGCAGCATCGCCTATTGGTCGATTTTTGGCCGCGACGATCCCGAGGAGCACTTCCGAGTTTCCGTCCCGATGCGGAAGGTATGGGCTGCGGTGAAACCAGAACTGGCCGAACAAGGTGCTGCAGCAGCCGGCGGGGGCATGTAGGCTTTTTCCAGGCATAGTCTTTGCAGCCCCCGCCGCTGCTGAGCTATGTCGTTCTATGGCGGAGGTTCGCGACTTGGATCGGTCATCGGTACTCGCTTATCTACGTGGGCTCACCGCGAAGCAGTTCGCGGTATTGTTCTACGAATCTGTTGAGGGCGTGCACCCGTGGCCGGGCGAGGAGCAGTTGTACGACGTTCGCCTCGTGCTCGGCTACGCGAGTCGCGATCTAGACGACGACAATCCGAATGCGCCGTGGCAGTTGTCGCTCGTTTGCCCGGTGCCGAACGAGAAATGGGTCGATCACGCTCCGATTTGTCAGCATGGAAGCCACTGCGACTACGACACAATCAGTTGGGCAAAGCACTCGGTATGTCCGATCTGCCATGGCGAAGTCTACGGAACCTGACGGCGCTCCGGCCACCATAGAACCAACGGATGAAGCTGACTGGGGCCGCCATCCTGGTTTCGCGCGGCATGAAGGTTTTGCAGGCGGCCCCGGCAGCTTATCCTTATCGTTAAGCCGGCCTGCGGCCGGCTTAACGGGTCCGCGATTGAGCGTATACTAAAAGTGACGGCCGCAAGCGGCCTAACCAGCGATTGGAGCAGGAATCGCTTCGTATACACTCCGCGACTCTGCTCAATCGCGGACCCCGTTCGATGATACAAGGTTGTAGGCTAATGGACACTGACCCTCAAACCATAATTCTTAGAGAAGTCGCCGCTCGTGTGGATGCTCGGCAATCTTGGGGTAGCTTTCTCACGAAATTTGGGATCGACAAATCCCGCTTTCAGGATTATGAATCTGGTGCGGAACGTATGTCATTCGACTCACTTTCCGCTGCATGTCAATTTGTTGATCTCAGTTACACTGATTTTCTTTCTGATGAATTTGAGTTAACCGAATTTCGTAAAACCCTAGATGCTGTGGGCAGCAGACAAAGATTGATCTATGAACAAGTTTCTGAGAATAATGTCCTACCGGTTGAAAAAAGTACGAATGCACCTTGTGAGGTGGCGATTGCTCACCCAGATTTCGACTTCGATGCATTTGTTTCCCATGCGTCTGAAGATAAAGCAGATTTTGTTCGGCCTCTCGTCGATTGCTTGAAAAAAAAAGGGCTGCGGATTTGGTACGATGAGCATGTTTTATCAGTTGGAGATAGTCTTCGCGAAAAAATCGACGCTGGATTGGCATGGTCACGTTATGGCATTGTCGTCGTCTCTCCTGCCTTTTTAAAAAAGAATTGGACCAAACGTGAGTTGAATGGCTTAGTTGCAAAACAAATTGAAGGGCCGCGAGTCATCCTGCCAGTTTGGTACAATGTTACACACTCTGAGGTTCTTAGTTACAGCCCTCCCTTAGCGGATGCTGTAGCGCTAGATTCAACACGCTTCTCTATCGTTGAAATTGCAGAGCGGTTAGCAACCTTCATATCCAACAGAACGTCTCCCAAGTGATCACCTAACAAGCGATTGAAGCAGGAGTCGCTTCGTATTCACTCTGCGACTCGACTCAATCGCGGGACCCGTTATGCAATTGGAGAAACAGCTGCTGAACGACACGGTCCTTAAGAACTGGACACTGCGGCTTTCTTTGGCCATCGCTGGTGCGTTGCTCGAGCTTGCGCCACAGGTCGGCGCCGAACCGCTGGCGATGCTGGCCTTGGACTGCCACCCTTGGCATGGCAACATTGGTATCGCGGCTCTCACTGCAAAGGAGGTCGCCGACAAAGCCATTAACGATCCAGCCGAGATGGCAGCATGGCGATTTTTCGATTTCGCTCGTGATTTCGGCTCGTGGCAAGTTGCGACCGTGTTGGGCCAAGAGATGAAATCGGCGTATTATTCGGGCGAGCGTCCAGCTGTTGTCAAAGCATTCTTCAGCGCGTGCGCGATAGCAATTACATCCAGTGTCGTTGCTGAAGCAATTGCGGGTTTCGTCCGTGTTGATGGATTCAGACTTAGTGTGGCGCACCCAGACGATGGGCGTGAGTTCGTGTCTTGAGTAGGCCGGGCTTAACGGGTCCGCGATTGAGCATACAGTAAAGGTGGCGGCCGCAAGCGTCTATGTGAGCGATTGGAGCAGGAATCGCATCGTATCCACTCAGCGACTCTGCTCAATCGCGGATCCGGCTCAGCGGTGGAGGGTGTCCAGGATGGCAAAGCTTCGGCTGACGCGGATCGAGCCACCCGACTAGACGACGCAACCGGACATCAGCATCTTCCGCGTAACCGTCGCAGAGTATGCAGCCATCCAGCGACTCGTCGTCCATCTAAGCGAAGGCACGCCGAACCAGGCGATGGAAACTAAATACTCCTGCGGTTAAGATTTTTTTGCAGTTCTCTGCTCTTTCTGGTCAAGATATGTGCGGATGGCGATATCGAGTTGATTCACCCCACCTGACCAACGCCCTAAAAACGAACCCGCAGTAAAATACGCACGGCCGGACTGGGAATATTCATCACGATAATCGATCCGAACCCAATACATGGGCATATTGGCAATCACAAAGATACTGATCACGATTAAAAAGATGTACAACACTGGATCATCCAGGCTAAGGGTTTTAAACGCACCCATCCCTGCCATTAACATCGTTAACGGGATTGAGACTGCCAGGCTAACAATCGTTTGCCAACTGATAATCGGCCCTACAATCTGGAGATCAGGATTGATGAATGTTTGTGGGCCTTTCCCCCCAAAAAAGCAGATCCCCTTGGATGTGGGGCCGATTGCTCCGCGATCAACATACCAACCAATCTTCCACCAGGCAAATAAATGCTTTTCCGTGGCATACCACAAACCTGAAGCCAAATCATTCGATGTATCTCGAGATTGCTTCTGTGGCACAGACTGTTGTTTTTGAATGGGCCGAACAGTAACATCTTCATTACATTCCGGACAAACAACATCCCTGAAGCCAGGTAGTTTTACACCACAATGTGGGCAGGCATCTATCATTTTGGTTCTCCATCGATCGAATCAGGTGCTACCAGTATCTGAAAACGGGGTCCGGAAAACAGGCACATTTTGAAATTATCATGAGTTGGAAAGAGTTTTCAATCATTTCGATTAACCCACATTCATTGCAGGTGGGGCATTTCTCATTGCTGGAAAGCTGATTTTCGGTTACAATTAACACTACGCAATTTGGAAATCTGCCGGTACCCACCGTGGGAGCGAGTTATTAAGAAATCTTCATCTCCAAACCGCGCAATCACACGTCGCACTCTGCTGCAAGCAGGGCACGTGGGGCTTTACGGGTGGGCAGCGAGTCATTTTCTGGCTGGCACCCCAAATATTGCACAGGCCACCACCAAAACAGTGGGCAAGGCGAAATCATGCATTTTCATTTTTGCCTGGGGTGGGCCTTCCCAACTGGATACGCTGGATCCGAAGCCGAATGCCCCCGAAGAGATTCGTGGGCAGTTCAAGCCAATTGCTACCAGCATCCCAGGGGTACAGTTCAGTGAACATTTTCCCAAACTTGCGAAAATGGCCGACCGCCTTACCGTGGTGCGTTCATTGACGCACGATGACCCCGCCCATTTGTCGAGTGTGCACCACCTGACAACGGGCCGACTGGCACCCAAGCCGAAATCAGACGCTGAACCACCTTCCAGGCGGGATTCCCCACCGTTAGGGTCGGTGCTGGCACAGTTCCGCCCGGTTGCGGATGGTTTTCCGGCATTTATCACCCTGCCATGGATTGTTTCCCACCCCGCCGCACCCGGTGGCATGGCACCTGGCCAGCACGCAGGCTGGCTCGGCACGAAATTTGATCCGTTTGTCATTTCCGGCGATCCCAACCACCCACAGTTCGAGGTGCGGGGCCTGAAGCCCAATCAGCACCTGCCAGAAACACGTATGGACACCCGGCGTCATCTGCTGGCACAACTTAATGGTGGTGCGGTTCAACAGATGCAACAGAAAGGCTTCGATCTGTTGACCTCAGCGAATGTCCAAAGAGCTTTCAATATTCATGAAGAATCCCCCGCCACACGGGATCGGTATGGCAGAAACATCCACGGACAGTGCCTGTTAATGGCCAGAAGGCTGGTTGAAAATGGCGTGCGGGTGGTCAACATCAACTGGCACCAGGATGGGAAAAACTTCTGGGACACCCACGGCGACAATTTTAATCGGCTGAAACGCGATCTGATGCCACCCACCGATGCCGGTTTGACCGCACTGCTGGACGATCTGGCGGTGCGTGGCATGCTGGATGAAACCCTGGTGGTATGGGTGGGGGAATTTGGCCGCAAACCGGAGATTACCAGGAACAATGCAGGCCGCGAGCATTGGCCGTTCTGTTACAGTGGCCTGCTGGCAGGTGGGGGAATCCGTGCAGGGTATGTGCATGGTAGTTCGGATCGCTTTGCCGCCCACCCGGCTGAAAATCCTGTGTCACCCGCAGACCTGACTGCAACACTTTATCACGCGATGGGCATACCAGCAGACACCCACCTGAATGATCTGCAAAACCGCCCCGTCAGAATTACGGAAGGCTCAGTGATCCACGATTTGTTCCAATGAGTTGTCCAGCGTCGCCTACATCACGATTTCAAGCCATGTCTCTCCAAGTAAGTGACAGTAATTCAGTTTCAAAACACTCACTTGTTACGCTGGTAAGATTTCGAGATATCCCAAGTGGTTATTTTGTTTGGCCC
Organism: Zavarzinella sp.; assembly: GCA_041399155.1. NCBI lineage: Bacteria > Pseudomonadati > Planctomycetota > Planctomycetia > Gemmatales > Gemmataceae > Zavarzinella > Zavarzinella sp. Next base: position 475,067 of record JAWKTI010000004.1, read on the forward strand.
CACAGTGGTCAGTAGCAGTCCATCACTGCGAAATGCCAAATCGTAATTTGCGGGAGACTGTAAATCCAATAAAGCATCGCCCGTCCGAGTATCCCAGATTTTTAAAGTCTGGTCCATTGCAATGGTGGCTACACGCTGACCATCAGGCGAAAAACGGTAGGTACTGATGACGCTACTGTGCCCGGATAACTCGTGCACCTGTTCCATCTCTGGAAATCGATAGATCCCCACTTCCAGAGGGCTTTTGCCCATAGCAACAAATTTCCCATCTGGACTGAATTGAAGTTCATATGTTTTCAACTGGCTGGGAATGGCTTCAACCCGGAGCTGGTCTTCCACGATAATTCGCTGGAAACCATCAAAACTCTGGGCAGTAATCAGATGATCGGTGCCCGGCTGGAAATACAGTTTCACGCGGCCATTATTGGTATTTGGGGTAGGAAGCTGGTGCAGTTGTCGACCGTTCGTGGCATCGAAGATGCGAATTGTTTTGTCGAAGTTCACCGTGGCAACATAGGTGCCTGCATTGTTATACACAATGCTATCCACGGAACGCTGAGGGCACTGGAGTTCATGCAGTTTTTTGCCGGTTGCAACCTCCCACCAATAGGTTCTACCAAACTGAGATGCGCCTACCAGAGTTTTGCCATCGGGACTGAAGGCATAACTGCTGATCGGATCGTGTTGATCAATTAACGTGTGGTGCTCTTTTCCATCCGAAAGATACAGCTTCCCCATTTCATCAATAAATACCATCAGGTGGGAGTGTTTGCCGGAACAATACTTTAACTGCCGCATCATGCGGAAAGGGGTGTCTAATTCCAGTACTTCCTGACTTTCGCGTAAATCCCAGATCCGCATCTCGCGTTCCGTACTTACTGTGATTGCATTGAAACCATCGGGATGAAGGGAGATTGCGGTTAATGTCCCCAACAGCCCTTTGCGTTGCGAGAGCAGTTGTTTCGTTTCGGTATTCCACAATTCAATCGTATTCCTTTTCGAATTCCCAATCAGCATTCTTTTTCCATCGGCTGACCATTGAATGTAAGCTCCTTGCAAATCAGCAGACAGAAAAGGTGGCTTGGCTGTCGTCCCCGTTTTGACATTAAAAACCTGAATTTGATTTTCAGAGTTGGTAACAAAGAGCCAATTTCCAGAAGGGTGATAACACATCGATTGCAGGAACCCACTTTTCAGTGGGATTTCCAGCACTTTCTGATTGTTGATGAGATTGAGAATTTCAACCTTTGTTCCACGTTGGAAAGCGAGGTATTGGTTATCAGGCGAAAATACTTTCACATTGGCATATGTGCCAGTCGTTTTGTGTAATTGTAGTTTCCCAGTTGCTACTTCCCAGATACGCAGGGAATGATCTGAACCTGTGCCAGCAGCGGCTACCCAATTTCCATCATCGCTGATCAGCATATTTCCCAATAGTTGGTCATCTGCATGGAGGCGTTGAATTGATTTCTTCTGCTTTGCATCCCAGACTTCAATGGTATCGAATGTGGGATTCACCAGGAAACGACTGGAAACGCGGCTGGAAGCATACCCGGCGATACTAAATTCTGGATTTCGTTCGATTTCCATCACCACATTTCTTGTAGTGGCATCCAGAATTCGCAACTTGTCTTCCAGGTCTGCCAGGATCATCGTGCCGTTGTGAAAGTACTCCCCACCCGCAGACGTCTGCCAGAGGTGTTGCTGCTCCAGACCTCGCAGGTAATACCATTCGAATTGCCGGTGATCGAGCTCGCCAGCTTTCGGCTGATAACGATTCAACAGCGACAGCATCCGATTGGTATCGCCCGCCTGCCAGGTGCGGTGGGCTGTCGTCATATCGGAGACATAGCGCTGGTGGGCCAACTGAAATCTCGCCTCATTGGCGGCATCACGCTGAATATCCGCTTCCTGACGAGCTGCTTTTTCCCTGTCTGCAGAAATCACCAGGTCTTTGTTCAAGCTCTGCAGGTTTGCCTGATAGGCAACAGCCACAATCGCAGCAGTAACTGCGGCAAATGCTACCAGACTGGCTAGTATCAGCCCTGTCTGGGTGGGATGCCTGCGTACCCACTTGCGGGTGCGTTCCAGAACTCCCACCGGACGTGCTGCAATTGGCTGCCCTGTCAGAAAACGGTGCAGGTCATCTGCGAAATCTTTCGCGGTCAGGTATCGATCGGTGGGAAGCTTTCGCAGACATTTCAGGCAGATCGTTTCCAGATCGATAGGTGTTTTGGGATACAACTGCCGCGGAGGGACAGGTTCCTTGTGCCGCACCATTTCGAGCGTTTCCAGCATATCCTGCCCACGGAACGGTGGGCTACCTGTCAATAATTCGTACAGAATTGCACCCAGAGAATACACATCGGTCTGTCCAGTGACTTTGTGACTGTCTCCCGCGGCCTGTTCCGGTGCGGCATAACTGGGGGTGCCCATGAACGCACCCGACTGGGTTTGACCCTGATTGGCCTGAATATCTTTCGCCAGACCAAAATCGGTGATTTTTGGAATTGCTTCTGTCTGGTCACGTGGGGATACATACAGGATGGTCGATGCCCCACTGAACTGTTCTTTGGTAGATTCGGCAGCTTTGGGGTGGGTGCTGCCACCCTCCTTCGGTGGGGGTAATTTCAGCAGAATGTTCGCTGGTTTCAGGTCACGGTGCACCACCCCATGCTGGTGCGAATAATCGATCGCTCGCGCAAGTTTCTCCATCAATGTCGCGGTTGCCACCGCAGACCAGGGTGTCCCATCCAGTTGTTGATCGAGTGTGCCACCTTCGACGTATTCGAGTGCCAGAAACAGACTGCCGTGGGCTTCACCCACTTCAAAAATCTGGATCAGGTTGGGGTGCTGCAGGCGGGCAATGACTTCCGCCTCGTGCTGGAAGCGGTGCAGTTCTTCCGGCGAAGCATACAAACCACTCCGCAAGGTTTTTAAAGCGACGAGCCGGTTGAGCTGTTGTTGACGTGCTTTGTACACCACGCCCATCCCACCGCGGCCGAGGATTTCCAGAATGTCATAGCCTGGAATCTCTATCTGGGGCAGTACGGGTGGTGCGATCAAGTCTTTCATTGGTGTGCCCCGACAACGAAGGATCGAGATAGATCAGGGATTGACCTCATCGTACACGAAAGCTAACTTGTTAGGTGGGCAAAATGACAAAGTGATGAAGAAAAAATGAAAAATGAGAAGCCGAATCTGCGCTCGTTAAGCAGGCCGACTCCCCTGAATTTCATGAAGGATTTCTAATAAATCGTTCGAGATGCACACCTCATCGTCCAGAAAATCCTGTAACCAGATGAAATGTCGCTTTTGTGCGTTCGAAACCAGTGGTAACAAATCTCGCAGCGATACACGATTGGTGGGCAGTGGAATTACATCCGGCTCCCCTTCGCTGTCATAGGTTTCTTCAGGTATTTCTGCAGCCGGCTCCCGATAGATCTTCAAAAATGGTACCATGGAAGTCCCTCCCGGTAGTAATGTCCTGGTGGTTGAGCAATACGGCACCAATCCCGAGCAATACTACTCGAATTGGTGTCTTTTTCTGGCGATAGTCCCCCGCTATCCTTTAGTTTCGGCGCTTCCCACGTGGGATGTTCATAGAAAACCCACAAGTGTGAAAAATTGCTGTGCAGGTTGAAACGACTGCACTGATTATGCAGGAAACTTCCATGACCCAACAAACCAGATTAGCTGTTTTGGGTGCCGGTGGCTGGGGCACTGCCGTTGCCATTGTCCTTTCGCGCAACCCCTTACTGCACATCACTTTATGGAGTCCACGCAGTGACCATGGCCTTGAACTGGAGCGGGATCGGGAAAATCGACGATTATTGCCCGGCGTGAAAATTCCTGCCGAAGTTCACCTGACGTGCGACCCAGCCGCCACGGCAGATGCGGAAGGCTGGGTCAGTGTCATCCCCACCATCTATCTGCGTTCCACCATGATGAGGCTGCCTGGGTATTACCGCCAGCAACCAGTGATTAGCCTGACCAAAGGACTGGAAATTGGCACATTCAAACGACCGTCTCAGATTATCGGTGAGGTGCTGGGTACCCACCAGTTACTGGCACTCAGCGGGCCCAACCATGCGGAAGAAGTGGCTCGAGGCATGCCCACGTCTGCAGTGATTGCCGGAAATGAGAGCTCTCTCACCACTTGGGGGCAGAAACTGTTCACCAACGACCGTTTTCGAGTTTACACCAACCAGGATATTGTGGGTGTCGAGCTGGCAGGTGCGTTAAAAAACATCCTTGGTATTGCGGCAGGGATCAGCGATGGCCTTGGCTTTGGCGATAATGCAAAATCGGCGTTGCTGACACGAGGTCTGGTGGAAATGGCCCGCTTTGCAGGTGCTTTGGGAGCCGAACACGAAACTTTTTACGGTTTAGCAGGGATGGGCGACCTGATTACCACCTGTTTCAGCCCCCACGGACGGAACCGCATGGTGGGGGAACGCCTCGCACGTGGGGAGTCGCTGGCCGATATTCTGGCCAGTGTCCCATCGACACCGGAAGGGGTCAGCACGGCGAAAAGTGTATACGAGCGGTGCCAGAAAATGGAAATCGACATGCCGATCTGCACCGGAGTTTACCGCGTTCTGTATGATGGCATCGCCCCACTGGATTACATCAATCAGTTAATGATGAGAAAACCAGCACAGGAATAAGCTGGCCGGCAGATTACCTCTCCCCGCTTGCTCCCCCTACGTTGCCAGGGAAGGGGCCGGGGGGTTAGGTTTGCATTCCATTTCCAGTTGGTCAGACTTTTTCGACAAAGTACAACAACATTCAGACAAAATCGGGCCGCCAGACCCAAACGGTATCCTCGGTTTCTAAAACAGGAAAAACAACATGCGATTGAATTTGTTGCTGATCTGGAGCCTGATCTTTGGCGGCACGGACCTCGTCGGGGAAGAACGCACTACACATGAGAAATTACTCACAATTGCTGAGTCCCGCCTGAAATCGATCTATGAAAACCGAGACTTTGCCCCAGCCACATTTGCTGGTCATTGGCTTGCCGATAGTTCCGGCTATCTGGTGCTGGAAAGTGCCAGACCTGGCACCGCACCGGATGTAGTGAAGTACGGAGTCCAGGATAGAAAAAGAACTGTTTTCATCAGTGCAGATCAGCTCATCGAACCTGTCAAAAAAGTGCCACTTCACGCACAGAAGATCATTCAGACACCCATCGATCACATTTTTTGTCTCGAAACCCGAAATGGCCAATGGCTCTTCGATGTGAAATCTCAAAAACTCCAACAACTTCCGAATGTGGCACCGCAACCAGCTTTGGCGGATTCATTTTCGCCACAAGTTGATCGGATCGTCTTCCGTCGTGGAAGAAATCTTTCGGTCGTCGAGTTGCAAAACGGGAAAATTACGGCCTTAACGAAAGTGGATGATCGAAGCGACTTCAATCATTTTGACGCACACTGGAGCCCCGATGGGCGCCGGATCGCCTTTATCCAATCGGACTACTCAAAAGTTCGCCGCCGGGCAGTAATTCTGCCTACCGACCCCACCTATCCCGAAGTTCGGTTTGATCACTTCGCCAGGGTAGGAACCCCCATCCCAACACTTCGCATCGGCATCGTGGATCGTGATGGAGGTGATTCGCAGTGGTTGAAACTGCCTGCGGAACCGGGGACTTTTTATATCCAGAACATCAGTTGGGCGGGAAATTCCAAGGAACTGTTGATTGAGTTGCAAAGTCGTTTCCGAGATCATCGCAAATTCCTGCTGGCCAATATCGTAAGTGGAGCGGTTCAAACAGCTTATGAAGAAACAGATCCCGCCTGGATCGATGCGAGTTATGCTGCCAATGCCGGTCTGGAATGGATTCGTAATGGGAAGGAATTCCTGCTTCTCAGTGAACGTAATGGTTGGCGGCAGGCCTATTTGATTTCCCGCGACGGCAAGCAGCAAACCCTGTTGACCAAAGAGAAGTCAGACATCATTTCGCGTGGTCCCGTGGATGAAGCGGGTGGCTGGTTCTATTACATCGCATCGCCGACAAATGCCACACGACGATATCTCTATCGCATCAAACTGGATGGTAAAAGTGAAGCAGAACGGGTGACACCTGCTGACCAGCCGGGGTCGCATAGTTATCTGTTCTCACCAGACAGAAAGTGGGCATTCCATACATATTCGACATTTGATAATCCCCCAGTGATTGATTTAGTTCGGCTTTCCGATCATCGCTCGATGCATGTGCTGGAAGCGAATGAACAGGTTCGGAAACGAGCCCAACCTAACATTCACAGACCCACAGAATTCCTGAAGGTGAATATTGGCAATGGTGTCGAGATGGATGCCTGGATGCTGAAGCCAAAAGATTTCGACGAAAGTAAAAAATATCCCGTGTTTTTCTTCATCTATGGAGAGCCACATGGCCAGACTGTACTTGATGACTGGGCAGGCGGGCAGAACCACACCATGTTTCATCGAATGATTGCCGATCTCGGTTACCTGGTAGTGTCGATGGACAACCGAGGCACACCAGCTCCCAAAGGCGCAGCATGGCGGCGGTCGGTGTTTGGCAGCCTCGGACCACTATCCAGCGACGAGCAGGCTGCAGGTGTGAAGGAACTGGGCCGGATGCGATCATATATCGATCTGTCACGAGTTGGTATCTGGGGCTGGAGTGGTGGCGGTTCCAATACCCTGAATGCGATGTTCCGCAAACCAGAAACTTATCATGTTGGTATCGCTGTTGCACCGAAACCACGGCCAGAATTGTACAACGCCTGGTTTCAGGAAATCTTCATGCGTACGCCCGAGGTGAACCCGGAAGGTTATCGCACCGCTGCCGCGATTAATTATGCTGAAGGTTTGCGGGGTGATCTGCTGATCGTCCACGGCACTGGTGAAACGAATACCCACCTGCAAATCACAGAAAGCCTTGTTGATCGCCTGATAGAATTGGGCAAGAAGTTCGACTATATGGCTTATCCGCACCGAGATCATGGCCTGCGTGAAGGTAAGGGGACTTCGGTCCATCTCAGAATGCTCATGACCCGCTACCTGCTCGATCATCTGCCCCCTGGTCCGAAGTGATGCGTTGTTTCTGTTGACACTTTGTGTAACCTGTTACGATTGAACAGTTTTCAAGGAAACGATCCATGATCCGATTCACTATCGCTATTCTGACTGCAACCGTGTGGTATTTCACGGCTACGTCCCAGTCTGCAGAACCAATAAAGAAACCCAATGTGTTGTTCATCGCAGTGGATGACCTCAATGATTGGGTCGGTTGTATGGGAGGCCATCCACAAGCGAAAACACCCAACCTCGATCGGCTTGCCAAATCGGGGGTGTTATTCACTAACGCCCACTGTGCAGCACCTTCATGTAATCCGTCTCGTACCGCCATTATGACGGGGATGTCGCCAGCGAAATCCGGTCTTTACACCAACACACAACGGATGCGGGATGTTTTGCCGGACACGAAGCTACTACCGGTCCTTCTCCGCGAACAGGGATATACTGCCCTCGGTTCCGGAAAAATCCTGCATTACTTCACCGATGCAAAGTCATGGGACGGGTACTACCCTGAAGCGAAGACCGAATCCCCAATTCCATTCACTCTTTATCCGAAACAGCGACCACTCTCCCTGCCGCGGGCTGGCCCATGGCAGTATATTGAGACCGATTGGGGGCCACTCGATGCCACTGACGAGGAATACGGCGGTGACTCGCTCGTCGCTAATTACGTCGGTCAGCAACTTGCAAAAAAGCACGACAAACCGTTCTTCCTTGCGTGCGGACTCTATCGCCCCCACGAACCGTGGTTCGTGCCCAAAAAATATTTCGAACCGTTCCCACTCGACAAAATTCAGCTCCCACCTGGTTATCAGGAGAATGACCTTGATGACCTCTCTGCCGAGGGAAAACGCCGCGGGGCGAACCGTTATTTTGCTCACATCCAGGAGCACAAACAGTGGAAGCAAGGTATCCAGGGTTACCTTGCAGCCATTTACTACTCGGATGCGATGTTTGGCCGGGTACTCGATGCACTCGACAAGAGTCCGCACAAGGACAACACAATCGTTGTCCTCTGGTCCGACCATGGCTGGCATCTCGGTGAGAAACAACACTGGCAGAAATACACAGCGTGGCGAGCTTGCACGCGTGTGCCATTAATGATCCGCGTTCCACAACTGAACAAACCCGCGGTATGTGATCGCCCCGTCAATTTAGTTTCGTTAATGCCGACAATCCTCGAATTGACTGGACTGCCCGCTCATAAAGAGTGTGACGGCCCTTCGCTTGTGCCACTGCTCAAGAACCCCGCAGGGGAATGGAAACATATTTCGGTGACCTATCTCGATACTCCCGGCAGCTTCGGGCTGAGTACTGATCATTGGCGATACATCAAGTATCACACTGGTGATGAAGAACTTTACGACATTCAAGCTGATCCGTACGAGTGGACGAATCTTGCAGGCAAACCGGAACACCGTGAGAAACTCAACGAACTGCGGAAAATCGCGCCGACAGTATTTGCAAAGGTGGTTGAACCGGAAATGAAAGCAATCGCCATGAAAAAACCTGAAAAAGAGATCCCACCATCGAAACCGGAAGGTGCCCCTGCAACCATCCAGTTTGTTAACTCTCTGGGGCAACCAGTTCGGATTTACTGGGTCAATCCTAATGGCGAGCGCAAGTTGTATGCAGAAGTGAAGCCAAATGATAACTATCGCCAGAACATCCGCAAGGGTGCAGTGTGGCTGATCACTGATACCAAAGATACACCTGTCGGCTACTTCGTCGGTACAGGAGTGCCAGTCAAGGCAGTGATTCGAAAATAATCTGCTTTCATTTCTTTTTCAATCAACTGCGTTAGCACAGTTCGAAATACGAATTATTGTCCATTGATCACTCAGCCCGCAGTAATCAGCGAAATTGGAACCGGGCTAATGTAACTTTGCTGATTGCTGGCAGTACAAAAATGAAGGAACAATATGGGCTATTTCCTGGAACTGCAAGCAAAAGAAAATGATCAGAAAAAACGCAGGTAATTTAATCTCAGATTTGTGATGACCGCTTACTTCTTCAGAGCTTCTTCGATGACGGCACCCGATATTTCAATGACATTGAATGGAGGCCAGAAACTGCTGTGGGGGCCTTTGCTGAAACCTGTGTAGGTACCGTTTTTCAGAAATTTGTAGGTCAGTACGAAGTACTGTGGGTCCCCATCGCTGTCTTTGTAGTCGTAGCGGAAGGTCAATTCGAAGGTATCTCCATAGTCCACCCCTTTCTGGTAAGTGGTCGATGTGTGGCTGTTGCTGGTCACATAGGCAAGTTTGGTGATTGCCGACCCACTTCGCAGTGCGTTGTCGCGGGCTGCCTTCTGTGCGGCATTCATTTCGCCAGCAAATGCGGACTGGCTGGTCAGGGTGCAGCCCACAACGGTGATGGCAACAATCATGAAAGAACGGGAAACTGTCAACATTGCATTCTCCTCAAAATAAATGGCACCCGATTTGAAAGTTTGCCTCCAGTGGCTGATGATTCGGATGACACAGATGAAATGCGGGCAACAGAAATTGAGGACAGCAAAAGAGGAGAATTTTTTGAAAATAAATATTCAAATGCTCAAACGATTAATCTGGCAGCCGAAAATATTGCAGTAATGCATACAAATGTAGCTTAAATAAGGAACGATTCGCTACCTAGTGCCCGCATGACTCCAACGCTCCTGCCATCGACATATACAGTGGCATTACCGCTGGATGAGTGCTGAACTGCGGCTGTGCCCCTGGAATCGGTAAATGCTGGACTCGTTTGGGCTCCATTGAAACTCAGGATTACTTTCTTGCCAACAGGAATGCTGCCATCGCGGAAACGCAGGGTAACATAGGAAGTGCTCATGCAAATCTCCTTAGTATTGTTGAAGGTTGATAGTAGAGTTGATACATGCGGAGATGGAGTTGCCACGGGCGCATCGCGCCAGATTCTGGTATGCTGGTCGCAACTTCCTACCAGTAACCAGTAGTTTCTGGGCAACACATGGGACAATTTTGTTGAAAAGTTTGCGATTTTTGCTTTTCTGTGGGTGGGGAGATTCTTCTTGAACTGCCAGACAGAATATCCTAACTTCGTAGGGAAACTCCCAATGTGGGGGAGTACTTCGCAACGTTGGAGAACTGGAATGCGGCTGACCTCTCTTTGCCTGTTGGTTTTAGCTCTGCCCACCTGGGCAGATTTTCCGAAACCAGAAAACCTGCCAAAGCAGACTGGCTTGCCAGATCTGCTAAAGACAATGGATGGCAAGACCATCACCACCACCGAGCAGTGGGAGACGATTCGCAAACCGGAATTACGTAAATTATTCCAACATTACATGTATGGCACACTACCCACCAATTTGCCATTTACCTCAAAGGTGCTGCATGAAGACAAACAGGCTTACGGTGGGAAAGCCACGCTGAAAGAGATCGAACTGGCGTTTACCGGTACCGATTTTCGTTTTCGCCTGCTGGTGGTGGTGCCCCACAGTAAGGCACCCGTACCCATTTTTGTGGGGCCAAACTTTACCGGTAATCATTCCGTGGTGGACGATCCCAAAGTGCAGATTTCTTCCGCCTGGAGCCGTGGCAATAACCCCACCGTGGTAGAGAATCGGCTGACTGAACAGGGACGTGGCAAAAATAAGGACACCTGGAACATCGATCTGATTATCGAAAGCGGCTTTGCGGTGGCCACCTACTACTACTGCGAAATTGATCCCGACAATAAAGATTTGCGGGCAGGCGTACGCAATATCCTGCCGAAAAACTATCCCACTGCCACCATTGCCTGCTGGGCGTGGGCACTTTCCCGGTGCGTCGATGTAGTGACAAAAATGCCGGAAATCGATGCCAAAAAAGTGGTATCGGTGGGTCATTCCCGCCTTGGGAAAACTGCCATTCTGGCAGCCGCGATGGATGAGCGGATTGCGATTGCCATGCCCCACCAGGCAGGGTGTGGGGGCACTGCACCCAGCAGAGGCACTGTGGGGGAAAGCGTGGAACGGATCAATACCAGTTTCCCACACTGGTTCAACGACCAGTTTAAGCTATTTAACAAAGATACCGCTCGTTTGCCATTCGATCAGCATGGGCTGGTGGCCTTGTGTGCCCCACGTCCGGTGCTGTTTACCAATGCCGAAGAAGATAGCTGGGCCAATCCACGTGGGCAATTTGAGGTACTTCAGGCAGCAAATCCGGTCTATCGCCTGTATGGTAAAGAAGGGATCTCAACAAAAGAGTTCCCACCGAATAACCAATTAGTGGATAGCACCCTGGGGTACTTTATTCGACCTGGCAAACACTCCATGATCCGCCCAGACTGGGAAGTATTTATTGCCTTTGCGAAGAAGCATTTTCAGAAATAACTTTGCAGGATGTGGTGATGATTGTTTTTCGTGCGATTGGCGTCTTTTTATTGTCTCTGGGGTTGTGCCATCAGGTGCAGGCTCAAGAAGGCTGGATGCAACTACGCTACCAGCTTCAGATTGAAATTCGCTTTCCCAAACATGAAATTTGTACGCCCATTTGGAAAAAACAGCTTCTAAAACAGGTTCATCAGCAACTTCAGTCGGCAATGGGCTCTGTGGTCGAAGTGGTGGTTCGTGATACCGCAGAAAACAACACCCAGCAGGCCATCTGGCAGGAAATCGACAAAAAGAAACTGTCTGCGGTGCTGCAAAAGCCCTCTTGCACCGTGGGGCAAAAGCTGCACCTGGTTGACCTGAAATTTAATGAGAGAACTCTCAGATTCGCCCACCGACAGTTCGATGGTGCCACCCAATCGTGGCAAATGCACGCACGCGATGAAGCTGTGGTGCTGCAAAAGTATCTCGCACGGCAACTATGCCTGTCTTTGGCCAATGATTTTGGCATCGTCGGCATATTCCGCTATAGCAACCCACAACAGGCAGAAATTCAACTGTTGGGTGGGTCGATTCAGCAAGGGTTGGCCGCACCGGGTGACCTGTTCATGGTTCTTAGCATGCAACAACGCCGCGATCCTAAAACGAAAACAGTCATGTCGATTTCTCAACCAGTGGAAGGTGTGTTGTTGCAGGCACAAGCCGCAGCCGAAAATGGTCTGGTGCGTGCCAGAATCCTCTCCCGCTTTCGCAACGCTTTTGGCAGAAACACTTCCAATGCAGAGTATTACTGTGTAAAACTTGGAACCCTGAAAACAGCGATGCGACTGACACTTCTGGATATGGATGGCAAACCATTGAGTGTACGCGATTTGAACGTGTGCCTGGGTACCGAAAACTATCCAGAGAAACGCACTGCCAAAAACAGCCTGGAATTAAATGAAAACGAGTTTGTTACTGCGGAACCAGTCCCACCCCTGGTATTTTTGCGTATTGCCGTGGGGGAACGAACCATTGCCCGTGTGCCGTTTGCCAACACCACCCGACAGGTGCAGTCCATTCGTGTGAAAGTGGATCCGGGAATTGAAGAATTGACCTATGCGCAAGGGATTGCCCAGGATCTGGTGCAGCGGGTGCGGTCCGCACGTCTGCTGCAGGTGGGGGCCTTTGAAAAGCTCAGCCAGATTCAACAGAAAGATCGCCAGAAGGCGATTGACCTGGGGCAGCAGACACTCGATTCTTCCGTTGCCGAAGCGCGATCGGTGCGTGCAGAACTGGCCCGCGTTCGCCCACGCCTGGGGCAGGAAGTGGCAGAAATGCTGGATTTTGCAGAAGCCGACGTGGTGGCATTGGAAGTGAAAGCGAACGAATTGCGAGATCACCTGAATAAACTGAAAGAGTTGCAGAAACTCGACAACGACCCCCAGGTTCAGGAACAACGGAAACAGGTGGAAGCCGCACTGGTGCAGGCCCGCTTACTGCTGACGAAAGCCGACGTTCCGGCAGCAATTGCTCAGTTTGAACTGGCACTGATGAAGGTGGGGGCGGAAGAAGCCGCGAAAATGGCAATTCAGGCCGAATTGAAAAAACTGAATGATCAATGGTTGATTCGCGACCCACAACATGCGGAAAGCAGGCAACTGATTTACGATCAATTGCCCAAAATGCAGGAACCAGCAGAAGTTGCTGCGGCCATTCCCGCACTGCAACGGGCGATTACCAAGTGCCAGGAAGTGAACGATCGCTACACAGTGCTGAAGTTTTTCCTGTCTGGTCCGGAAATTCTGGATAATTACGCGAAGAAATTGGCAGCACTGGCACAGAATGCTTTTGATGAAGACGAACGAGCCCGGGTGGTGGACTTGAAAGCCAAAGCGGAACAACTGCAGCAACTTCTCACCGCCAGTGGCAAATATCTGGGCATTCAGGCGAACCAGCCCTAAGTATGAAGAATGCCCGAAATCCCTCGAGATCACCTTGGGTGATCTTTATTTTGCAAAATTCACAAAATATTTTTCTTCGACGTAAGTATCTCTTGTGCAAATACTTACAAAAATCTGTCTGAGTGATTTTTCGTCGTTTTCAGAAAAAAATAGTCAATCTGACGATCGACGTGGATATATTATATATGAATGGAAATAATTCCACTTGATTTGTGCCGCGGTGGCAGTGTCAAGGAGTTATTCCGGATCGGGTGGCCAGGGTGCCTTTTTAGCATGGTACTTAGCCAGGTTTTCCCGCAGCAAACTATACCAGGGGCCGCCGTTGCTGAATTGCAGTGCGTATTCCAGCACCTGTGCGGCACGTTCGTAGTTGCCGGCGGCAGCGTAAGCCATCGCCCAGGTATCGTAACATTCCAGATACAACTGTGGGTTGTTCATGCTGGCAATTTCGCCCCACATGATGATCGCCTGCTGCATGTGGGTTTGCTGCATGAACTTGCGGTTAATTGCCATCTCCCGCAGGGGACTCATTAAGTCGTTTGTCCAATTGGGATCCAGTTCAGTAGCCTTGGCAAACATTTCTTTCGCTTCTGCGGCATCGCCCTGATAGTGCAGTGCCACGCCCAGGCGATAGTAGTTGCTGGCAGTATCCGGTTCTTTGGACAACATATATCGGAATGCATCGGCAGCTTCATCCCATTTGCGGATGGCCAGCAAGCTGCTGCCGTGGTTCCGCACATGGTTGTCATCATCTGGCCAGCACCCACATTCACGGATGAAGCGGTAGAATTCTTCGGCCCGGTCTAACCTGCCGAGTTTTTCGTAAACAAATGCGGAGTTTTGTAAGGAGGTAGCATCATAGGCAAACATTGCCAACGCCCGCTCCATGTGGGGAATCGATTCTTCAAACTTCCCTTCGGCAATTAAGCCGTGGGCATGGTTCGAAGTGGCACGCACGTTCTTTGGCATCACCTGGGTAACGGTATACCACAATCGGGTGCGGGTGCGATAGTCTTCTGTGCGTCGGATTGTCAGGATGGTCAGAATGGCTGCCAGCACAAATAATAGCCATGGTGCCAGCACCTGCAACCGAACCGTGCGTAACAGCCAGTCGCCCACAAACACCACCAGGATTGCTGGTGTGGCCAGCGACAGATACAGGCGGTGTTCAAAAATGGCATCGGCAATCGGCATCACTGTCGACGTGGGTGCAAGAATCAGAAAAAACCAGAACAGCACAAAGCCCATGGGTAAACGCCAAAGCATCAAACCAAAGGAGGTCAGCAGGATCGAACCAACGACAATCATCTCGCGGGTAACTTCCCGCCAGCTATGGCTCCAGGGCCACGTCTGGTAATCCAGGCACAACCGCGTGGGATAGAAGGTAATTTTGAAGTAGTGGATCATCACACCGATTTCGGTGTAGGCGTATTGCATGGGGGTAACATTATCCAGCCCAAAGCCCACATTGTTTACTGCTTTGGTGGATCGAACGATATTCCAGATCGTATAGGCCAGCCAGATACCACCAACCCACAGGTAAAATGGCCAGCGCCGGCTGACTTCTTTCCAACTGGGTGCGATAAAAATACGGTCGAACAGCACCACAGCGATCATCGCCGTGGCCAGGATTTCTTTGGAAGAATATCCCAGGATCATGCTGACGCCTGCAAGAAGATACCACTTCCAATGGCCCCACCGGGTGTGGGGACTGCGGAAGAAACGGCTGCGGGCTTCTGGAGGTAACGGCTGATCGTGGTCTGCGGACCGAACCAGGGCATACAGGACAAACATGTAAAACAGCCCAGCCATCGATTCGCACCGTTGCACCAGATAGGTAACGCTTTGTGTTTGAATTGGGTGCAGCATCCAAAGCAGGGCACTGGCAAAGGCGAGATAGGTGGCTCTGGTGAAATAGCGGTTTTCAAAGCGTGGCAACAGCAACGTGCGACGGATTAAGCCGTACAGCACCAGCGTTGCTGCCAGGTGGATCAAAATGTTGGTGATATGAAAACTGACTGGGTTGTTCTTTCCCATCTGGTGATTCAGCAGATTGACTGCTGCCACCGTCATGCGGGTGTGAAACCCACGCAAGTATTTGATGGGATGGTCCAGGTTGGGTGCATTGGTCAGCCAGCCATCATCGTCGAAAATAAAAGTTTTGGTGACGGAATTCGCGTAGGCAAACAGACAACAAAGAATCAGCAGTGGAATGGCTTTCGACCACTGATTGGGATTCTGACGAAAATGAGGTACCGTATTTTCCATGAATTCTGATCAAGTTTCCGCAATCATTCTTTATAATGATAATGGCCTCTTTTAGGCCTGAAAAGAACTCGTTTGTTATCGAATCTTCGATAACAATTCCCCCACGCCGAGGTAAAAACCGATGCTCCGGTCGATCCTGCTTGTATCTGCGATACTGTCGATAGCGACACCAGCCCACCTGATTGCTCAAGTGGGGAGACTGCCCAAGTTACCTGCAAAAATTGAGGTGCCCGATGGCTACAAGAAGTTGAATTACGGTGGGTTTACACTGCTTGTGAACGAACAGGCCGTGCTGCAAGATGCCCGCAGTCGCCTGGAACGCAAACCACTGGAAGCATTGGAAAAAGAATTTCAGATTGTCGAAAAAGTGGTGCCAACGGACAAATTGAAGATCCTGCAGCAAGTGCCCATCTGGGTGGAATGGGATGAACAATTGATGATGAGCAACGGTCGGGCAGGGGGTGCTCTGGCAGTATTCATGGGTGGCCACCAGGCGAATCTGGCCATGAATAATGGCGGCAAAGTTTCCAAAATTAATGCCGTCACCGTGCTGAGTTTGAAAAATCTTGCGGAAGAACATCAGCCTGCAACCGATTCGGATCGGTGCGTCACCCTGCATGAACTTGCCCACGCTTACCATTTCTTTCAGGTGGGCATGGAAAACTCGGTGGTGACAAATACCCACAAACAAGCGATGGAACGCAAACTGTACGATCCCAAAATGTATGCTGCCACCAATCCGGCGGAATATTGTGCGGAATTAACCTGTGCCTATCTGGATCGGCTGAGTTACTTCCCCAGAGATCGCCGGGATTTGCAGAAGCACGATGCTGAAGGCTTTAAAATGATGCAGCGTTACTGGGGGGTTATTGCAGATTCGGGTAGCACTGGTGCCAAATTACCTTCAGCGAATGCCGATGGGCGTTTCAGCCTGGCGATCGATGGGAAGAAAATTCGCATTGGTCGCACTGTCGTTGGGCCGGAATTAACTCCAGAGCAACGTGAATTACGCCCCACCGTCTACTATATGTTCCACCCAGACAGTGAGGCATCTCTGGTCGAACTGCACCGATTTTCCGTGCTGGAACGAATGGTTCGAAAGTTCAGCATGAATAGTTACATGGTGTTATCGAGTCAGCCAGCACGAACTGATCCTGCGGTGTTACGGCAGCGATTTGGCATTAAGGCCCCAGTGGTAGAACGCGTGATGATCCCATTTCCGGAAGATACATTCGCGTTACCCCACTGCATGATCTTTAATCATGAAGATAAGTGCGTCTTCCGTGGCAGTCTGCTGGATGCGGAACGCCATATGTATCTGGCAATTGGTGAAGCGGCTATCGCACGCTCCAAGGTGGGGAAAATGACCCGCAAAGCAGAGCAGGCAGCCGCTATTCTGCGAAGTGCTCAGGATCCGGATGAAATGCTGGCAAAACTGGTGGTATTGTTGCGGGGTAGCGGTGGCCTGGATGCCGACCAGATCAAGAAAATGGCACTTGAATTAATTGAAGGCGGCCAGCAGGTGGTCGAGCAGGCCAATAAAATCCTGCAGCAGGAACATGTGACGGCTTACCTGATGCTGGAACCCATTCCCGATCTTTACAAGAATACTTCCGTTGCACTGAAAGCAAATCAGTTAATGGCCCGCCTGCGAGCCAGCAAACATGTGCAGGCTGAACTGGGGGCACGCAGATCGTTGGTGCTGATTAACAAACTGGACGCAGAGTTATCTGGCAAACCAATGAGCTTTGCACCAGACAATCCGGAATTTCGGGAAGAACATGCCATGTTGCTGAAAAACCTGCAAATGGCGATTACCAGCTTTCTGAAAGCCCACGGTAAAACCCGCACGGCAGAAGAAGTGAAGAAAGTAGCCGAAAACTGGCTGCTGGATTTTGAGTAAGGCAGCTTAGGTTCGATGGAGTGCCAGTCTGCGATTTCGCAGGCGACGCCACCACAGCGTGAGCAAGATCGTTAAAATTGCAATGACGACAACTTTGCCCACTTCGAGTTTGGTATTCACCATTTTTACATAGGTGGCACTGTCTCGTAGCTGTTCATGTCTCAACAGCCTGGCAAACATCGCATTGACATCGAGTCCGTCATTCAGCCACTGAAGTTCTTTGGTGCGAAGTTCCTCGTACCACTTTTCAGCCTCGAGTAGTTCTGTTTCCAGTTGCTGTTCAATCTCTTCAAGTGTCACTGGAATCGTGGTACCCTCACGGTATTGCTCTTGCAGGATATTTGTTGCAAGATATCTTAAAGTTTCCTGATCTTTTGCTGATGGGGTGTATTTTGCTGCCAGAAGAAATGCCCTGCCTGCCAGTAACTTGGCATCACTTTCTGGTTGATAGCCCACGTGATAATTTGCCAATAATGTACCCAGGGTATAAAGCAAAACTGGCGAACGGTAATTACCAAACCGCATCATTCCCAGCACTCCCTTGATGGCTGGACCGCGATCTGCAATGTCATTGACGTGCAGTGCCTTCAATAACCCATTTTGGTTAGAAAATGCGGTTTGATCTGGTGGAATCGAAATCAGGTACTGCACCAGATAAAGTTGGTACTTTTCACGGCCAAAGTGGGCGTCTGGATTAATCTCGATCGCTTTTTGAATCCATTTGGCCCCTTCTTCCAGTTTCCCTGCATGGACATAGAAGGTTCCGAGATTTGCCAACGTTTCGTAGCGATCTTGTTGTAATTCCAGCATTTTTCGTGCGGTGGCAATTGCCAGATCTGTTTGCCCGGTTTTTTCGTACGCCACCGCCAAATCATCAAGAAATTCAAGATTATTGGGGTCTTGTTGCAGTTTTTTCAGACGATCTTCGATACGCCAAGTGTAGTATTTTTCGGAATGCCGAACAAACCTGCCGGTAAGTAATTCCATCGTCGATGGGAACCGCACTCGTTCCATCATCAGTGTGTCTTCATCCCACTGGCAGGCTGACGCTGGCAATACCAGCAGAAGCATTATTGTTAGCCCAGATAAATGTTGTCTGGCAATCATGGTACACTCGAATCAGGCACGACTGGTAAAGTTGCGATCTATGAGGATTCTAGCAGATGACAGGAAATCTGAGTCGCATTCCCAGGTTTTTGCGAGCCAATCGTTGATGACGACACCTAAAGCCAAAATTGTTACATATCCGCGGCTTTTTTATGTTGAGCTATTTGAATGAGCTCTTTCTTCACCTGCTGAATCGGAGTGGGCCATTTTCCCTGCTCCGTCTGTCGAAACAAGCGCATTGCGGGATACCATGGACTGTGCAACCCGCTATTCAGGAATTCGTACCTTTCTAAAATCGCCATTCCCGCTTAGGAAACTCCTCGTCGATGATTGACAAAGTTCGAGACAATATTCGGCACATTATTTTTCCGCATGTACTTTACTGTCGTGCGAAAAAGAAGTATGTGGCCCAGAGATACGCAAACTTTGGCATCCAAATGCAGACCATGATACTGCCACCTGAACGCCAACGTATCTCATCAGCCAAATAGTGGTTTTTTGAAATCATCCGTGATTACAAGTACCACAAGCAATGTAAAGAAGGCAATACCCAGTAACGTAACCACGGACGCGGCCACACGAGCACCGATAATCGATTTGGTGCCTACAACTTTCAGCCATTTTGCTCCCTGGGGTGATTTCAAATAGGAAGCAGGGGCACACGTGATGGCACCAGCCATTCCGGTAATGAATCCCCCTACTGGAAGCAGGAAATATGCGATCAGTTCTTTTCCTTTGCGAGCAAAGTCTACATCATCGGCTTTGACGAAATTCATGTAATAAAACATGCTTGCCGAAATTACTGCAGCAAGTACCAAACCTACCCAACTGACAATTTTAATTGTTTTGCCATAGCCACTTTCCATCGCTTCATTCTGTTCATTCATGGACATGATTCTCGATTGATGTTGTGATATTCAGGCACCCACATTGAAAAATAAGCCTTTGAAACAGAATTTAAACTTTACGCTTTTGTATCCGTTCGGTGAACGACTGTCTTGTGTAGCGTGGTAAGCTGCTGGTTTCTTGTTTCAAGGAGATCAGTGATGCTGAAGAATCGTCGCAATTTAGAACTGGAACAATCTTGGCGAGTGCATTTGCAGCAGCAATTGACAAGTGGGTTTTCGATTGCGGAATACTGTCGTCAGCAGAGTTTGAGTGCGATTCAATTTTATTTTTGGAAACGAACCATTATGCAGCGAGAACAGGAGATTATTTCGATACAGCCCAAGTCGTTTGCTGGTAAAGCAGAACCAATGCCGTCAAAATCTTCCGCTGGTAAACGACAGGTGGCACCAAAGGTGGCAGCGGGTGAAACTGCCCAGGCATCAGCACCAGTCAACCATCAGCCCGGTGCACCAACAAGCAAGGAAGCAGAACCGCCCGCGTTCATCCCGGTCGTTTTTCAACATCTCAAGGTTCCACAATATAGCGATACGCCGATCGAGATTATTCTGTCTGGTCAACAAACGATCCGCGTACGGGCGGGATGCGATCGGCAATTACTAGCAGAAATCGTTCACCTGCTGGGAGAATCATCATGCTGAATCTGCCCGACAGCGTGCGTGTATTCGTGGCCACGCATCCCGTGGATATGCGGCGAAGTTTTGATGGCTTGTGTTTCCTGGTTCAGCAATATTTGGGTCAGGATCCGTTGTCTGGTGATCTGTTTGTCTTCCGCAATCGCCGTGGCGACTGCTTGAAATTGCTCTGGTGGGATCGTGATGGCCTGGCCATCTGGTACAAACGCCTGGAACAAGGCAACTTTCTGTTTCCGAAAGATCCCAGTGCCGTTCTGACGTTGACCGGCATTGATCTGCAACTGATTCTGCAGGGAATCGATCTGAGTAAGGTTCAACGTCAGCATCGTTATCAGCGACCAGCCGACTGAAGATTTCACTGGCAAATCAGTTCTCAATTGATTTCAGAAAAAATATCAAAATTCTCCATGATTGATTGATAGTTTTTGCTACCTCGCGTCTTAATAGTATGAGCGAGTCATCGGCTGATCACGATCCTTCTCTACCCGTTGACCTCGGTCAGTGTCATGAAATAATTCGGACAATTTCCGAAAAGTATCTGCAGCAACAAGCACTGATTGAATCCCTTCAGAACCAGATCAACAACCTGATGCGATCTGGTCGGAATCAGAAACGGGAATATTTTGACCCGGGCCAAGGGGAGTTATTTGAAGAGCCGGAACCGGAACCAGAGCCTGTTATCGAACTCGAACCTGAACCAGTTATCGAGCCAGAATCGCCAACTCGTCGCAAAGGTCATGGACGCAAGCGGCCACTGACAGATTTGCCTCGGCAGCGGGTAGTGATTGATCTTGAGCCGGAACAGAAAACCTGCTCCTGCTGTCACCAGCCGCTGACAAGAATTGGCGAAGTGATCAGTAGTCGTTACGAATACAAACCTGCTTCAATATTTGTGATGGAGTTTGCCCGTCAGAAATATGCCTGTCAACGTTGCCTTGATCGCCGGCCTGCGGATAACAACCCTGTACCCGTCAATGACTTGATCCGCGTGGCAGAACCACCTGCAAATCCGATTCCCAAGGGAAATGCTGGACCTGGGTTACTGGCTTTTATTCTGGTCAGTAAGTTTGTTGATCATCTGCCGCTGCACCGGCTCGAACGATTGTTTCAGCGAGCCGCTCTGAAGTTATCTCGCTCTACAATGTGCAGTTGGCTGGGCGATGTCGCGCAATTGCTGGAGCCACTTTATTGCTGGATGCTGGCGGATCTCTTGCAATCCCGGGTAATTCATATCGATGAAACCAGTTTGCCACTGCAGAAAAAGATAATCAGCGTCAGTTGCATCCCGCCCGCATGTGGGTAGCGATTGGTGATGCGCACTGCATCCGCATCTGATTTATGACTTCACACTGAGCAAAGCACGCGCAGGGCCAGAAGCACTGCTGAATGATTACAACGGCTACTTGCATGCGGATGCAGCCAACTTGTACGACCAGTTGTACACCCGGCAAAATATGACCGAGGTGGCGTGCTGGGCACATGCGCGCAAGTTTCATGAGGCCCAGATTACGGCACCGCTGCAGGCTGCGCGGGCCATGGTGCTGATCAGCAAACTGTATCGGATTGAAAAGGAGATTAAGAAGGATCTGGCTGAGCAGTCCTGGGAATTGTCTGTGCAGGAAGCGTCTCGAGTGCAGATTCGCCAGGAAAAAGCAATTCCCGTGTTGAAAGAATTGCACGATTGGCTGCATGCGGAGGCACCAAAGTTGTTGCCCAAAAGCCCGATTGCCAAAGCGGTGAACTATGCGTTGCGCCATTGGCAGGCCCTGCACCGATATACCGAGCAGGGGTATTTGAATATTGATAATAATGCCGCGGAGCGGGCATTGCGAGTGATTGCCCTGGGACGCAAGAACTGGCTGTTTGCAGGCAGTGAACAAGGCGGTCGCAATGCAGCCATCATCTACAGCATCGTGCAATCGTGCCTGCACGCGGGTGTGGAGCCGCAGGCCTACCTGACCGATATCCTGGCAAAACTGCCCACCTGGCCCAAGGATCGCCTGAGCGAGCTATCCCCTGCAGCCTGGAAACCTCAACAATTCGACAACAACAATCCCACACCATCCTGAATCCATCTACCCGATTCTAAACAATTGCGAAATCTCAACGAGCTCTGCAAGTTGTGAGAAACTCAACTCACGGATGTATGAAATCAGAACAGTCGTTCACTGAACGGGTACTGCTTTTCAAATTCTTTGTGTCGGTTATCTGCACTGAATAAGATTGCACGAAAGAATTACTGGGGTAAGGTGAAATTTTCCCGTTTCTTTTCAAAAAAGTCATCCAATCGAAAATACCCCCAGAGTCCAGGGTACTTTCGATTGAATGGTGAACCACCAGTTCCCAGGCCGGTGGTTCCAACGAACAACGGTGGTTTGTCTTCCGAGCCAACCTCTCTTGAAAACTACTTGTGAACAAGCACATCAAGCAGACAAACGTTTTGTTCGCTTTCAGCCTTACTGTCACGTGGCTGAACGTGTCACTCCCGAAGCAGCGGGTCGTAGTTGGTTGAAGAGACTCTGCCCAACTATGATGGACACACGTGCAGAGGCATTAAGACACCTCTGCTACCGACCAGCGTTAAGCAGTTCCCAGGCCGCTTAAGCCGTTTTGCGTCGGCATACAGTATCGAGTATGGCACTGTGGGGGCCATTCGTCCAGAAAGTTCTACCCAATTAAAGCGGGGAATTCGGGCAGACTGGCCACAATCCAAAGAATATGCGGGCTGTAGCGAAAATCCTGCAAATATTGCGACAGCTATCAGCCCGATAATCGTTCCAGCTTTCCCCGATTACCTAACGCAAATTACAATAGCAGGTCGGAAGTTCAAGCCAATAATTTTTCCACAATTTTTGCCGCCTGACCGTCAAGGATGTTCAGTTCACGGGTGTTCCGTTTGAAAGACACTTTTTCGGCATCCAGCCCGAACAGATACATCAGCGTGCGGTGAAAATCGTGGTGCGTCACTACATCTTCAACGGCATGGTGGCCGAACTCATCCGTCGCACCGTGCACGTAACCCCGTTTGATGCCCCCACCTGCCAGCCAGTAGCTGAAACCGTATGTATTGTGGTCTCGACCTGCTTTGGCGGGGCCTGCATCGTTCTGAATCACCGGCAGGCGACCCATTTCTCCACCCCAGGCCACGAGGGTGCTGTCCAGCAGCCCACGTTGCTTCAAATCGGTTACCAGTGCGGCAGAAGGCTGGTCAATTACTTCGCACGAACGCGGCAACGAGGTGCGAATCGAGCCATGGTGGTCCCAGAACTGATTGCGGGTCATTACCTGTACAAAACGCACACCACGTTCAATCAGACGACGGGCAATCAGGCACCTTGCCCCAAAGTCTTTGCTGGCGGGGTTATCCATGCCATACATGCTTTGCGTCTGTTTGGTTTCCTGCGTCAGATCCAATGCTTCGCGGGCAGAAACCTGCATTCTTGCAGCCAATTCGTAGCTGGCGATGCGTGCTTCCAGATCATGCTCACCCGGTCGCTGGGCCAGATGATTCTGATTCAGTTGATCAATGAAGTTCAGCAACTGTTTCTGCGTGCCACCCGCAATCGCAGGTGGGGGATCGAGATTCAGGATGCGAGGTTCCTTGGCACGCACCACGGTGCCCTGGTACAGCGATGGCAACCAGCCATTCGACCAGTGATCGGTGCCGCACACCGGCAGGCTGGCTGGGTCTGGCAGTGCAATAAATGCAGGCAGGTTTTGCGTTTCGCACCCCAGTGCGTAGCAGAGCCAACTTCCCAGCACAGGATTACCCGCAACGATGCGACCATTCAACAACGCGTAGATCGATTGACCGTGGTTGTTGACCCCGGTATGCATCGACCGCACCACGGTAATGTCGTCGACAATTTTTGCCAGGTGGGGCAGCAGTTCAGAAACTTCTGTGCCGCATTTGCCATGTTTTTTGAACTTCCACGGACTGGCCATTACTTTAGAACTGGCCTGGGCTGCGTTATCGTACTTGATTTTGCCCGGGAACGGTTTTCCATCCAGCTTATCCAGTGCGGGCTTGGGATCGAGCAGATCCATATGACTGGGCCCACCCTGCATAAACAACGAAATCATCGCCTTTGCCTGGGGCGTGTGGTGTGGCTTCTTCGGCAGCAGATCGAAGTGCGGCCGTTCCAGATTCGGCTTCACCGAACCACGGGCCTCCTGCTGCAACAACCAGCTAAGTGCCAGACTGGCCACACCACCAGTACTGGTATGGAGCATTTGCCTGCGGCTGAATTGGTTCCCATTCATCGTGAGGTTCTCATTATCGTTGGGGCGAAGAATCTTTTTCAGTTACGTTCTTTTAGCATGGGCTTTCACGGGCGGGACGCCCGTGCTACGATGTTCATTCCCATCTGCTTTCGTAGCATGGTCATCTTGACCATGGGTTTTCACGGGCGGGCGGCCCGTTCTACGATGTTCATACCATCAGCTTTCGTAGCATGGTCGTCTTGACCATGGAGTTTTCACGTGCGGGATTCCCGTGCTACGATGTTTATTCCCATGGGTTTTCACGGGCGGGCGGCCCGTTCTACGATGTTCATACCATCAGCTTTCGTAGCATGGTCGTCTCGACCATGTGCTTTCATCACGGGCGGGACGCCGTGCTACGAGTTAATCCACATACACAAAGCGGTTGGAATTCAACAACCCCCAGCACAGCAAGGTCAGTGGGCTGGGGCCAGTCTTCGTTTTGCTGACTTCTGCCAGGAATTTGTTGGCCATTTCCTGTTCCGGTGCGGTGGGCAGGTTGCCGTAAGCAAGTTGCCAGGCACGCTGGATATGTTTCGGAAGTTCTTTGCCCACTTCGGTTTCAATGCGTTTGGCCAGCAGTGCTGCCTGTTGTTCCACAAACGGATCGTTCAACAGCACTAGTGCTGCGGGGGCATTGGTGGAAGTAATTCGCCCGGTGCAGTTCGGCTCCAACGTTGGTGGGTCGAATGCGGAATGCATGGTGAGCGGTGTAGTGCGACGCACCGTGATGTAGATGCCACGGCGAAACTCTTCTTCGGGTGGCATCGGTTCTGCTTTCGTAGTGCCACGTGCGAGATCTTTCACACCTTTGCCTACCACAATCAGCCCGACATCATTTTCCCGAATTGGCACTGGTGGGCCAGACATTTTCAGCGACAAGGCCCCACTGACTGCGAGAATGCTGTCGCGGATTGCTTCGGCCTCCAGACGACGCACATTCATGCGGCCATACCACTTGTTATCAGGATCGATTTTATCCAGCTTGTCCGTGCGGCGCGATGATTGACGGTACGTACGGGAATTCATGATCATTCGGTGCAGTTGCTTGGTGCTCCAAGCGGGATTGGTTTTGTCGCTGGGCTGCATGAATTCGGCTGCCAGCCAATCGAGCAGTTCCGGATGGCTGGGAAGTTCACCGAGCATGCCGAAGTCGCCCATGCTGTTGACAATACCACGCCCAAAGTGGTGATACCACACACGGTTCACCCACACACGACTGGTCAGTGGATGTCGGGGGTCTGTCAGCCAGTTGGCTAGTGCCATGCGTCTGCCCGATGTCTGCTTGTCGGTGCGTGCAGGCACGGTCAGTGGCAGAACATCCTGCAGACTCGTCAGCCCACCTGGAGCAATGGTTTCCTTGGGCTGATCGGGATCACCACGATGGAAGAGCTTTGTTACCGGGCGATTGCCAGGAGCTTCCGTTAACGCACGGATCATCTCCTGTTTAGGTTTCTTCGCACGGATGGCTGCGGCCTGATCGGTTAGTTTCTTCAACTCGTCGGCTGCTTTCTTGTCGTACAGATACAGCGACCCCGCCGATACATTCAGACTGGGGTACTTCTGCATGATATCCTTTTGTTTCGCGTCGCGTTTATCCGCAGCGGTGTTGCGTGCCTTTAATGCTTCAGGCTGGATTTCCTTGGGCAGTTTCGCCAGTTCCTTCTGGAAGGTGGCTTCGATGGCAGCCTGTTGCTTCACCGAATGATCTTGATCAATTGCCACTGCCTGCTTTTCAATTTCTGCTGCTTTGGCGATGTCTTCCTTGCTATACAGCGAAACCTGTCGTGCTGCAGGTGGCTTCCAGGTTCGCAGGTCGTAGGCGGGTTCCAGTATCGCACGGATGCGGTAATAATCTTCCTGGGGAATGGGATCGTAGCGATGATGGTGGCACTGGGCACAAGCGACCGTCATGCCCAGGAACGTGGTGGAAATTACTTTGATCGTATCGGAGATTACCTGGTTGCGGGCTTCCTTCTGATCGACACCCCGGCCACCTGTGCCATCGGGTGCCATACGCAGAAAACCAGTAGCCACCAGATATTCCTTTTCCTGGGGTGTCAGGCTGGCGTAAGAATTCTGGATCATCTCATCGCCCGCTAACTGTTGTTTGATGAACTCGTTCAAGGGCAGGTCGCGGTTGAAAGCACCGATCACATAATCGCGATACTTCCAGGCATTCGCACGTGGGCTGTCTTCGGCAGCGAAGCCTTCGGAATCGGCATAGCCTGCAACATCCAGCCAGTGCCTGCCCCACCGTTCCCCATAACGGGGCGATGCCAGCAGGCGTTCGATCAGTTTCGGATAGGCATCAGGCGATTGATCAATGATAAATGCTTCCACTTCCTGCGGCGTGGGTGGCAGCCCGTGCAGATCAAATGTCGCACGTCGAATGAGAGTCGGCCGATCTGCTTCGGGTGAAAAGGTTAGTCCTTCCTTCTTCAGTCGATTTTCAATGAGCGTATCGATCGGGTGCTGAGGATGCCCATGTGGCGTGGGAACCACAGGACGCTTGATTGGTTGATACGCCCAGAACGCCCGATCCTGGGGCGTGATCAGCAGGCCAGTGCCCACCTTTTCCGGTTCGGGTGCGGCAGTTTTTGCACCTGTGGCCAGCCACGTGCGGATGGTTTCAATCTGCTGCGGGTTAAGCTTCACCTTGCCTGGGGGCATCTCTTTGCTGACGATGCGAGCAAGCAGTTCGCTTTCTTCGGGTTTGCCGGGCACAATCGCAGGCCCGTTATCCCCACCGACCAGCATCAATCGCACCAGACGCAGATCCAGCCCACCTTTCGGTTTGCTTTCTTCGCCGTGGCAATCGAAGCAGAACGCCTTCAGGATGGGCCGCACCGAACCTTCGTAGGTGGGTATCTCTTTGGCCTGCACGTTGGCAGTTCCAGCCAGCATGGTAGTGAAGAGGGCAAATAAGGTGAACAGTTTCGTCATCGTTTTAATGCGATTATGTGTGGTAGGGAATGATGGATTGTACCGCAAAAACGGCAGGTTCACAAGCACCAACTTGCGGGGAAAGCGGTGAAAAGTTTTTAAGAAATCTCCCCACGTAATGGTGGGGTTGGGTAGTAATTGAACTTCGGGCACCATGCTACAGCTCCTTTAACTGTATTTTAGTTCATGTATAAATATATCCATTATACCAAGGAAAAATGCAATTTTGTTCAAATTTTGACTGGCTTTCTGGAAATTGAATTGCCGTAAGTGCTTATTTTGAAATAGCTTACGTCGTCGAAAACTTTTTTGTGAATTTTTGCAAAATTGCGATCACCCGCACTGGAGATAGTGTACAGAAAGCAGTTTTCATCTCATGGTTGGATCGAAAAGCGATATCCGATTTCTCCGTTCTTTCGTGTGGCAGTTTCGGACTGTGGCAAGTAGGACCGAACATACTCGACGATGGCTTTTTCTTTCGTCACAGTAACGCGAATATGACCGGAGGGTGGTAGGAAATCACCTCGAATGTAACCATATTCGTGAGCGTTTCGGAGACGTTCAAAGCCTGAGTGTCCCGGTTGTGGAACTAGAAGATAGGGAATATCATCCAGTTCTTGCCTGGCGAAAAAGTGGTCGTGCCCGTGGAAGACAGCCGATACCTTGTACTTGACAAGTAACTGATGAATCGGCATATCCCAGCCACGCCGCTTAGCCTGAAATTCATTTTCGCCACTCTTGCCTTTTCCACCCCATTCGTAAAGGATTGCTGCCTCACTGCCACCTCGCCCCGAATCATCAAGACCACCGACGAGATGGTGGATGAAAACAAACTTGAACTTTGCCTTAGATGCAGCAAGTGTTTTCGCCAGCCAATCGTATTGCACCTTGCCTAGCGTCCTTGCCCAATTCCCATCAGCCTTGTTTTTTCCTGCCTTGTTGGTGGTCCAGAATGGGTCGAGTGCGATGAAGAGGGCATCTCCCCATTCCCATGCATAGTAGTTTTCCAGACGTCCAACATGTTTCATTTCAGTAGTGTTACCTGTATAGAAACCATCTGAATAAGGGTTCGGAAACAGTTTCTTCCGTGTGAGACACGCCCACACTGGCATGCAGTCGGCAGTGCCGTTGTAGCGATCATATCGCTCGCCATCGTGATTGCCGAGCACAAGGTACAGGGGTGCAGAGTGTGCTACTCTGCTGAAGTAGTACCTCTGTGCGAAGTACTGCGGCAGTGAATCCTTGTACTTTTCGTACTTATCGGTCATGAATGTATCACCGATGTCGATGTAGAAGTCAGGCTTGTCGGCGCGGACGTTCGCAAGAGTGCGTTCGTACATTGGAGGTCGAGTACCCTGGTCGAGATGAGAATCAGATTGCATGCTGAATACGAATGAACTACCGGGTTTCCGCTGTGTGTGGAACGTATGTTCTTCGTCGACCTTGAACTTCTTTTCCCCACTGCCACGTGTATGGAGTTGGTAGAAGTATCTGGTGTCAGGATGTAACTTGGTGAGTATCAATTCTACTGGTTTACCTTTACTCAACTCCTGCGTAGGTGTTTGTTTATCAAGCTTACCAGATTCTGTACCGTAAGCGATCTGTATTACAAGATCCTTGTAAGCCAGAACACTTATTGTCACTGACTGATCTGTCGGACGGGTCAGAATCACATTGAAATCATGCAGAGGGACAGAACCTCCGGAAAATACGTGCGTCTGCCCACCTTTGCTTTTCGATTGTTTCTGTGCCAGGACCGGTTGAATGGTAGCTGGCAAGGCACACAGAAAGGCTGTCAAGAACCTGAGAACGTAGCTTCGTTGAAGCGGTGTTATTGTTGTCATGATTTTGCCTTGACAGTGTAAGTGTGTGCGATATCTCCAGTTTTTTGGGTAGCTGTTTCATCCTTGGGCAGCCAGCACCGAACATAATCCACCTTCGCTTCGTCCGGTGAAACGACGACCCGCAGATAACCTGAGTTGGGCTTCTTTATACCGGTGAGGTAGGCATCATCATTGTGAGTTGCGTACAGATGATCCGCAGGCAGCGGCACTTCCTGATATACGACACCATCACGTTCCTGACGTGCGTAGAGATGATCATGCCCTTGAAAGAAGATACTGACACCATGTTTCACCATCAGTTGATGGACAGGCAGTTCCCACCTTGGTCGTTTTGTCTTAAACTCGTTCTCCTTACCCTTGCTTCTACCACCCCATTCATACATCTCAGAAGCCTCGATTCCTCCACGTCCGGTTCCTAAAACGTGGTGGGCGAAGACGAATTTGAACTTCGCCTTGCTCCCTTCCAGCGTCTTCTTGAACCACTGGTACTGCGCATCCCCCAGGGTAATGCCCCACCAGTCACGATTTTTCTTGTTGTCCCCTTTTTTGCCCCCACCTCCTTTGAATCCGCTGTCCACCTGGGAAGTAGAGTGCCAGTAGTTATCGAGTACCACAAAGAGAGCATCTCCCCACGTCCAGGCGAAGTAATCACGAAGCAGCCCGATTCCCTTGAACTTCAATGCATCGCCAGTGTAAATACCTTCCGTGGCAGGCATTGGGAAGAACCTGTTACGGGCGGTCTGTACCCCCACAGCTACTTCGTGCAGTTCGTTCTTCTGGTTGAAATTGAAGAGCGATGCCTGCTCATGATTGCCGTTAACCAGGTACAGTGATGCAAACTGAGCAACAAGACTCAGGAACGGCCGCTGAAGCAGGTATGGGGCAGTCAAACTCTCTGCGTTCACTGTCCGCACTTTGTCTACACTGAAATCATCACCCATGCAGAAGTACAGGTCGGGGCTGTTCGAGGCGGCATGCTGAAGCGTGCGTGCATACAGGTTCGGTTCGCTCATTTGTGGGCGTTCCGGGTGCGAATCTCCCTGTACACAGAATGTAAATGTATCTCCGGGCTTTCGCTGCGTGTGGAACTGGCACTCAGGTCTCGTTTGGAACGCGATATCTCCGGGCTTGCGAAAATGGAGTCGGTAAAAGTATCGGGTTCCAGGGCGGAGGTCACTAATCACTATCTCGACAGGATGGCCAGCTTCCAGCGATGCTGGTTTTGTCTTGTATTCGTACTTACCTGCCACTGTGCCATACTCTAAGAACACATCGAGCCGGTCTCTCGCGAAGAGGTTGGCAGTGATCGACGTATTCCCGGCCCGGCCCAGCACCAGTGAGAGCACGTTGTAGGATGACAGGTCATCTGGCAGCACATAGTTGCTGGCATTAGGTTTCTTTTGCTGGGAGATTGCTAATTCAGGGAAAATTGCAAGGCTGCCTGCTGCAGCCGAGCTGGCTCCAAGAAATGTTCGTCGATCGGTGTGCTGATCATTCATGGTTATTCGTCTTTCGTTGTGTTTTGGGTTGAAGGGAACCTACTTTCGCTTCGTCTCATGAGTGAAACTGAGTGTCGTTTCTGCAAGGGTAATTTCCTTGATTGCTTCGAGCAGTTCGGCACGATTCCATTTGTCCGTGTTTAACTTCGGCTCAGCGGACAGGGCATATAGCGTGATGTGGTACTCTTTTACACCTGGCCCCTTCGAATTCATCGGAATGTAGCCAGTGCGTTTCTTATCGTTGATGCCATCCTTGCCGATGCCCTTACTGTTCTTCTCCAGGCTCGTGATGGTGGCGGGAATGTTCGTGAGCACCCAATACGACTTCACCTCATCGCCGTCGTCCTTAGGTTTGTGCCAAAGTTGGAGTGCAAAACACTTCGTACCTTCTGGTGCGTTGGACCACTTCAGAGGTGGTGATACACCAGTGCCATCGCCCGTGAATTCATGAGGTATCTTTCCATGATGTAAGAAAGCTGGACTGGAAAGCGTGAATCCACTAACTTCTTTGGGCGTTGGACCATCTTCCTTGAATAGTTGTTTGCCATCCGAATCGAGTGATTTCAGGGGATCCTGTTGCTTCGGCTGTCCGGGGTTTTTCTTTTTTGGTGGGGTATTCGATTTCTTTGGTGGCGGCCGTTTGCCATCCTCGCGGATCTGGTAACTCTCGGTTGTAACCTTGCCACTGGGATCAGTAAAAGTGAACTGGTAACTACCGCCACCGTCTACGTATTTTACTGAGCCGACCTTACCACCCAGGGAGTACTTCAAAATCGATGTCTTTTTCGCATCATCACGTGTAAAACCTGTAATCCTGGCGCCACGCAGCGGAGTGAGTGCAGGCCGGGGTGAGTAAGCCCTTGGTTGAGGGTCGATCTGGTCATCTTTTACCGTGACGATACCACGTAGCCCACCATTGACGTAGGGGTACTTTCTTGTCGAGTAATACCGATAACCAGTTTTCTCCATTCTGCCGTTGAACTCATCGAGATCGTTCGGTTCTTTACCGTTCGAATCGGTGAACCCATACAAAGGGTAGCCATCCAGCGCGTATCCGATCGGATTCCCTTTACCGACAATCTTTTCCAGATGAACCGGGGCTATGTGGTAATGGTAATCGTCTGCCCGGCCACAATGCCCTCCAAACTCATCCAATTCTCCAGCAAGAAACGTGTCGGTACGGCCATCGTTTTTGATTGGGTTGAAGATCGGCACACCGTTCGCAGCCAGGGCGATTGCGCCACGAAATAACGCAAATTTTGCAGATATCGGCTTCTCGGAAAATTTAGGATTTAGTGGTATTTGCCATGCATTTCGACCCACATAAGCCTGAGGGATCGGAACTTGTTGTTGCCATGCCGTGATACCCACCATCATCTGGTGGTCGGGTATCCCTTTTGACTCAACATAGAACCATTTATCATCAGAACGAAATGACAGTTTGTCTTTAAAGGGCTCAAAGTGAGACTGGATCATAGGCTTCGTCTTCACTTCCTGTGCTACGCCGAGAACGCAAACCATGCACACAGTAGACACGGATGTTCCAACAAACATTCCTGAACGACTCGATGTCAACTTACTTAATCCCAAAGCCAGAATCCCGAGAACTACTGCTGCAAATACAGCTTGTAAGGAGTTTGAGAACGAGCTTGTGCCATCCAGTACAACACCTTCTGTGGGCGTCGACTCTGGTACTGGACTTCTTGTTTTTCCGTTGACGAGTTTAATCTTCTCAACCCGTTCTCTCACCCAGGCCTTGTCGGTATCACTCAATTGATCGAGCGGCATCCAGATCAACGATCCATCTTGTTGGAGTATTTGCACCTTGCCATCTCGGGCCATGACAAATGAACCTTCAATTTCGAATCGCCCATCAGAATCTTTCCACATTCTCAGGTAAGCAACGTCATCGTGTCCTGGGTGGGAGAATACGTTGCCAGCCACAAGTAACAGTAATCCTGTAATCAGTAAAATGGATTTAGAATAGTTCACTTCTCATTCCTCCGGGCAGTGGTATTAAGTCGATATTAAGTAATAAATTTCAAGAGGATTCCCAGTTCTGTTTCTCCCCTTGTTGCTCGAATGTCACGCACATTAATCCTCCTCGACTACCTGCCTACTATTGTCATGATGGGCCTGATGCTGAAAAAAATCTTTCCCTAATTCTCGTCGATTCAGGAGTTCCACTTCAACGCTATCAGGACCACCGCGTGCTTTCGGCATCCCTTTAAACACCATTCGTTGAATTACTCCAGTGGCATTGTCGTACCAGAGTTCTACTCGATTTGGTCCACGAAATTCGGCAAGTTTCTTAATCGCCAGTAACGCGTTGTTTCCGTTCCGATCAGAGCTGAGTGATGTCACAACATACGCATCGCGGAGTTGTACCAGATCGGAGCGGAGGTTGATGAATGGTATTCCGTGCTGGTTGCCAGGCAGTGGTCCTCGGAATCTCAGTGGATCGCCACTCACCCGCACAACACCGTTTGGAGGCACTGCCCAGCTTTTCTCACCATCGCATCCAGTCACGAACCGGCGGCCGTCTGGGAAATTCCGAACCAGCACATATTGATCTGGCGGGCGAATATAGAGTGCTGCACCATCAATCGGGGGCCGTCGCTCTTCGGGTTGTTCCGGCTGATCATCGAGGTTCCGAATAATGTAGGACCGGTCGCTATTATCTGAGGCTTTCTCTATCAAGCGGTCAAGTTCTGTAGACGCACTAACCTGCGATGAGTTGCCTGACCAGAGAAAGAAAAATGCAACCACGGCGACTGTGACCACGCTGCCAGCCACAACAAGCTGTTGCCTTAACTTGCGATATCGGTAAACCACCCGCGGTGACGTCGTCTGCCATTTCGTTGTCGCTAAAGTTGCAATTTCGTGATGCAAGCGGTCATGAAGTCGCACGATCTCTGCGAATGCTGCTGGATTTTCTGGTGCAGCCTTCAGCCAGGTATTCAGTTCCGCTTCTTGCTCCGGAGTCAGCATACCGTCGAGGTAACCATTCACTAACTGTCGATGTTCAGGGTTCAAGCGTCAACCTCCCTCGCTTTGTGCTCGATACATTCCCGAAGGCGGTCACGAACTCGCTGGAGAGCTTTTGCCACTGCATTGGGCGCCATCCCAACTTTCTTACCGATCATGGCTGGCTTCAAGTCCTGCTCGTATCGCAACCGGCACAACTCTTTCGAGCGATAATCTAACGCATCGAAACACTCACCAAGACGATCGTGTTTGATATCATGTGGTGGTTGCTCAGCAAAGGCATTAGCCAGAGCATCGATAACTTCGGAGTCGAATGCGATTCGATCTCGACTTTTTCGTCGAAAATGCAATCGCACCTGATTGCGTGCAATTCCGATCGCCCAACCGACAAATGACTGGGCCGGGTCGTACCGGGAAAAGGATTCCAGAACGGCTACAGCAGTTTCTTGAAGCACGTCGTCGCGATCTGGAAAATCACGCACTAAGGACGTAATGAACGCTGAAACTACAGGTACAGCTAACGTCCAAAGTCGTGTCGCTTCGAAGATTTCCGGAGTCATTCCTATTGTCACCATCTTCACATACCATTACTTAACCATTTCACGTAAATCGTGACAAAAAAGTACTATCATTCTGTTCTTGGTCCACCTAAAACGACCAACAAGGCAACAACGGCTGGTTCACAAGCACGAACCTTGCGGGGAATTCGGTGAAAAGTTTTAAGAAATCTCCCCCACATGGAGGTGGGGTTGGGTAGTAATTGAACATCGGGCACCATGGTACAGCTCCTTTATCTGTATTTTAGTTCACATATTAATATATCCACGCCCATTAATAAAAATGCAATTTTGTTTCGAAAGTGGCACCGATATCGGAAAATTATTCGCCGCAAGTGATTGATTTGCAGGGATTTACGGAAGAGGAAACTTTTTTGTGAATTTTTGCAAAATCGCGATCAGTGTAGATGGGGAATAGTGTACAAAAATGGCGGATTATCGATTGATGCTCAAATCTGGCAGAACTTTCTGCAGCTCTGCTACCCCTGCATCGGAAACCTTGGTATCGATCAAGTAAAGTGAAGAAAGATTTTTTAAAGATGCCAGCTCTTTCAGTCCCAGATCTGTGATCTGGGTTCGATTCAAATGAAGTTCCTTCAGAGCTGTTATAGTAGCAATTTCTTTCAACCCGACATCTGTAATTTTTGTATACGATACATTCAGTTCTGTCAGATTTTTGTATTTGCTGATCGTTTTCAGCCCAGCATCTGTGATGTGGTTATCGCCAACATCGAGATCTGTTAAGCGTGTGAATGCAGCCAGTTCTGGTAGTCCAGCATCAGTAATTTGAGTTCCGTGCAAGTCAAGATTTTCTAAATTTTTAAATACCTTGAGTTCCTGCAAACCTGCATCAGTTACAGAAGCATACGATAAATAGAGGTACACGACTTGATCTGGATTATCAGTTGTGCTGCCGTTAACGGAATGGGCATTATCAAGCGTATGAAGCAAACCAATTTTTCGAAGCACACTCAAACTATTGTCAGTTATTGATTCATCAGCAAGTCTAAGTCGACGTAACTTTGTTAACGGCGCTAGGTGTTGCAATCCAACGGCAGTTACTTCGTTTTCGGACAAATCCAGATCAGTAAGTTCTGTCAAATTAGACAAGTGTTGCAGCCCAGCATCTGTGATTAGATTATCTTCCAAATTTAAATCAATGAGTTGAGTCAAGTGTGCCAAATGTACTAATCCGGCGTCGGTTAGCTGATTTTTTTGCAAATCAAGACGCGTTAATTGTTTTAATTGAATCAGCTCTTTTAAGCCATCATCAGTGACTTGGGTTTCGTCCAAACGTAAAACTTCAAGATTTTTAAACCTGCTGATTTGTTTCAGTCCTTCATCCGTAGTTTTGGTTTTTGAGAGATAAAGACCTTTGATTTGCTGTAGTGAAGCCAAATCCTTAAAGCCTTCACCAGTAATATCTGGTCCTGTTAGAGGAGTGCAACCGGTCATTCGGGAGGGTTGGGTAACTGATTTAGCAAATTGGGGTGTAAAAAGATGGGTCTTTCTGCGATATCAGGGGTTCTGACAACCAAACATCGCAGGAGACCCAATAATGATTATCCCAGACACATCTTCTTCAATCAACCCCAACTTCCTGTTTGGCCTATTTGATCGACTCGCATCAGAAGTCAATCGTGCTGTACAGGAATGCATGCCGATTCGTGATTTCGAGCAACATGTTCAACAATCGGTTGCTCAAATTGGTGCTTCAGCAATCTCGTTGTACCTGGAAATGCTTGGCGATGGCGACGTGGGAGAAAAGATCCAGACAGAAACAGGTGAAGTGCTTCATCGCAGCGAAGAACCCCGACAACGGTCCATCCGAACGATCTTTGGTGAGCATCGGTTTGAGCAGTATGTTTATGGCGTCGATCTTGGCCGCAAGATTGATTTGTATCCTGTGGATGTCATGATTCAGATGCCAGCAAACACATATTCTCCGTGGTTTCGCGAGGTCATGCATTATCTCAGCACAAAGATGTCGTATCAGGAATCATCAGATGTGATTTCTTTGTTGTATCTGCAAAAGAGTCCGGTCGATACTCTGGAACGAAATATCCACAATCTGAGTGAATCTGCAGAACAGTTTCTGAATGAGATCCCAATTCCTGCACCAACAGCAGAGGGAAAGATTCTGGTGGTGAGTGCCGATGCCAAAGGAGTCCCCATGGTTCGCAAGACGAAGGCGATTCCAGCGTTTGATCAACGGTATTTTCCTGGTAATCGGCGTATGGCGACGCTGGCGACCGTATATTCCGTGAATGAATATTTTCGAACGGCTGAAGAGATTGTCGCAGCGTTATTTCGAGAAAACTCGAATCGTGAGGAGAAACGCCCCGAACCGGTGGGCAAAGTGGTTGCGGGATTTTTGTCGCAATGTGATGCGGAGGGGGTGCTGATCAGAGGCACGCACCACGCGATGGTGTGGGCAGCAGAACAGGTCGAACGTCGCCACCAATCAGGTCAGCCTTTGGTACGGCTGATGGATGGTCAGACCAGTTTGTGGGAAGCATCTGATGTCAATTTCGATTCATACGAAACAATTGATATCCTGGATATCATTCATGTTGCCAGTTATGTGTGGGATGCGGCAAAAGTGTTTGAGTCTCACCGTGAACATCAGGAAGCGTTTGCTCGAGACCGCCTATTGAGAATCCTGAAGGGAGATGTGAAAAGTGTGGTTTCGGGAATCCGTCAGAAAGCGACAAAAAGCGAATTGAAAGCAGAAAAGTTAAAGAAGATTAATCAGGTTTGCAACTACTTTGAAAAGAACTACCACCGGATGAGATATGACAGCTATTTGCAGCAAGGGCTGCCGATTGCAACTGGGGTGATTGAAGGGGCTTGTCGGCACCTGGTGATGGATCGAATGTGCCGCACGGGAATGAGATGGAAAACGAAAGGGGCCCAGGCAATGCTACACGCCCGAGCAATTGATCTGGCAGGTCGAACCAGAGATTTTCATATTTACCTGGCTAACCAGGAATACCAAAGAACAGACAGGTTCCGCAAACAGCTCAATCTGTCCCACTTATTACCCTTGCCCGGATGACCGGTTGCACTCTAATCATCTTGGATTTTTACTGAATGCAAACTCAGACAGGTCAGATTTTCGAGTTTTGCTAAATGATTACAGTAATTATTTTCCATCACTACATACGAAAGATCCAGATATTCCAGGGTAGTAAGAAGTGATAGTTTCTGCCATCCATTTTGATGGATCTTCATGCCATTCAAATTGAGTAACTTTAGGTTCGGCAAATCCCTAAGTGAGTCAAAAGTAGTTCCAGTAAGTTCAGTAAAACTTAGGTCTAGCTTATTGAGATTCTTTAATGCTTTCATTGAAGGCAAACCATGATCAGTTATCGCTGTACTCGATAAACATAAAGTATGCAATCGATTGAGCGGTGTTAAATACTGTAAACCAAGGTCAGTTATTAAAGTGCGCGCAAGATCCAGTGTGGTCAACTCAGCGTGTGATTGCAGATGCAATATCCCTTCATCAGTTAATTGAGCACCAGCTAATTGTAAAAATCTCAGATTCTTAAAGCGAATTAATTTTATAGCAGATCGATCAGAAAATCCTTTACGAATTTCATCAAGACCATTATCAACTATAGAAATCCCAAACGGCTTTCTAGGTGGGGGCAACGAATCAATGGCTTCATTATTCCAATATTTAAAAGAAAATGCTGGAATAGCACCATGTTCTTGTTCATTATGAAAATTGATGTGGCCAAAACTATCAACCTTCATCCAGCCAATCATTGCTCCGGCTTTCTCCCAAGCTCTTACAATTTCATCTGCTAGAGGCTCATAATGCTGGTTTTCTTCAGAATATTGCTCCAGTGCTGACGGATTCGAGGCGTTCCGTCCACAACTTCCGCACATACATACTATCAAGAAAATTACAACAAAGGTAATTGACTGTCGACCTATTCCCGAAACCAATATTTTGTTGAAATACATTGAACACATAAGTAATTTTCGTGCGTACATATTCATGCCATGTCTCGCCAGTTTGGGAAATTATATCGAGCAATCCAGTCATGTTTCTGATTCAGCTTGATAAATTGCACTAATTCCCCAATTTGCTTTTGCAGCCTGGAGCAGGTCGTTTTCCACATGGTTTTTCTCTGGTGCAATATCGCAAAAAGCCGTGGGGCCTTGTCAGATGAACAAACCTCTTCCGGTCGAGCTGGTTGAACTGAACCAGGTGGTGGTGCGGATGAAGTTTCAACTTCAGTTCGACTACCAGCCTTGGGATGAACTGAGTGGCTTCAGACGGGCTTTTTGATGATCACCCCATAACAGGTGGATGGGAAGCCATCGAGCAGCATCTTCAGGTGGGCCTGCTGCAGGTTGTTATTTCCCTTCTGTGGGGGGCTGTTGCCAAATTGTGAAGGCCACTGCCCCATCACCGCTTCGTTGTCAAAGATGTAGGGTGGCATGTCGATGAAACGATCAAGTGGTTGATCCCCCACATCAAATGAGAGCGGCTTCATTTCCAGGCCCAGTTCTTTTGCACGTGCGGCCAGTTGTTCAAAATGCTTCCGCAAAAAGATTACGGTGGGGTAATTGTCGATCGTTTCATCTGCTTTGGTGTAATTGATCTCAGTGGTGTGTACTGCTACCCCGCCTGGTTTGAGGGTTTTTGCAGAATTCAGGATAAAATCAAGCCCATGCTGGATCGAGCCAAGGTGCTCCAGCGCACATACCGACCAGCAATAATCGTACTGGCCATCCAATTCGGCTGGGATGGCGTTCATATCGACATATTTCAGTTCGGCGTTATCAAAAAACAGTTTTTGATCCACCAACCCGGCATTGTGTACTTTTGCCAGGGTAGACGTATGCTGATTCGTCTCGCTCCAGCCTTTGCCGGCACTGGCTTCCGGTGCCAGGTCGGTTACTGTCACTTTGGCACCCATCTGTACCATCAAACTGGGCAACGGCTCTTCCCCACAACCGAAACCCAGCCCACGCACACCCTGATTCCAGGTCAGGTTTTCCATAATGGCCTGCATCACGTAGGCCAGTTCCCACAGTTTCCGGTGGTAAATAATCGGGATCTTTAATTGATTCAGCCAGTACCAGGTCCAGGGGGAATCCAGATCGATCTGACGGCACGGCTGGCACACGAGCCCCGCCTGTTGAAAATTGGTTTCCACTCGCTCCGGGATCAGCCCCTGCAACTGAATGGCGAGTTGGTAACCCATGTTTTTGCAATTCCAGCGCAATGTTTCAATATCGGTCCAATTCCGGAGCATACTGTCAAACAAGGAATCTGGATAGGGTCGCACACGAAGTTGAATGTATTGATGGATTCGATGGTCAACTAATTCATGTACCCGTTGATCAACAATCTGTGAGATTGTGGTTCTGAACAGGCGCATCATGACCTTTTGATAGATTTTTTTTAAGATCGACATCAACAGTTCCTTGTACAGTGAAAATACAATCCTGGTGGTTAACTGGGTTTGCGAGTAAACAGCCCAGGTTTCGTGCAGAGATCAGTTTCAGGCCGGTTTTTTGACGATGATCCCATAACAGGTGGATGGAAAACCATCAAGTAGCATCTTCAGGTGGGCCTGCTGCAGGCTGTTATTCCCGATATGCGGTGGGTGATTGCCGACCTGCAAAGGCCATTGTGTCATGATCGTCTGGTCATCGCACACATAGGGTGGCAGATCGATGAAGCGATCGAGTGGTTTGTCGCCCACATCAAATGAGAGTGGTTTCATTTCCAGGCCCAGCTCTTTGGCACGCACGGCCAGTTGTTCAAAGTTTTTTCGTAGAAACAACACCGTGCCGTGGTTGTCGATCGTTTTTTCGGTTTTTGTGTAGTTAAATTCGGTAGTGTGCACTGCCACTCCGCCCGGTTTTAATGTTTTCGCCGAATTCAGGATAAAATCGAGCCCATGCTGGATCGAACCGAGGTGCTCCAGCGCACAGACCGACCAGCAATAATCATACTGACCATCCAATTCTGCTGGGATGGCATTCATATCCACATATTTCAGTTCGGCATTGTCGAAAAACAGTTTCTGATCCACCAGCCCGGCATTGTGGGCTTTTGCCAGTGTGGTGGTATGCTGATTCGTATTATCCCAG
The DNA here is from genome assembly GCA_041399155.1 of Zavarzinella sp. Lineage (NCBI taxonomy): Bacteria > Pseudomonadati > Planctomycetota > Planctomycetia > Gemmatales > Gemmataceae > Zavarzinella > Zavarzinella sp. Next base: position 515,429 of record JAWKTI010000004.1, read on the forward strand.
CCTTTACCCGCACTGGCTTCCGGTGCCAGGTCGGTTACTGTGACTTTGGCACCCATCTGCACCATCAAACTGGGTAGCGGCTCTTCCCCGCAACCAAAACCCAGCCCACTCAGGCCCGGCTGCCAGTTCAGGTTTTCCATAATGGCCTGCATCACATAAGCCAGTTCCCACAGTTTTCGGTGGTAGATCACAGGCACCTTCAATCGATTCAGCCAGTACCACGTCCATGGGGAATCCAGATCGGCCTGACGGCATGGCTGGCATACCAGGCCCACCTGCTGAAAATTGTTTTCAATTCGTTCCGGGATCAGCCCCTGCAGCTGGATGGCCAGTTGGAAACCAAAGTTCTTACAATTCCAGCGGAGTGCGTCAATATCCCGCACATCGACATCACCTTTCAGAAAATATCGAACGATTTTGTGACGGATGCGACCCAGCATGGGACATTCTCCAGAAAGTAATCAATTGTGAGAAAATATTAAGAATTTGGTTCCAAAAAGCGGATTCGCTTGCTGACATCCACGTGTACCGAATGGAAAGGGAGCCCCACGTGGCCTGGAGAGAAGATGTGGTGCATCGCCTGCAGGTCGTCCTGACCCAGTGCGTTATCGAAAATCGGCCGCAAATAGTCCACACCGGTGCGGGAGGCCCGCAGGTACTGAGCATCGTAACAATCCAGGTGCACCTTGCGGGCGTGGATGTGGCCCCAGCGGTCGCGGAAATCGTTTGCGGGCACCCCATCGACATAAAAGCCGTTGGTGGGGTCGTATTGCAGCACACTGACGAAATTATTGCGGCCTTCCACGATCAGATCTACTGCTTTCCCACCCAAAAGATTGGCATAGAACCGATCGAAACGAATTGGGCGGCCCCCACGTTGGGTGTGGCCGATTTTCCGCGTGAAAATCGCTGCCGAAGCGCTTTCATTGCGGCGTTTCGAGCGGAAATAGTCGTCGCCGATATTTTCGATCAGCAATCGGCGTAGTGATTCTGCCGCACCGGAGAGCAGTTTGTTGCCTGCTGGGTCGCTGGAGGCACGTTCTGCCCCCAGATCATTCCCCTGTTCGTCAACAATTCCCTCGCCGCACACCAGGACCACATGTTTCTGACGTTCGTATAATTCTTTGATTCTCTCAATCAGGTGGGGCAAATTGAGGGGATTTTCCGGTATCAGCAGAATATCGGGCTGACCGTAGGACGATCCCAGCGCAATATACCCACTGTGGCGACCCATGACTTCCACAATTGCAATACGACGGTGGCTTTCTGCCGTGGTGCGAATGCGTTCTACCCCACTGGCGGAAACGTAGACAGCGGTGGCAAAGCCGGGCGTCACGTAATTCACCATCTGGCTAAGATCAAACGCACGTGCGGCTGGTGTGCGATGATAACTCTTTTTGCCATCAGCACTTACGTCGAGAAGCCACTCATCGGGTTCGTTGCGGTAATTCAGGCCGAGATCGTTATCAATCGTTTTCGGCGCCAGTGCCGTGGGCAACAATTCCCCGATCGCCTGCATTCCATTCAGGGTGCCATCCCCACCGATACAGATTAGGCCATCGACCTGGTGCTGCTGCAGCCGATCTGCAATTGATTTGATTGTCGTGCGATCGTTCGCGTCAACGTAATCCCGCGACGCACCCAGAATGGTGCCACCACGGGTGGGATCCAGTTCTGGAATGGTGGTAAACAACGGATTGAGCACCACGTGGGGGATTCGCGGGTTTAACAGCCCACTGAAACCTTTAATCACACCCAGGATTTCGATTTGAAGCTGATTGGCGCGGGTCACTGCACCATCGAGAGTCGCGTTCAGTGCAGGAGTGTCCCCACCTGCCGTTAAAATGGCAAGCCGTTTGATTCTGTTCATCTGCAGTCGTCATCCTTTCCTAGATATGGGAAAATTGTACAGACAACTGCCCAAGCGACAGGAAAATCTGTGAAACTGCCTCTAATGCTGGAGAAAATGGTGTTTCAGATGAACGGCAACGAAATGAAATCCCGTCCTTCGTAAGGCGGAAACCATGCACAGGCACAGGCATCCATGGGGATTTCTCCTAGAATACTGTGGTCATCGAGTCGCATTCATGAATACGGAACAACTCCTGCGTGCCCTGGTCAATTGCCCCACCGTCAATCCGATGGGTGGGCGAATTCTACCTGATCTGCACCTGGAAAACCGCGTGGTAGACGTGCTGGCATCGGTGCTGCAGGAAGCCCGGATTCCGTTCACACGTCGGACTGTTGCTCCGGGTCGGGATAATTTGTTGACTACATTCACCCCGAAATCGCCCACAGGTCACCTGTTGTGGGAGTCCCACACCGATACCGTGGCGGTAACCGGCATGACAATCGATCCGTTTGCTGGCACCACCCGCGACGGGAAACTGTACGGCCGGGGTGCGTGCGACGTTAAAGGTGGTCTGACGGCAATGCTGCAGGCTTTTCTTCGGCTGCACCGCGAACAACCAGAACAGTGTGCCCAGGTGACCCTGGCCTGCACCGTGGATGAAGAGCACACCTTTCTTGGGGTGCAGGATCTGGTGAAAAATGGCCTGAAAGTAGACGGGGCCATCGTTGCAGAACCCACTTCGCTGAATATTGTGAATTGCCATAAAGGCGTCATTCGCTGGCACTTACAGACTACCGGTGTGGCGTGCCACAGTTCCCGCCCACAGGATGGGGTCAATTCCATTTATCGCATGACCAGAATTATTCAGCTCTTACAGGAACATGCCCAACACCTGCAAAGCAGCCCGCCACATCCTTTACTGGGCCCACCCAGCCTGAGCGTGGGCAAAATTGAAGGCGGGGTAAGTGTGAACACGGTCCCGGACCGCTGCCTGATTGAAATTGACCGCAGGATGTTACCTGGCGAAAAAGCGGCCGAAATTCATGAGAATTTAATGAAGTTGATTGCCCAGTCGGGTGTGCCGGATGTGAGTGTCACCACCACGTTGACCTGTCCTGCATTGCAACCCGATTTGTCGCAACTGCTTACCCAGCAATTAGGTGCGTCAATCAATGCGGTTGTCGGCCACCACCAGGTGCTGGCAGTTCCTTATGGCACTGATGCCTCGACGCTGGCAGAGGCGGGTATTCCCGCAGTTGTCTTTGGACCAGGGGATATTGCCCAGGCCCACACTAAAGACGAATGGATTGAGCTGCAACAGATTGACATCGCTTCAGAGATTTTGTACCATGCAGCAAAGACATTTCCTGTAGCCGGTTAGGTGCCGTGTTGCACGTCCTGTCGTACCGGGAATTGGAACTCATGCCCATTGCTTGAAGTTTCTTCTCCCACAAGTAAATTGAGCAAAACGTACATTTCTGTATTGGGAGTATCCACATGGGTTTGTTTGATAACATCTTCGGCGATAAAAGCGCGAACCGTGGTGAAATTACGCGTCAACAGGCCTTTGCGGGAATTCTGCTTGCCGCCAGTGCATGTGATGGCCACATTGCCGATGAAGAAATTGGCAGCTTGTTCGGCACGATCACTCGAATGAAAATGTTCGAGAATATGAATGAGAAGAAGTGGACCAACCTGATGGATTCACTGATCAAGATGCTGCGTCGGGAAGGTGCCCCAGGTGTGGTAGAACTGTGTGCTCCCGCACTTCCGAAAGATCTGCGGGATACGGCATTTGCCAACGCCTGCGATATCGTGCTGGCCGATGGTGTGGTGGAACCTGAAGAGCGGGCATTTCTGGAGCACTTGCAGAAAGAATTGGAACTCGATGGCGACACCGCTTTGAACATCGTGGAAGTGATGATTGTGAAAAACAAAGGCTAAACCAGCTTTTGTTCGAAAATCGGAAGAATTTCTGACACTTCAAATGATTCAATTGGGCTTCAATTCTTCGAAAACCGGATACCTGGAATCGAATTAAAATAAACCGCCAAGACGAGAAGAAGACCGATTATTGCCTACTAAACTGATCGCCATAGTAGGGTTTAATTCATTTCCCCACTGTGGGGAGCATCGATCACCACAAACCCAGATCGAGTGCAGAAGTAATCGCACGCCAGCTCCACCAGGCGGCAGATCGCCACTGCAGGTTCATCTTTGCGGTGGTACGGGTGCCCGGTACCAGACAATTGTAGGGATCATCCACTTCCACCCGAATCAGGTAGGTCTGCACCAATGGCTCATTCACATTGGGGTCGCCACCGGGCTTGGTTGCCAATGGTCCCCCACCACGATTGGTCAGGGCGATCGGTATATTCTTCTGATCCACCAGTGGGATGCCCGCTTCGGTCACACGCCCTTTCAAGCGTCGGTCGTGCTGATAATTCGGCAGAATATCGACATCAATCCATGGTGTCTGTGGGTGATTCTGTTTTGCTAACGCCAGATTGCGTTTGATTTCCAGATAATCGGTGGAATCAACTGGCACCACCAGCCGCAGGTGCTTGATATCGCCAATGGTGCAGAACGGTGGGCTTTCCCCAACCACCCACGTGCGATAAATATCTTCCTGTTTCGGTACGCCCATCACCACGCCTGCCCGCGGGGCTTTCAGCACGGTTACTTCTTTAATCAGTTGTTCCAGCCCCACACGGTTGGTGCGTGCATCGTTCCAGCTAGCTTCCGCCTTTTTCAACTCCTGTTCCAGCGAAATCCTAGCTCGCAGGTCGTTGGTTGCCCGCAGGCGGGTAGTCAGTTGCTGCATCATTTCGCGGGCGGCTTCTTCCGATTTTACCGCTGAATCGAGCTGCATCTCCCGATCAAGATTGCGAAAACGGGCCAGATCCTGGTTTTCACGCACATATTCGCCGTCTTTCACCAGCACTTCCGTCAGCACTGCCGTTTCCAGGCTGTGCACTTTTTCGGCGTAGCCTTCTTCAATCTGCACCAGGCCAGCTTCCCGCACCCGTGCCACAGGCAGTGGCAGAAAGAAAAATGCCGCCACCATGCCGGTAAAGATCAGCAAAGTAATAATCACACGAGGTCGTTTCATATCGGGCAACCTCCCCCGTTGCCGAAAGCCTTTCACCATTTTCACCACTGGCCACACCGTCATTGATGCCAGTGCGAAAAAGGCCAGCAGAATACTTAAATTTTCCAGTTTGTAAGGTTTTAACCAGCCAGAAAGAAACAGCAGAATCGAAATCGTCAGCACCCACCGATAAACCCAACTGGCAATGGCAAACACAACAAACAGCACCTTTCGGCGTGGGGCCATGTACTGTTCCGGTGGCACTTCAATGCCAAATGCGGTCGCTTTGAAGACATTACCCAGGTAGCGGTTGGCTCGCTCCCGCAGGTTAGGCACTTCCAGCCAGTCGGCCAGAATGTAATAACCATCAAACCGCATCAGCGGATTCGCATTGAACAGAAACGTGCTGACACTACACAGCACCATCAGGCACATCGCGACGTTATTGACAAACGGCCAGTGGGGGGTGTACCACCAGACAAAGGTGGCAATCGAAGCAATAATCAGCTCCACCCAGATACCTGCAAAACTGATGATGATTCGCTTCCACTTGTCGGCCACCGTCCATGAGTCGGTCACATTACAGTACAGCGCAGGCGAGAAGCACATGAAGAGAAAGCCCATCTGGTGGCATTCTCCATCAAACGCCTTACAACTCAGCCCGTGGCCGAATTCGTGGATGACCTTGACCACCCCCAGGGCCAGCCACATGTATAACATGGTGCGGAAAGCAAAGAACTCGTGGTAGGCGGGCAGCTTTTCGTAAAAGGTCTTGTAGTGGAATGCCACAAACAGTGCGGCTGAAATCATCAGCATCACACTGAGCCACAAAAATGTCTTTGTGAAGATCCAGCGGGTGTACCGAATCATGAAGTTCAGCAGGCGATCCGGATCAAACACCGGAATCTTCATGTACAGAATGTTGGTAATGCCTGCCAGCTTCTTGGTGCGGCGTTGTTTCCGCTGCTTTTCGAACAGTTCGCGGGCCGCATTGGGCGATTGGTGCTGTACCAGTCCGGCGGTCACCAGTTGCCGCACGAACCCTTCAATTTCTTCCAGTTTCAGGCGGTCGGGTGCGTATTCTTTTTCAAAGCCCGTCCGAATATCTTCCAGTGTATTTTCACCGTTCAGGCGGGAGAAAACATAATATTCGTGCTTGTTGAACCGAAAATACTTCAGGGCCACCGGGTCTTTCACCACCTGGCACCACTTCCCCTCATACCGCTGTGGGGTGATCACCAGGTCAGAACGGGTGCGTAGCCGCACCTGTTTCCGTCGTTCCGCATTTGGTAAAAATGTCGCTTCCATGGGCATATTCTACACCAGAATGCAAATTACTGGCAGGAGTGGCGGCTAGAATTCCCACCTTCCCGTGGCCGTTTAATTCTGTTAACTGGTTTACACCATCCACCCGATTGTGTGGAAAAAACGGGATTGAGCGATCTTCTGATACAAAACATGCTTGCCATCGTGGCCGTTGCCTGCCCACGTGGTTATAGGGGTATGAGGATCAACATTCACACAGCGATTTATTCCCCAGTAGGCGGGAATCCATGAGAATTTCTTAATGATCAATCTTGAAAGTGAATCCCCCTATTCAGGGTTGGATCTTTGCTAATCATCTTACCCGGAGCTTCCCTGCAATTCACCTTCAGATGAAAGATCGGCACTTTCAGTGCCTCAAGCAATGGATTCCCGCCTACGCGGGAATGACGATTTTCGAAAGGTGCGATTTCCTGAATAGCGGGTTGCACTTTGAGCAAGTTTTACAATCAATTCACTCTGATTCCATTACCCAGCGAATGCTTCGTACACAACATCTGTACGAATTGTGTATTTTAATCCTGACACAATTTTCTGCCCTGCATGTTCCAGTTCGTGGGGGAACATTACGAGCATGCCAAGGTTCGGTGTGACAATACAGTCGTCGAAAGTGGTTTCACCACCTGCATAGCCATCGTTCAGATAGATCAGCACAGTAAAAAAAGTTCGTTTTGTTTTCGAGTATTCGAAGGCAATATCCTGGTGGCGACGAAATTCTTCACCAGGGCCATATTTGTAGCACCGAAAACGTTCATTCAATTGCACCGGCGAGTAGAGATGCAACGGATATGGTGGGGCAGGCTCCGGTGAAAATCCGTTGGTGTAAACGTCTGTCAGACGTGGAAGTGCAGATTGGAGTCTTTCCCAGATGAGTTTAGCCCAATAATGATCCTCGAACTGCGCCCGACTGCGAATTAGTAGCCCTTCTCCAGAATATTGGTTTTCAAAACCGATCCCTTCACACAAATCTGCCAGTGAAGCAGATTCACTTGAGGATAAAAATCGTTCGATGGTGAAAATTCGACTATGATTCATGCGTCACGAAATTAGATAATCGACCCACACAGAGCAGCGGTGTGGGGGTATGATGGATCGATTTCTGCTCCAATCGCTTACTTAGTCGCCTGCGTCTGTCAAGTTGGTATAGGCTCAATCGCGAATCCGGATAGCTAGACGACTTACGCATGAGATTGCCGGCTTTTTCAATTCGTAAGATGCCCTTACAGGCCTGATTCATGGTGGCGCATCAAATGATACTCATCTGAAATCGTCATTCCCGCGAAAGCGGGAATCCATGAAAATTTCTTAATGACCAATGAATCTTGAAAGCGAATCCCCCTATTCAGGGTTGGAACTTCGCCAATCATCTCACCCTGACCTTCACTGCAAGCACCTTCAGATAAACGATCGGCACTTTCAGTGCCTCAAGCAATGGATTCCCGCCTACTGCCAATTCTCAGAGCCGGAGGCGGTGTGTCTTTTCCGTGGGTGTCGCTTATTATTTAACAGTCCCTCACTGGCGCTGTCGGCGATGAAAACAGGAGATGACCGCAAATTTGAGAAATTTCACTGGATTCCCGCCTGCGCGGGAATGACGATGCTCAAGCCACCTGGCAGCGGCATCCTACCGCAGAATCAAACGTACGCCAGCTGAATGCAAGTGCCCTCGCTTCTTATTGAAATCACCCAGGGAGCAAAATGGCTGAAAGTTGTACTGTCCTTCTTCTTTAATTTGATGGTTAGAAACAATCAAGATCGTCAAGAGTGGGAATCCCATTACGGATTACATAGTATCCATCGTTGATCATAGTCATAATAAACATTCTGACAACATTATTATAAGTCGGCAGCGGCACTGAGCGATGAAATATCTGCCTAGGGTAATCTGGAAATAAGTAGTAGTAATCTTCATCTAATCGCCATGTGAAATTAACATATTCACGTGTTGTCAAAGAACAATAAGCTAGTACAAAAGGATCGAATGATTCCCCAAACGAACCACAATTATCTAGCAGATCTTCGTAGGAAGGAATGTCTTCTTTGGAATCGTATGCGTATCTGGGATAGCGCTTAGGACAGGCCAGTTCTAAGAGACTCGCACACATGTATTCTGGCATGATCGAGTCTTGAATATCACCTACCCATTGTCCACCGAGCCAAAGTTGCACATGAATGTAATTCTTTGATTTTGCAAACGAAAACTCGATGCCAAAGTTTTGTCGATTGCCATATAGGATTCTTGCATTCATTATTTAATCTCGATGAACAACCATTTCACAATAATACTTCCTCAGTGTTTTTTGTAGTCTATTGGATTACTCCCCAGCCAGTCAACCGTGGCTAACGCAATCGGCTTCCAGGTCAGGTGTTCGGAATGCTAGTTCACTTTTTGTGTACTGGATTCCCGCCTGCGCGGGAATGACGGTTGGATAATTCTTTGTGTCTTTGCGGCTTCGCGGAAGATGATGAAGAAGAAAGACCCACGCGCGGGCGATGAAACCGAAATGAAAAAGCATACTGCGGCCAACACCGTAGGCTCAAAGTCAAAGTTTATCCCTTGACTTCGGCTGAGAAGATTCCGTCGTTCAAGCTTCCGGCTTGTGATCCTGCGGCTAACACCGTAGGATCACAAAACCAATTGGCTGAACAATTTGCAACGTGGGCTTCTTAGAAGAAGCGGGTTTTGCCTACCACTGGGACTGGTGTCACGGGCAGTGGGGCAGTCAGGTCGATCTTCGCGGGGAAAGTATCTTCCTTTGCTTTCTCCATCACATCTTTCCAGGTCAGGCGAATGCCCGCATACGTGGACATCCGGCCCAGAATCGCCGTCATGGTGCTGATCGTCACCTGTTCCAGTTCATTCAGCGGTTTTCCTTCGCGAATGCTGGCAATCAGATCCATGTGCTCCTGCACGTATGGGTTGATTTCTTTGCCTTCAAACACTCGTTTACCGTTAATGTTGTAACCATTGACCTGGCTGATACCCTTGGTGCCCACGACTGCTTCCGAAACACTCGACGTGGTGCCTTCGATCTGGCGGCAGAAGCTCTGCACGAACACGTTGTTGGGGTATTCGTATTCCACGGAGAAGTGGTCAAAAATATGCCCCACAGAGTTGGGATCGCCTACAGGTCGATTGCTGCGGCCACCCATGCCCGATGCACTGATTGGGTGGGCACCCAGCACCCAGTTGATCACATCCAGGTTATGAACGTGCTGTTCCACAATGTGGTCGCCACAGGTCCAGAGGAAGTGGTACCAGTTGTGAATCTGATAGTGGGTATCGCTCATGCCCGGCTGGCGGCCACGGAACCAGATGCCGTTCCCATTCCAGTACGCACGTGCGGAAGTGACATCGCCAATGGCACCATCTTTGATTCGTTTGATGGTTTCAATGTAACCTGTCTGGTGGCGACGCTGCGTACCTGCAACAATGCCGATGCCGGCATCTTTCGACTTCTTCACCAGCTCGAGGCACTTGCGGATACCCGTGACATCAACAGCGACTGGTTTTTCGGTGAAGATATTTTTCTTCGCTTCGATTGCCGCTTCAATGTGGTACGGCCGAAACCCAGGTGGGGTAGCCAGAATCACCAGATCGATATCGGTATCCAGCACTTGCTTGTAGGCGTCTAAGCCGGAAAAGATCCCTTTTCCTTTGCTTGCTTTGACCCGTTCGCCATATTTGCGGCCAAGGCGCTGTGCAGCACCTTCTGCCTGGCTTTGGAAAACATCACCCAGAGCAGTGATTTCCACTTTGCTGTCTGCATCCAGAATATTGCCAGCTGCACCACTTCCACGACCACCGCAGCCAATGACGCCTACTTTAATGATTTCGCTGCCACCTGCGTGCACACCACCGGTCAACAGTGCGGCACCCGTTGCGGCCAGTGCACTGTGCGTCATGAATTCACGACGATTATTGTTTTGTTCTGACATGTAGAGAGATCCCCTGTAAGTTAAATTCTTTTCACAATGTTAATCAATCAGCTTCGGTTTCTCAAGGATTATTTTTTCTCGTAGCATGGATGTCTCGTCGATGGTGTTCTTCCACGCGCGGAACGCCCGTACTGCGATCTTGTTTGAGAATTATTTCAGTTTGTATATTTTATCGTTGTCATCATCCAGCACAATCAGTGGCTTCACTTTGCTCAATTCATCGCTTTCATCCAGCGAACGTACCACGCGAAAACCAACTGTATCGTAATTGGTCAGCCACCAGATGCTCTGGGGCAATTGGGGATCGTCTTCCATCCATTCCGGATCAGAGAAGGTGCGTGCTGCACTTCGCAGATCGGTCAGCTTGCGGCTCTTGAAATGCCCACCGCGGGTCACGTGGGACCATTTCAGATTGGTTGGTTTGATGCACGGATTCAGCACCAGGCCATCTTTACCGAACATCATCGGATAACGGCTGTAGGCATCAGCAATGGCATGGTCCATACACCATTCCAACACGTTGCCATTCATATCGTGCAGTCCAAATGCGTTTGGTTTCTTGGAACCAACTGCGTGCGTGGTGCCACCTGGCAGTTCTTCCGTGGGAGAGTTTTTCTTGTGCCAGGCATAATCGTCTGCTTTGCCGGCATCTGCACCCCAGGGATAGGCTTCTTGGGAACCTGCACGACAAGCATATTCCCACTCTGCTTCGGTGGGCAGGCGATACTTCTTGCCTGTTTTCTTGGACAGCCATTCGCAATAAGTCATTGCTGCGTGGTGTGTCAGGCAGATCACAGGATGCTTCGAGCGTTGGTGGTTGTATGTTTCCGGCACGTACGGCTTGGTGGGCTGGCTGACCGCATCGGCAGGTTCTTTGATATCTTCTTTCTTGCGGGTAATCACGGTGCCGCGTTCCACATCAGGACGCAGGTTGGCGTTGTTGTAACGGAAGTACAAATCGTATTCATCCCAGGTAACTTCGCATTTACCCATCCAGAATGGTGCCACTTTCACCTTCACCTGGGGGCCTTCGTTGGAAGCTCGCCCCTCTTCGGTCTCAGGGCTGCCCATCATGAATTCCCCACCTGGGACTGCCACCATGTCAAAATCGACTTTGACTTCACTTTTCGAAGAGCGGTCGGTAATTTTGACAGTTTCGGTGTAATTTTTGAGTGCTGGCAATTCCTGCTTTGGCTTCTCTGGTTGTGCCAGCACTGCCAGGCACGTTACTCCACAGATGGTGGCGGTTGCCAGTGCTGTGGAAAGGATCAATTTTTTCAGATACATTATCACTCCCCGGGCGAACTCTAATCATCTTCAGGCGTTTGCCAACTAACTGTATAATACGCGTGTTGCACCGCCAAAATCGTTGTCAATCGAGAAATTCTCGCCTAACTGTGAATTTTATGAACTTACGCCATTTTACCATCATTTGTGGGCTGCTTTTTGCCGCACCCCTGCAAGGTGGGGAAATCCAACGCTTTCGATACGAATCGCCCCAGATGGGCACCACCTTCAGTATTACACTGTATGCCGAAACGGAGCAGCTTGCCGAACGTGCTGTTACAGCAGCTTTCGAACGGGTTGCCCACCTGAATACATTGATGAGCGATTACGATCCCAAAAGCGAACTGATGCAGTTGTGCAGCAAGAACAAAACCACTCTGGCTGGCCCACAGAAGGTCAGTGCGGAACTGTTCTACGTTCTGCAAAAATGCACAGCGCTTTCCCAGCTTTCGGAAGGTGCGTTTGATGCCAGCATTGGACCACTCAGCCGAATCTGGCGGACAGCACGCAAGGAAAAGAAATTGCCCCCAGCGGAAACAATTCAAACAGCTCTTACCAGGATGGGCTATCGAAACGTCAAACTAAATCCCAAAGATCGCACGGTGGAATTACTTGTTCCTGGAATGCAGCTTGATTTGGGTGGCATCGCCAAAGGCTATGCGGCCGATGAAGCGATTGCCACGTTGAAAAAGTTCAACATTTCAATTGCCCTGGTGGCTGCCAGTGGTGATATCGCCACAATGGGTATACCTCCGGACAGCAAAGGCTGGAAGATCGATATCGCCCCACCAGTGGGCAGCACTGACAAACGCACGGTGCTGCTGAAAGAGATGGCCGTTTCCACATCTGGGGACAGTTTTCAATTTCTGGAAATCGACGGCAAGCGTTATTCTCACCTGATCGACCCACGCACCGGGTATGGGATTGAAGGCCGACGCAGTGTTACAGTGATTGCCCCACGCGGGATCGATGCGGACAGCTATACCAAGATGGCCAGCATCTGGGCTCCTGAGAAAGCCATTGCCGCGATCGAAAAGATTCCTGGAATGGAATGCTCCATCTCTTTGATGGTGGGTGACAAAGAAACAACGGTGCAGACAAAAGGCTTTGCAAACTTTCTTGCGAAATGACCGTTAGTTCTGTTTTGCCTGCACAGTAATCCTTTTGCCACGTGATTCTGGCTTTTTCGGCACCACCACGTGCAGCACGCCATGCTCGAAGCTCGCTTGAACAGCTTCGTCATCGACTTTGGCGGGCAAGGTGATGGCACGGTAGAAAGTCCCACTGACACGTTCAATGCGGTGGTAGTTCTTTTCTTTGTTTTCCGTTTCCACCTTGCGTTCACCCTGAATTGTCAACACGTTGTCATTCAGGTTCACTTCCACATTTTCCGGTGCAATTCCCGGCAGGTCGACCTTCACTTCATATGCACCTTCGGTTTCCACCAGATCGAGCCGAGGTGCCCACGTGGAGGCTTTGGCGACTTCCGAGCCATCCTGGTAAACACGGTTAAAGACATCGTCCATTTGCTGATGAAGCGCATCTACCCAACGCAGTGGATTTTCCGTCCATCGAACTACATTACGCATGACAAGCTCCTTTGCTGAATCAATTTTACAGGCACATCCGCCGAGACCACCTCGGGCTGCTATGTGCGACACAAAATAATTCAATAGCAAAGAAGATGCCAATTTGAAAAATGCAGGCTGAATTTTCGTAAGTTATTATGAATAAAGCGCTTAAAATTGTTAACAAATATCATTATTTTTCTGAATCTGTCAGTTTGACAGACCCACGTGGGGGAACCCTGCCAAAATCGAATGTACATCACACACTCTTTTCATTTTCCCACAAACCGTTTGACGTAATAGAATAATCAGACCTCCCCAGATTCATCGCACAGGTCAAGGAGTCTCGCATGATTCAACCCCAACGAAACCTGTTTGGCCCACCTTCCGAAGTGGGGGATTTGGGCACGTTTGGCAAATATCGCATCCTGAAAGAGCTTGGCCGTGGGGGCATGGGGGCCGTTTTTGTCGCTTTAGACTCATTCCTGAATCGCAAAGTCGCACTGAAATTGATGCTGCCAGAGGTGATGCACGATCAATCTGCCCAGACCCGCTTTATCGACGAAGCACGTGCGGTGGCCCAGATCTCCCACATCAACGTGGTGAAAATTTATGAAGCTGGTCTCATTAATGAGTTGCCGTATTTCACCATGGAACTGCTGAATGGCTGTTCGCTGGATTATTATTTGCGGAACAAAGGGCTGCCCAACTTCATGCAGGTAGTGCGGATTGCCCTGGAAACCTGCCGTGGCTTGAAAGTTGCTCATGAGAAAAATCTCATCCATCGTGATATCAAGCCCGCCAATATCTGGCTGGAATCTCCCAAAGGTCGCATCAAAATCCTCGATTTTGGGCTAGCGAAGCCGATCAGCACCAATAAAGGGATCACCAGCACCGGTGGGGTGGTAGGAACGCCCGCATTTATGAGTCCGGAACAGGCACTGGGCACCCCACTGGATGCCCGATCTGACTTGTACAGCCTGGGCACGATGCTTTACCTGCTTTGCACCGGACATTACCCGTTTGAAGGCAAAACATCACCCGCCGTGATGGTCGCGATTATCAGTGGAAAATACGCACCGATCGCCACGCACAACTCGGCGGTACCGCAAGAGTTGGTGGAGTTTATTGATGGCCTGATGCAGCACGACCCCGCCAAACGGATTCCCAGTGCGGATGCCGCCATTGATCAGCTCATAGCGATTGTCAACCGAATCGAATCGCAGAATACGGCGAACACTACTTACCAGGCACCGAATACGGCGAAAGCGACCGTGTTTGAAAAGGTCGATTTGCCCGACCAGAGCATGGTTTCCACTGCGGGTGGGCGGGGTGAAAGTATTGCTGATAACGCCCACGTGGTTGTGGAATTGATCGATGAGTTTGAAGAACTTCCCGAAGCACTGCCGGTGCGTGAAACCAAAGTTCGATCAGCACGAGAGCGTCGACCGGAACCACGCACTTCACGGGAACGGGGTGGGGGAAGTCGCCGTCGGGAACGCATCCCACCTGCATTCGACCGAAGTGGCCCACCGCCAAAGAGTTATGGTAAAACACTATTCATTATTTTCCTGGTAATGCTGCTGCTGTTTATTGGAATCGTTGGAGCCCTTTATCTGTTTCAGGACAACGACGAGAAAGATAGCAGTCGGGAGAAAGCACCCACCCAGGCAACATTATCAGTGACAGCACCGAAAACCAGTTCCTCTGCAAAACCTGGTGTGCCTGCAAAATCAGTCGTAGCCAAATCCGTGCCCACTGGTGCGTTTCTGGGGGTAGTCTTTTCAGAATGCCCAGAGGGAATGAAACTGAACGAAGTTATCCCTTATTCGCCAGCAGCCAATGCCGGATTGAAAACAGATGACATTATTACCAGATATGATGGTCACGCGATTGCAGGCATGAAACTTGCTGAATTCAAAGACATTATCGCAACTAGCCCATTAGGAACCCGGCTACAGTTGGAGGCGTTGCGAGATGGTTCGAGCCGCCAGTTCCAGGTTCTCATCACAGGCCGAACACTCGCAGGACAATATCATCTGTCTCATTCTGTGAACAATAAACTTAAGACATCTGTATGGCATTTTGAACCTTATGGTAAAGTAAATCAGTTCCGGCCCAGTGGCGATACTGTTCAGAAACTTACTGGAAAATGGAGCCATGTCCGAAATCGTCTTACCATTGACTGGGATGAAGGAGCCAGAGAAAACGGTAATGCAACATTTAATCAAGATGGAAATCTGGAATATCAGGTGGTATCTCACCCCAAAGAACCGGAATTTGTTGGGCAAAAACTTCTTCTGAACGAATTTCACAACCCTGGGCTACGAATGGGTGTGCTCAACATCGACAATAAACTGGATGTTGATCTGGTATTTGACGTCCGTTTCATCATGGTTACACCAACGGATATTCACATGTTTAATGTCTGGAAAGAATACAAATTGCCTGCCCGCAAATCGTACCAGTATTGGTTAGCAGGGGCATACCTTGCACAAATTAAGTTTGATTCATCTATGGATGCCGGTGAGCAGGAAAAAAGGTATCTGTTGCCAGTGGATATTGTTGAAAAACAGGATAAACCAGCCCAAAACCAAGGGCGAAATTTTGAATTTGTTCAAGTAGGTACCACTGGAATCGACATGAAAACAATTCTTGGGAAAAAATAGTTTCCATAATGTACCACGAACTCTTACCGGTGGAGTCGGTCTCACCGCAGAGGATCGACCACCTACTGGCCGATGAAATGGGCCTTTGCCCAGGTGCCTGTGTGGACGACGGGAAGCATGTCGTTGTAAGCAAAAGTGGCAATGCCGACGCGGCAGCCGAACTGCATGGCGAGAAAATCGCACACGTTGAGTTCGACAGCGGTTTTGAAGCCGTTACGAGAGTGTCGTTTTCCGAACCCGATTTTTTTAACCTAGCCGAGTATTCCGACGGCATCTATATCGAAAACTATGTAGTTTTTCAAAAAAGAAATCCAAAAAATTTTCCCAATTATCGCTGCAAATGCCGATTCCAGAGATGATTCACGTATGAGCTACGAAATCATTTTGGTAAGCGAAAGCAAAGGTGTCCTTTGTCCACTCATTCAGTAACACATCTTCACATCATCTCCAAAGGCAAGAGGTGCGGCACACTTCGATACCTAATAAGGAGTGGTGGGGAAGCCATCGCTTTGCCCCTGTTCGAAGGGGAGCAACGAGGCTTTGCCTGGGTACTTCACGTCGATGGAGTGCCGGCGGTAGGCATCGCTTGGCCAATCGAGGCATCAGAAACGATCGATACTTCACGCCTTTCCTACTTTAGCTGGCCGATGAAGGTCGAGCCGCTACCACCCGAACAAACTGCCGGCTTTATCTTCATTGATGCGGACGGCCCGGGGATGTACGGCAGAATCAGCATCAATGCGGACGGCCCGGGGATGAACGGCAGAATCAGCATCGATGCGGACGGCCCGGGGATGTACGGCAGAATCCACATTGATGCGGACAGCCCGGGGATGCTCGGCAGCATCCACATTGATGCGGACGGCCCGGGGATGCTCGGCAGAATCCGCATCTATGCGGACGGCCCGGGGATGTACGGCAGAATCCACATTGATGCGGACGGCCCGGGGATGCACGGCAGCATCCTCATACGCTTGGTTACCGAAGTGGCGAAACGACTGTCGGGCAAAGGCGATGTGCGTTTCAGCTGGTGGACGGGAGAGGTTAAGTATAGACCCTCGCAAACTTCTTTTGATCGCGACAAAGTTGTGAAAACGATTTCCTCCCTCTCACCCGAGGCTCTCCACGCTGTCTGCGAAGCTTTTCCGGAAGCATCACTTCCGTCTCGGTCCGAAAGCACGAGCGATACGATAGCGGAGAAGTTCGTCACTTGGGCAGAATCCACGGCCCCCGGCTTAGAATTTCACATCGTACGCGCTCACCAAGTTGATCCTTTGCAAGGACTGTTGCAAAAAGTAATCCCTAATGTCTCCCGCATTGACGCTGCACTCACTTCGTTTTTCGACGCGAGTGAAGCACCAACGGGGCAAGAATCGACAGCCAAGGAACTACCTAAGCCTCGACCAATCTCCATGTTAGTGGCGGTCGATGATGACAAAGTGCAGCTCGCAGACATCCCAGACTTCAAGACCGTTTCGCGTATCGGACGGATCATTGCGGGTGTCGGCAGTCCGCGCAGTATCTTGGCCCTCGAACACTACTCCGGAGTCATCTCTGTCGAAGCAAGCCCATCCTTCGCCAACCCAGAATGCGTTAATTCGTTCTCCTTCATTAAAGCAGACACGATCCACCAACGCTACAACGAACGGGGGGATGGGGCCATCGTGGCCATTATCGACGTCGGCATTGATGTGCTGCACGAGGCGTTCCGCGACGATCGTGGCCAAACCAGGATTCTTGCAGTGTGGGACCAACGAGACAACACGGGGAGGCCTCCTTCTGGTCAGACTTTCGGCACACTGCACACCCAAAATCAGATCGATGAATATATCAATACAAACACCGTCCCCGGCAATCTAATAATCCGAAATCAATGTCACGGTACGCATGTGGCTAGTATCGCAGCCGGTAGTACGTTTGGCAACAATGCTTTTCCCGGTGGCATGGCTCCGGAAGCAAAACTCGTCATTGTCATTGTTGCGAACCCGCAACCTGGGCAGGACGAGCCAGCAAGCATTGGGTATTCCGTCGCCCACTGCGCTGCGTTGACTTTCATCAGGGACGTTGCGAGAGAAAAGGGTCTGCCCGTGGTCGTTAACGTAAGCCTCGGAGCGCAGGCCGGTGCTCATGACGGAAGGTCGTTGTTGGAACTAGCTTTCGACGAGTTTTCCGGAAATGGGCAGACCCCTGGATTCGCTATCGTCAAGTCTGCGGGGAACGACCGGGCCAGTTGTTTGCACGCTACCGTTCCGGTAAACAGCATGTCTGTTAGCCACTTACAATGGCTCTCCCCGAAAAAATGCTCTCAACGACCGATGGCTCGTCGACAGGATGTTATCGATCTCTGGCTGCCCGCGTTAGCGAAACTCCAGTTTTCGTTGATCGATCCAGCCGGACAAT
Organism: Zavarzinella sp.; assembly: GCA_041399155.1. Taxonomy (NCBI): domain Bacteria; kingdom Pseudomonadati; phylum Planctomycetota; class Planctomycetia; order Gemmatales; family Gemmataceae; genus Zavarzinella; species Zavarzinella sp. The sequence continues at coordinate 533,558 of JAWKTI010000004.1, forward strand.
CCTCGCCGTTTGTTTCCTGGTCGAACTCTTATGAGACAGGCACTTTCCCAGGCGGAAACACCTACAGGCTAACATACACGCGCTTCCACAAGGACAACGGGCTGAGTCGGCTCTACATCACCATTGAGCACGGCACGAGCCCGGTCATCCTGGAGGGAACATGGAAACTGCGCTGCGAAGCTCAACATCTTCACGCTTGCATCTACATCGATGCCTGGATCGACCGAACAGATTCTCAACTTGTTTCCTTTCTGAATCATGTGGAGGAGCAGCGGACCCTGAGCATCCCTGGTACAGCAGCGACGGTAATCTCCGTAGGTGCCGTCACGACCACCATTCCAATCGCAAACCCGGCTTTTTCTGCTTATGGCCCAACCCTGGACGGGCGTCACAAGCCTGAAGTCGCCGCGCCAGGTGTCTCGATCCCCGCAGCTAGCAGTCGGTCGGTGTCGGCTATGCACGCCGAGAGCGGGACTAGCATGGCGGCTCCCCATGTAGCAGGGGCGATTGCCTTGTTGTTTTCCCAGCGTGGCAAGGGAAATGGCCAGCAGGTAAATGCTGCCCAAATTCGCAGCGCACTTCAAACGTCTACGATGCACTGCAACGGATCCTGGCACCCAGGCACTGGGTATGGCGTGATGGACACCGAGCAGTTTTTGCAGGCATTCGGCTTGACTTGCCCAGCGAATTCATCCACCGCCACCTCCCCTGCTCAGAATCCTGTATCCACGGGTTCGGAGAGTTAAAGGCCAGCCAAGCATCATGGTGATCGGCGGGGTGAACACCGCGACCCGTCTGTCCGTTCATCGTGGTTGAGATCCGCGATGGCGAAGCCATTCATCCCCTTGCGGATATCTTCTGTTTGATCAGCGTAGTTCATCTGCCAGCGGGCGATGCGGGCCATAATTGTTACTTCGCCTTTGTCCCCTGACTTCGGAAGTGCTTCAACAGGCATCAACTTACCATCACTGTCACCCCAGCCGCGGTAATCGAATGCAAGAAACACATACCCTGCCTTTACGAAGTGAGGGGCCAGCTTTGCAGGCGTGCCCTTACGAGTACCTCCCGTGCCATTACAGAAGATCACTGCAGGTCTTTTATCATCTGTCTTGAATCCAGCCGGAAAATAGATGTTGCCCTGCATTTTGATACCATCACTGAAGTTAGTAATTGCAGTAGGGTTTGCCACTTCGGGATTCGTTAGTGGTTGTTTAGCTTGCGCAAGAATAGCAGGTGCTGCCAGCAGCAATGCCATGCAAATGTAAATTACGAAGAATACATTGCGAGTCATCATCACTCCGGATGTAAGCGCAACGATAGAAATCCCATTCAATTGAGGTAAAATCGAATGGATTGTTGGTTAGTTAGAATGAACAAACTTCTGGAAGATTACCCCAGAACTTCTTTAACGAGGTTCCCTTTCACGTCCGTCAGGCGGAAGTCGCGGCCAGCGTGGCGATAAGTGAGTTTTTCGTGATCGAGGCCCAGCAGGTGCAGGATGGTGGCGTGCCAGTCATGGATGTGAACGCGGTTATCAATCGCTTCGTAGCCATATTCATCCGTCTTGCCCACGGTGGTGCCACCCTTGACGCCCCCACCTGCCATCCAGGTGGTAAACCCTTTGTGGTTGTGGTCGCGGCCATCATCACCCTGTGCATAAGGGGTGCGGCCAAACTCCCCACCCCAGACCACCAGCGTTTCTTCCAGAAGTCCGGTGCGTTTCAAATCGGCCAGTAAGCCCGCAATCGGCAAGTCAGTTGCTGTGGTGGTGCGTTCCAGGCTTTCTTTCAAGGCCCGGTGATGATCCCAGCCACCACTGCGGATTTCCACAAACCGTACCCCCGCCTGCACAAACTTGCGGGCCAGCAGGCACTGTTTGCCAAACGAATCCGTTTCATTGGTGCCAATGCCATACAACGCCTGGGTTTCTCTGGTTTCGTTCGAAAGATCCATCAGTTTTGGCAGGTCGGCCTGCATACGAAACGCCAATTCGTACGATTCGATGGCACCCTCAATCATGGGATTGGGCTGTTCGGTGCGTAATTGCGATTTATTCAGCGATTGAATGAAATCCAACTGTGCCCGTTGTTGATCCGTCGTCTGCTGGGGGTTCTTGATATTGCTGACACTGGCCTGCGAACCACCTGGACGGCCAAATCCACCCCCACCAGGGCGGGCAAAGCGTGCCAGGCCTGTAATGGGCGTGCCTTGGTAGTAGGCGGGCAGGAAGGCCGAAGCGTAGTTGGTTGGCCCACCATTATTGCGTGCAGGATCAATCGTAATGAAGCCAGGCACGTTATCGTTGTCGGTTCCCAGGCCATAGACCGTCCACGCACCCAACGATGGGCGTTTGAACTGAAAACTTCCTGTGTGCATCATCATAAATGCCTGTGGGTGGGCAGGCACATCGGTGTACATGGAATTGATGATGCACATTTCATCGGCATGTTTTGCCAGATTCGGGTACAGTTCGCTGATGGCTAAGCCCGACTGCCCATGTTTCTGAAACTTCCAGGGTGATCCCAGCAGTTTGGCAAAAGGCTGACGTGCTTTGGAAAACGTTTTGCCGGTATCGGTGCCCAGGCGTGGTTTGTAATCAAAGGTATCCACGTGGGAAGGTGCCCCATCCATGCACAGAAAGATCACATGCTTCGCCTTGCTGGGGAAGTGTGATTTTTTGGGTGCCAGTGGCCCGGCAGCTTTTTCTGCTGCCATTGTTGCCAAGCCAGAAAACGCCAGATAGCCAAAACCTGCCGAGGTAGTCTGCAATGCCGCCCGGCGAGAGAAGATCGGATTCATATTGAGTTCCTTATATTCGATTTCGTTCGTTAGTTTTGTTCAATTAGTTACGCATGATGAATTCTGCCGCTGCAAACATTGCCTGGGCTAATGCCGGCCAGGCGTTGCCTTCCCGTCCGAAGCCAAAGCGACGTTGCCCGGGAATCTCCTGATAGTTTTTCAGGAAGTTGGTGGCGTTGGCGATTTCCTGTTCTGTCGCTGGTCGACCGAAGAACAGCAGGTAGGCATATTCAATCCGATCTTTGTCTGAACTGTGGGCCTGGGTAATCTTGCGGGCAACCGACTGGGATGCCGCGATCACCGCATCGTTATTCAGCATGTAGAGTGCTTGGGCGGGGACAATTGTTGTTGCTCGTTCGCCATTGACCACGTTGGTATCGGGAAAATCGAACAGAGTGTGGTATTCCGGCAATTGTTCGCGAACCACTGATTCGTATACAGTGCGATTGACGCGTGATGCACCCTGCTGGCCAAAGCGAGGTCCTTTGGCAAACGGTGCACCACCACCAAATTGTGGGCGGACGTTCCCTTCACCTTGCCGCAACAATGGAGAACCTGCAGGTGGGGCAAAATCCAATTGATCGGCGATGTAGTACATCGAATCACGAATTACTTCCGATTCCACCCGCTTGGGAGTCATCCGCCAGTTCAGTTGATTGTCCGGGTCCTTATCAAAGTTTTCTGCGTGGTAGGTGGTTGCCAGTTGGTAGCTGTGGCTCAGCATGATCTGCTTGATTGTTTTTTTGATGCTCCAGCCATTCTTGACAAATTCCCCTGCCATGTAATCGAGCAGTTCCTGGTTTGCCGGGCGTTGTCCCATCGTGCCGTAGTTATCAACTGAAGAGACCAGACCACGCCCAAACAAGTGGGACCAGATCCGGTTCACCATCACCCGTGCGGTGAGTGGGTTTTCTGGCGAAGCGATCCAGTTTGCCAGTTCCATTCGCCCACTATTGCGTCGAATGGTGGGTTGCTTGTCAGTCAGTACCTGTGGAAAGCCACGTGCCACCGATTTACCTGGTTGATTGGGTTCACCGCGCGTGTAGACAACACTGTCGCGTGGGAACGATGAATCCCGCACCCCCATTGCCTGCAGCTTGGGTGTACCATCCGCATTGTACATCGATTTGCGGCCTTCAATCGTCGAAGTCTGAATAAGAATCCGTAGGCGGGTATTCAACGTGTTATTATCACGTGGGTTTGCTTCCAGCAGTTCTTTCCGCAGATCAGCAATCTGCTTTTCCATCTGCTCGTATTCTTTTTTGGTAATTGGTGCCAGGCCCACCGGTTCACCCGATCCACTGGGTAACTGCACCAGACTGGTGGGGCGATTGCTCTGCAGCCCTCGCACTGTGCCATAAAGGGTGGAGGTGCTGCGGAAGATGCCAACCAGGGCATAGTAATCTTCTGTGGGGATCGGATCGAACTTGTGGTCGTGGCATCGGGCACAGGCCACCGTCAGCCCCAGGAATGCCTGGAAGGTGGTGTCGATCTGCTCATCGGCAAGATCAAGCTCGAACTGCAAGCGGTTGCGTTCGTTCAGGTCCTTTGGCCCAATTGCCAGAAATCCTGTTGCAATCAACTGTTCCGCCGCTTGTTGATCGTTCGAAGCAGGCAACAGATCTCCCGCCAGTTGTTCACGAATGAACTGGTCGTAAGGTTTATCTTTGTTAAAAGATTCAATGACATAATCGCGGTAACGCCAGGCAAACGGGTGGGAGATATTCACCGCTTTACCAGTCGATTCGGCAAAGCGTGCCACATCCAGCCAGTGCCGACCCCACCGTTCACCGAACTGGGGGCTTAACAATAGCTCATCGATCACTTTTTCTACGGCGTTGGCAGATTTATCGTTGATAAATGTTTCAATTTCCTTTGGTGTGGGTGGCAAGCCAATCAGATCGATATAGATTCGCCGCAGCAAAGTATAGCGGTCGGCATCGTTTACCGGCGTCATCTGCTTGCTTTCCAACATGTTTAATACGAAGTAATCCAGATCGCTTTTGACCCATTTGGGATTCTTCACTGGTGGTAACTTTCTTGGCTGCACCGGCTGAAAAGACCAGAACTGTTTTCCTTTTTCAATATCAATTTCGGTTGGCTTGCTGGTCACCGCACCATCGCGGGGATCGGCCGCACCATTGCGTACCCAGGTTTCCAGATCGGCAATCTGGGCATCGCTTAATTTTTTCTTGGGTGGCATCTGCATATCGGGATCGGTGTGCCGCACTGCTGTAATCAGCAGGCTACGATTCGCATTACCGGAATAAGTGCGGGGCCAGAATCCCCACCTTTCAATAGACCATCGCGAGTATCTACCCGCAGGCCACCTTTCTGTTTTTCTTCTGCGTGGCAACTGTAACAGTTATCCACCAGGATGGGGCGGATTTTCTTTTCAAAAAAGGCAATCTGCTCTGCTGAGGCGGGCTTCCCCAAATTTGTGGCTGGCTCTGGATCTTTTTTCGGTTCGGGATTATTTTTCTTCGGTGGGGGAAAACCATTAGGGCCCTTCCGCTGTGGCAGGTTCCCCAACGCTTGAAATTCCTCGACATTCAGTTTGCCATCTTTGTCTTTATCGAGAAAGTTGAATATGAAATCACCCGCACGTGGGTTATCCTTCAGCTTCGGCATGTTGTCAATGGCCGACTTGAATTCGTCTTTGTCCAGAAACTTGTCATCATTCTTGTTAGCAGTTTCAAACAAACGCTTTAATATTTCCGGATTCGGCCCTTTTGGCTGTGCGACAAGCGAACTGCCCATGGTCAGGCAGGCAGCGAGTGCTGCGATGAATATACCCGACTTCATCTGGTAGAAATGGTTCATGTTGGTTACCCCACCTTATTTCAACTACACCTTTGTAACACAACTGCGGGCCAGATCGTTACAAAGACAAAGGTTTTCTCATTTCGTTCTCATTACCCGAGCCAATAACCAATTCGCTATATATGAAATCGGTTATTTAATCGGTGGGATATTACGTACAAAAGTAATACAGTCGGAAACAGGTGATATCAATTTTGCAAAAATTCACAAAAAAGTATACTTGTGCGCAAGTGCTTTCAAAATAAGTAGTTGTGTCAGCGAAATTTCGAAAAAAGTCACCCGTGCGAGGAAAAAATTGCCGAAACCTGATGGCTCGAGGATATATTATATGTGCATGGAAATAATTCCATGCTTTGGATTTGATCTTTGACAACTCGAAACTACCCACCGATAAGGCGTTCCTCAGCCGTGCAGCACGTTATTTACAGAAACTTTTTCAGTTCTGCAAACAATGCTTCACACATTGTGCGAACAGAATTACGTTGCATGAGTTCTTCAGTGGCATTCATGATCATTCTGATATGTATTTTTCCTTCGCTGACATTCGGGCGGTGCAACTCCAGTCGAATACGAATTGGTACGGTGCTTTTTTTGGGAAAGATCTTCCCCAGCCAGCCTGATTTGGGAGATTCCACCGCAAAATCAAAGCGTGCATCGAGTTTGCCGGGCTGAGTATCGAGAATTGTGGCACCGATGGAGGTTAAAAACCCACCCAGTTTCATGCTGGCAATAGCATCTGGCATCCAGGCATCTGTTTCAAACACCATTTCGTTAGAAGATATTTCTGGCATGTCAGGCAAACTTTCCGCCAGAGGCACCACTTCACGCACTCCTGCTGGTCGGGTGGCATCCCATATATCGGTTCCCAATGCCACGCCAAACTGCTTTGCTAACGCACCCGCACTACCTGGGCGTTCTGGTGGGTATTTGCTTAGGCAATTCAGAATCAGCCGCTCAATTTGTGGGGGAATATGGAAAACTTGAATCGAAGCAAAACTGGGTGGTGCTGCCTTCAGGTGTGCATCAATTAATTTGCCCACATCTTCATAAGGAAATGGAAGCTGGCCAGTAACCATTTCGTAAAGCATCACTCCCAGGCAGTAAATATCTGCACGGGCATCGGTGGTTTCACCACGTAACTGCTCTGGCGATATGTACTTCGGTGTGCCCTGCGTGCGAACAACATCCTTCTTGCCAGCCAGTTGATCCGTGGTCAGATAGGGCTGTGTCATTGCGGAAGCGATGCCAAAATCCATTACTTTGACCAGTTCTTCACTGGTGCCAGCCCCCACCACCATGATGTTGCCGGGTTTCAGATCGCGGTGAACAATTCCCGCAAGGTGTGCGGTCTGCAGTGCATGGCAAATACACCCCAGTAACCAGCCACATCGTGGTAAATCCAGCCGTTTTTCGACGCGCAGAATGTCTCGCAGCAGGCTGCCGGGGACAAATTCATATACAAGGCACGGCCCGGCAACAGGATCAATCCCACGGTCGAGCAGTTCGACAATGTACGGGTGGTGCAGATGCCCAGCAAACTGCATTTCCCGAATAATCGACTCCCGACCTGTTTTTGTCAGTTGCTTTTGTGGTTTCAGTACTTTTACCACCACACTACGTGCGGGATCGTTGATCGGCCGGGCCAGAAAGACATCGCCCATCCCGCCTGACCCGATTTTGCCCAATGATTCGTACTGATTCAGATAGATCTGCTGCATACACCACTTAACTAAGCATGAATTGGGCAATTCGGGTTAATTGTTTATTATATCCGCAGCACCCAACTCAAAGCGAACACCCACGAAATTGCAATCGCCCCACAGCAAAATTCCATGGTGCACGCTTCCGGCTTGTTTTGTCCGGTTGCACTTCCCGAATTCGCGTCTTCGCGGTCGATTTTGAAAAAATACCGAAATCTCACTCAAGAGCCCTCTTTTCTGAGAAGGAAGAGCGGTGTGGTCACCTAATCCCATCAAACGGACAAATTGTAACAATTGGGCAAAAGTGGGTAATTTAAAGAAGATGTACCGATCCTGATATGCCTATCTTGCGGATTTTACCCACGCACCATCAATTCGGTGGGTATCAATGCCGATGAATTTCCCTGTAACGCATTGGCAGTGGGACGCTGCCTGCAGTGAAATTGGGAGTTCCAAAGGAATGGTTATGAAACGCTTCCGTATGCGTCTGTTTGCTTCATTGTTTATCGTCGGTGGGTTCAACCAATTTGCTCACGCAGCCCCACCCCCCGCTGTGAATGATATTCTGGCTTTTAAACCACGGATCGGTGGGGTGGAAATTACCATTCCTGCTGGTGCCCAGCTTTCCGCTTGTAAAGTGGAAGCGGCCAAAAAAGGTGACTCGGTAATCGGCTGGATTCTGACCGATGGCAACGGCAACACGTTGCGAAAATTTGTCGATGCGTCTGGCAGTGGCCAGATCAATACCTGGTCTTACTTCCGCGATGGCGTCGAAGCGTATCGGGAAATCGATTCCAATAACAACAATCGCGTCGACCAATACCGCTGGCTGGGTAAAAATGGCAGCAAGTGGGGTGTTGATGTCGATGAAGATGGCAAAATCGATTCCTGGCTGGCCATTTCACCCGAAGAAGTCAGTCAGGAAATTCTGGCTGCCATCGGCACTCGCGATTTTGAACGGGTAAAGGCACTGATGCTTACCCAGAAAGACGTTGAAACACTGGGTCTGCCACCCGCAGAGTTGAGCCGTTTGAACGAAAAAATGGCTGCTGCTGGAGCTGATTTTCAGAAAACCTGTGCCGCACTGGTCAATGTTGATGACAAAGCGGTCTGGCTGCACCTGGAAACCCGCAAACCAGAAACACTGGCTGCGGATGAACTGGGATCAAAAATCGATCTGATTCGTTACCCCCACGCCACCATCCTGGCCCAGGTGGGCAATGGTACCGATACCAAAACCCAGAATATTCAGACTGGCGAACTGATTCAGGTGGGCCGAGCCTGGCGCATTGTGCAGGCACCTTACGGTGGTTTACCCGAAGAAGCGGTTGCCAGCAATAATATCGGCGGCGTGCGAATTCCTGCCGGAGCTGAAAAATTCATCGAAGAGTTGAAAACGCACGACACGAACGCCGCACCTGCAGACCGCGCTCAGTTGACCGATTATCACCTGAAGCGGGCTGCGATTCTGGAAAAGATTGTTGCCTTGATCAAACCAGATGATCGTGCTAATCGCGATGTGTGGGTGCGTCAGGTGGCGGAAAGTTACGCTGCGGCAGCACAGCAGCTAGATGGCACCGCACTGCAAAAGCTGGATGGCCTCCGCCAGCAACTGGAAAAAACCAACGACCCGGAATCGGTGAAGTTACTGGCCTACGTGACCTTCCGCACGCTGACTGCGAATTATGCAATTCGTCTCGCCCAGTTTGCCAGCCAGAAAGAGCCAAACCCACAGGATATGCAGAAACTGCAGGACGACTGGAAAGCCACACTAACCAAGTTTGTCAGTGATTTTGGCACCGCAGATGATACCCCCGATGCCATGATGCAACTGGGCATGGTTTATGAGTTTGCAGGTAAGGAAGACGAAGCCAAAAAGTGGTACGAACTGCTGATCAAGAATTTCGATCGCCACCCGCTGGCAAGAAAGGCTCAAGGCTGCCTGACCCGGATGAACCTGGAAGGGAAACAACTGGAACTGGTCGGAAAAACCCTGGCCGGAAACCAGTCCTTTGATGTGAAAGCTCTGGCAGGTAAAGTCGTCGTGGTGTATTACTGGGCAAGCTGGAACGGAACCGCAATGGATGATTTCAAAAAGATCCGCATTGCGATGGCCCAGTATAAAAATGTGGAACTGGTGGGGGTCAATCTTGATAACAATCCCGCATCGGCCATCGATTTCCTGAAACAGAACGAAATCGGGAATGGCGTTCACATCCACGAAACCGGTGGTCTGGAAAGTGGTCTGGCAACACAATACGGGATTACCGTGCTGCCGAATATCTTCATTACCAACGCACAAGGGATCGTGGTAGACCGTAGTGCCCAGGCTACCACACTGATCGACGATTTGAAAAAAGCTGGTGCGAAGTAATCGAGGATTAATCGCCCTGCTTCTCATCAAGCAATTTCATGAATCTGCTTTAGGCACAAAGTGCAGCAGCACCTAACACTTTTCAGCTATTTTCTCAAAATTCAGAAAATACCAAAACGTTCCACGTGGAACACTGACAATCGTTTGAATGTCGTAGGGCGATTACAGGTATGCCTGACAGGTGCCATCACCTCACCCTACGTGGGATGGGCATTTGATATAAAAGGATTGTGTAAACATCGCCCATCGAATGGAATCGCCTGTAATGGAGGGCAAGCGGTATTGCAATGAGTGCGATCACAAGAACTTTGGAAGCTGGCGTGGTGACGCTGACGATTGATCAGCCCGACCAGAAAGTCAATATTCTGTCCACCAGTTTATGGAAAGAACTTGGTTCCCACCTGGAAGAAGTGGGGAAACTGGAATGTCGCGGCGTGATCATTCAAAGTGGCAAGTCGGGCAACTTTCTGGCTGGGGCTGATTTGAAGGAATTGAGCGGCGAACCCTCCGCAACCGATGTGCGGAACTTTATCGACCGTGGTCATCGCGTGTTATTCCAATTGGAAGAGCTTTCCTGTCCCACGGTGGCCTGCATTGATGGTGCCGCACTGGGTGGGGGTTTCGAACTGGCCATGGCGTGCGATTATCGTCTGATTGGCAGTTCGCCCAAGTGGAAGCTCGGCATGCCCGAACTGAACCTGGGCGTGATCCCCGGTTGGGGCGGCACCCAGCGACTGCCACGATACGTGGGGATCGAAGAAGCGATCATGCGCCTGATTTCTGGCGAATCATACGACCCACAAGATTTGCCACCGGAAGATTTCATCAGCGATTATGTGGAATCGGGTGACTTTCAGTCTGCCATTGAAGCCTGTCTGCAACGCACCGACTGGCAACAGCGCCGAGCTGCGAAACAGGCACCACTGAGCAAGGAAGAATTGCCCGATCTGGATGACATGCTCGAAAATCTGCAGGAATCGCTGGCAGAACTGGATCAGCAGATCATTCCGGTCGCACTCAGTCTGATCAGCCTGGTGGTGACTGGGTGCCTGTCATCCCTGCGAGAAGGAATCGCCAACGAAACTGAATTATTTGTGGAACTTGCAACACAACCACTGGCACAACAACGAATTGCAGCGTTTTTGAATCGTAAGAAATAGCCTCTCTCCCTCACAATGAGATTTCCTCATGAGTTCGACGAACCCGATCTTTGACAGCACCGATGTCAGTATTTATTCGTTTGCCACCCATACCCCTGGGCCGGAAGGTGCCTTACCACTGACCGATGAAATGCTGCGAAACGCCCCCAGTGGGGATCTTTTTGGCTGGTCGCAGAATGTGGGGATGGGCCTGCAGGTCGATTTATTAGGAAAAAATGAATATCTGATCCTCTCCACGCACGGTGGGATGCGTGCCGATAATGGCGATGCCATCGCTTTGGGATACCACACGGGCCACTGGGAAGTGGGGCTGATGGTGAAGGCAGCCGCAGAAGAATTGCGTCGAGGCGGTGCAATTCCGTTTGCCGGTGCCGTCACCGATCCGTGTGACGGCCGCACCCAAGGCACCACGGGGATGTTCGATAGTCTGCCGTATCGCAACGATGCAGCAATGGTCTTTCGGCGTCTGATTCGTTCGCTGCCCACCCGTGCGGGGGTGCTGGGCGTAGCAACGTGCGACAAAGGTCTGCCTGCGATGATGATGGCTCTGGCTTCGGAACACGATCACCCTGTCGTGCTGGTTCCTGGTGGGGTAATGCTGGCCACCAAAGGGCACGAAGATACTGGCAAAGTGCAGACAATTGGTGCTCGGTATGCCGCGGGTGAAATCACGTTGGAGCAAGCCGCCATTGAAGGCTGCCACACCTGTGCGTCGCCTGGTGGAGGCTGTCAATTCCTGGGCACGGCTGCTACGTCGCAGGTTGTCGGTGAGGCACTTGGGTTGTCGTTGCCCCACAGTGCGCTGGCACCGTCCGGCCAGGCGGTCTGGCTGGATATGGCCCGTCGCTCCGCACGTGCCCTGCAAAAACTGAAAGTACGCAAAATCACGACCCGCCAGATATTAACGCCTGCTGCATTCCGAAACGCTATGGTGGTACACGCTGCATTCGGGGGCAGCACCAATTTACTCTTACATGTGCCCGCAATTGCGTTCCATGCGGGTGTCCCACGTGCGTCAATTGATGAGTGGGCAGAAATCAATCGGCAGATTCCCCGTATTGTGGATGCACTGCCAAACGGACCTGTTGGCCACCCCACTGTGCAGGTGTTTCTGGCAGGTGGCGTGCCGGAAACGATGCTGCACCTGCGAGAAGCCAATCTGCTCGACCTGAACTGCCTGACGGTGACCGGCGAAACTTTAGGCACCAACCTGGAATGGTGGGAAAAATCGGAAAGGCGACAGCGATTTCGAGAGTTACTTGCCACTGGTGATGGTGTGTCGCCGGAAAATGTGATTATGTCGCTGCAGAAAGCGAAAGAGATGGGGCTGACCCCTTCGCTATGCTTCCCACGTGGCAATCTCTGCCCGCAGGGTTCTGTGATCAAATCGACTTCGATTGACCCACGTGTGGTGGATGCGGACGGTATCTATCGCAAAACCGGACCGGCAAAAGTATTCACCACCGAAAAGGCTGCAATCCAGGCAATTAAAGGCCAGGGTGATCTGAAAGTAGTACCCGGCGATATTCTGGTACTCTGTGCCCGCGGCCCAATGGGATCGGGCATGGAAGAAACCTACCAGGTTACCTCGGCATTGAAGCACATCAGTTGGGGCCGCGAAGTTGCAGTGTTGACCGATGCTCGTTTCAGTGGCGTTTCCACAGGTGCGTGCGTCGGGCATATCAGCCCGGAAGCGCTTGCAGGTGGGCCGATTGGTAAGGTTCGTGATGGTGATCTGATTGAAATCATGATCGACCGCAACCGCCTGGCGGGTCAAATCAACCTGGTGGGAGACGCGACAGGGCACCACGGTATTGCGTGGGGGGATGCACAAATGCAGAGCCGCACCAGCCGACCAGACTTGAAACCAGATGCTGCCCTGCCTGCTGACACTCATCTTTGGGCGTTATTGCAGAATGCCAGCGGTGGGGTTTGGGGCGGGTGTGTCTACGACCATGAGGCCATTGCACAGGCATTGCAGCCAAAAATTGGATAGCCAGAATCATGCTGATTGCAAGTTAGTCGATTTGTTTGTGCTTACAGCAGTTCCTGAATGACGGTGCCGTTCAGTTGCAGGCCCAGTAAAGCGGCCTGCTCGCTACTGATGCCCACCTGATGATGTATCGTGGCAGCCAGATCGGCGGGAGTCAATGGTTTAAGGATAGGTCGTTCTGCTTTTGCATCGCTTTCCCCAATCACGCGGCCCCCACGAATCCCCCCACCTGCAATCAGGGCACTGTAGCAGTGCTCCCAATGGTCTCGGCCAGCCTTCTCATTAATTCGTGGGGTGCGGCCAAACTCTCCCACGGCCAGGATCAACGTCTGGTCCAGTAACCCACGGTGTGCCAGATCGGTCAGCAGTGCTGCATATGCCTGATCCAGCCAGGCAGCATGTCGATCTTGCATGATCTGAAAGTTGCGATAATGATGATCCCAGCCACCGTCACCGGAATCTTCTTCCGCTTCCACATGGTCGGACCAGTTCACCTGCACAAAGGGCACCCCATGCTCGACCAGACGACGAGCCAGCAGGCACGATTGACCAAAGCGGGTGTATCCATATTGCTGCTTGGTTTGTGGTTTTTCCTGCGACAGATCAAACATTTTGCGGGCGTCAGGCGATGTCAGCAGTGCAATCGCCTGTGAATAATACGCATCGCCATGGTGCTGCTGAATCTGGCGTTCCGCACGTGCCAGTGCATCCAGCAAGGTGCGTCGATCGGTCAGGCGTTCCGGTGTCAACTGTTCTGCCAACTGCAACCCGGGAATGCGGACACCTTTGACCGGATCATATTCCAGCCGAAACGGATCATACTTTCCGCCAAGCGTGCCCCCACCTTCCCCAGTGACCTGTTTTTTCCCCTGATGCAGTTTACCGCCCACAATCATGTACGGTGGGGTGGTGTTGCGTTCGCCCAGTTGGCGTGAAACCACAGCACCCAACGCTGGCCGTGGGGCACCAGAAAGAGGTTGACCACCCAGTCCCTGTGCACCCGCGTTCGAACCAGTCAAGCCAATCGTCCCTGCGATTCCATGGTCGTTGGAACTGGTGTGAAGCGAACGGATGATACTGTATTGTTCGCTGAGTCTGGCGATCTGGGGAAATAATTCCCCAATTCGCACGCCGGCTGTTCTGGTTGGAATTGAAGAAAATGGCCCACGGTAATCGAGTGGGGCGTTTGGCTTCGGGTCCCAGGTATCCAGTTGGGCAGGCCCACCCCACAGCCAGAGGAGAATGACCGATTTGGCTTTCCCTTGCAAATACGAAGAGGGAGCCTCGGCATGCAACCGCAAACGGTCGGCACCAGATAGCCCCAGCAACGTGCAGGCACCCACCTGGAGCAAGGCCCGACGTGTTCGATTTTTCTGTGGCTGGCTTCCAATCAACAGCATCGGATCTCCCACGGGAGACATTTCCATCAGCTTACCCGATTGTGGTGCTCGATGCAACGTTTGATCAAAACTGTCATTCCCGCGATCGCGGGAATCCAGAGCAGAAACTCGAACGAAAACCAATTAACCGAAGCAACCCAACAAACGTCATCCCCGCGAACACGGGAATCCAGGACAGAAAACTTGAAGTAAGTACCACAGCACCGAAACGCACCCCTGTAACGTCTTTCCCGCGAACACGAGAATCCAGGACAGAACAACAGAGAAAATTTAGTAATCGACAAACATGAAAATGCAGCTCGTCCAACCAAGATCCGGGGAAACAGTCCTTCGGTGTGTGGGACTACCTCGGCAACATCACCGTGGAACAAAGTAACTTTTGGGGTGAGGTGAAATCGCTGCAGCAACTCCCGGGCTTCCAGTTGATCGATCAAAGACCTGATACAAAGTGGCAATTCAGATTCCATGTGCTAGATTTTTGAAAAACGAGGTGTGGTGAAGTTATTTGGGAATCTAAATCCGGATTTTGCCAGAATTCCTGTCAATGCTTGGTTGTTTTGGAAACCCGGTGCCGGAGATTTGCATGTTTGATTCAACAAACGACCCCAGCCCACTGATCAGGGCTATTGCCGCTGGCGATCAAGATCGGATAATCGAATTGCTTGACAGCGGTCATCCAGTTGATGATCTGGATAGCCACGGTCGCTCTGCGCTGATGTGTGCCATCTGGGAGTACAATCCGGACCTGGTGCAATTGCTCATTGAACGCGGAGCGAACGTCAACTATCGATCTCCATATGGTTCTCGGCCATTGCTTGCCCACCCGAATATGCCTGTCAAAATGACGAAAATGTTGTTGAAAGCGGGTGCTGACCCACAGGCCGCGGGGGTAACGGGGATTCCGGTCATCGCAGAAATTGCTGCCAATTCAACAAAACGAGTGTTGGAAACATGTTTCGATTGTGGTGTCAAACTGGAAATCGACCCCGACACCCAACAGAAACTCATTAAAAAGTTACGTGGCGAACGATCAGCGAACTTAAAACTTGTCCTGAATCATTTGGGTCTGGAGGAATCAAAGGAAACAAGGACCCCTGCACCGAAAAAGCCAAAAACAGATCAAATTGCCTTAACTGCTGCATCCCCCGAATTTAAGCTGGTAACAGAAAAAATCAGAAAGATATTTCATCGAAAGGAATCGACATGGAAACGGCGTGCGGGGGTGATGCGTTTCCACAACGTACCAATCGCTGAACAACTTGCTACGTATTATTCAGAAGCACTGCCGCTCAAAAATAACTTCGATGAGGTTGATGAGCTGCTTCGGCGTTTTGTCCGGGAAATCGAACAATCTGGGTTTTTATTGATTCGAAACGACTTCATTGCCGATGACCGGTGCACTTTACTTCTGTTTCCATCTTCAGAAAAGTATGATGTTCTGCATATGATTGGGACAAATGGAAATAACTACGGGCACAGTACACACGATGTCATCGTCTGGCTGCAGAAAATGGAACAGAAAAACCCTTTCCGGCTGATTGCCGCGACCCACGATGGAATGGAGGGAGAATTTCTGAATGAAGTTCTGGGTGCCCAGAAGCTCGCCGAAGAGATGTTGGAATTCTGCCCTGATCTGCAAACCACGGAAAACGATACTGCAGCGTTTGCATTAGAATTGCTCAACGAGCGCGCTTCGGGCTTTGGTGGGATTAATACTGTTTGACCAGAAACGGAATTTCATTGGAATTTCGTGATCGGAATCAGATTGATCTAACGCTTGAAGATTGCTATGGAGTTTGTCGCATTTGTTAGAAGCTGTTGTTCACTGGCATCAGGAAGCAGATTTCGCACGTGGCAGAATCGATTGATAGAGAAAGAAGATTGCCAGTCCGCTGACCGCGAAGAGTGCAACGACATCGATTATTGTCAGATTTGGGTACAAATCAATCATTTTGACAATCATCGAAGCCAGCACCATCATCGTCACTGCTGCAGTTAATCCAAACTCCTGGCGATGCACAGATCGATTCGATGTTCTTTTCCGAATTCGCACCAGCCGCCAGGTGATGACCAGAAAAATAGTGCCCCCACCGATTAACCAGATCATCGTTGGTAGATTCATGATAACCTCGTTCAAGCACGTTCTCATCAAATTTTCATTGTTTGGAATGTACCACACTCCTCTCGGTCCAGCAATAAAAAACTCGATTGTGGGGGTGAATTGGCACCTCCCACCATTTCAAATGGCAGTTTTCTGCTGAAAATTGCGATACGAGTGCTAAAATTGACCAGAACTGCTGATTTGTAGCCAACAGTCAGCCGCCTAGTTACGATCACAGGAAACCAATGCGTTTTATCATTGCCAACGAATTTTACGAGCAACTCCTGCAGGAACCCTTTCATGAAGCCGATTGCTACGTGCGGCCGGGGGAGTATCTGCACCACATGTATATCGATGGCGTAAAATACGTGATTGTGCCTGCGTTGATTGCCTGTCTTCAGGAAGCGGAAGAGCGTCAGGATGATGAAGCACTCCGGCATTTAGGTCTCCATTATTCCCACTACGAACATTTATTGAAGGAAGCCGAAGAAGCAGGCGGGCTGGAAGGAGTCACTTTGCTGGGCGACCCCCCACCGGATATCGAAGAGGCCGTGCCACGCGTTCACAATGCGTATGTGCCCAAACCACCCACCAAGTGGGAGGAAATTGGTCTGCCTTTATCGTCCATGTTCGACATGATTCTGCGGACGATCTACAACCGCGGCCAACTGACCGGTGGGGAAATTGCACTGGAACTGCAATTGCCGTTTCAAACAGTCAATCCGATCCTGCAATTGATGCGAAAGCAAACGCTTGTCGATATTGTTGCCCAGCGTGGCAGTAGTGGCGATGCCTCTTTCGTGTATGAAATTAAGCCGCCGAAAGGCACTGCTGCTGTCGCAGACGCACTGGCAAAAACAGGCTATCTGGGCCCCTGTCCGGTCCCCTTTCTGGATTACACCGATTCCGTGCTGGCCCAGAGTATCAAAAAACTGGTGGTAACCCGGCTCAGTATTCAGAAAGCCTTCGAAGACCTGGTGATTTCCAACGAAGTGTTTAATGAAATCGGCCCCGCTGTGAATTCCGGGTCATCGATCTTCTTCTTTGGCTATCCGGGAAATGGCAAAACCAGTATTGCCGAGCGAATTACCCGCCTGATGGGCGATACAATCTATCTGCCATACGCAGTAGAAGCCAACGGCCAGATTGTTAAGGTGTTCGATCCCATTCTCCATCAGGTGGTAAAAGAAGAAGAGGAATATCAGGGCACGGAAGGGGTAATCCGCAGTGGGATCACCTACGACACCCGTTTTGTGAAAGTGAAGCGTCCCACGATCGTGGTGGGGGGTGAACTAAACCTTTCCATGCTTGATCTGTTATATAACCCAACGGGCAAGTTCTATGAGGCCCCACTGCAGATGAAGGCGAACGGTGGGATCTTCATGATCGACGACTTCGGTCGTCAATTAATGCGACCCATGGATCTGCTCAACCGCTGGATTGTGCCACTGGAAAAACGGTACGACTATCTGACCACGGTGGCTGGAACAAAAATCGAAGTACCGTTTGAACAATTACTGGTCTTTTCGACCAATCTGGACCCCACCCAACTGGCAGATGAGGCCTTTCTGCGACGGATTAAGTTCAAAATTGAAATCCGTGACCCAGACGAAATCCAGTACCGTCAGATCTGGGAACTGGTGTGCCGTGCCAAACGAGTGGAATTCGACCCACGTGGGATCGATTACCTGATTGAGAAGTGGTACCACAAAACCAACCGACCATTCCGGATGTGCCAGCCACGCGACATTCTGGATCAGATGATTTCGATGGCCAAATATAACATGGAGCGGATCAATTTCAGCCCGGATCTGATTGACTCTGCGTGCATGACCTACTTCATCAGCGATAAAAAACGCGACTTCGGTGCAAAAATGAGAGATTAAGAAGAGGTTTTCACTTCTTGAAGTTTGCTTCCTGTACCAGCAATAGGATTTCTGGAATGCCCCCGGCAGTTATACCAAATGAAACTCTCAAAACAATTACAAAACTTGTTCGCCTTGACTTCCTGGAAGAACGATCTGAGTGGTTTCATTTTTTATTTCCATTGCTATCACATCAAGATATCGATGCTTTAGTTTCAGAAGTAAAAGATGTTATTACACTATGCAAGAATCCTCATGGTATTGCTAGTTCGGCACTACGTGCAAATTATAGCAGCTTAACACTGCGTACCGCACTGATGAGAAATGAAGCAAGTTATTGTGATCCACGTTTAGAGTTTGCTGTATTCTTATCAAACTCTGTAACAGATTTCTATGGAAAGATTGTCTTGGATTTTATTGCAAGAGTCCGCAAAGAAGACTTTGATGGCGATGCGTTCTATTACGCGTTAGAGCGGCTACATTCCAAACGTATTTTTCTGAATTACTACCAGGATAGTATTTATAGCACATGTATAAAATATTTTTCACCGCAATCAGCGAGCTATCTGAGCACCGATTACTCACATGATGCAATTTCTCTCTCATATGCCAGACTTGTCAAATTCTACAGTGACCATTGCGGACCGGAGCTGATTATTGATGCAGCAAGAGCTTGTGTTGAAGATAAAATAATGCTGATGTCGCTGTATTCAGTGTGTATTATAAAAAAATATCAGTTTCAGGAACAGTCTTTGGATTGGCTTATTGAGACTACAATTGATTCTTTAAATGATGTACCACACCTTGTTCTTGCAGAAGAATTCTGTTGTTCGCAGTTTTTGTTGCTAGCACTTTACGATGAAGCAGGAAGTTCCAACAGAAAGCTATTGCAAATCGCTAACAAGCCTTTTCAGAAACCTGAAATAATTGCTGCCTGTCTTCTGATAGCATATCGGTCAAAACAAGACATAATAATTGCCGATCATTTAAAGAATCACAATTTATTAAGCGACGAAATTCTGTTGATTATCGATGCATGCTATCCAATATGGGTTCCTGATAGCATTGCGCACTTGCTTTGGCGTAACCTGGGATTGCAGGGCAATCCAGCAGTCGACTTGCAGTTATTTAGTAAATGTATCTATCGCTCATGTATCAGCTCGGCTTTTCACTCTCATGTCCAAGTGCTGATGTCTCGTCATTCATTGTCATTCATTCTTCAATTTCTGTATTATTATTCTAAAAAAAGCAAGTATATTGATAATGTACTGTTTGTCCATGTGTACAAATCTTTGGAAATCGAACTGGATTCATTATTTCTTGATTCTTCTGATGCAGATAGCGATTCGGTTGATTGTCTATCCTTGATTGAACTATTGTTCTATTTCAATTTGGATTCCATTCAACTTCAACAAACGCGTTGTTTAATTGAACGATTTATATCAGAGAGTGAAAATATCAATATTTATTATAATTATTTGGCCGCAAAAATTGGAATTTCTATATCTACTTCTTCATTTCATTTGCTTGTTAAAGATGCAAGTTATTTTGCAGATGAATGGGCGAGCATGTTGTCTTATATCGTCCATCATGGAAAAATTGTTCCTTAGATGATTTCGGAATTCCTTTGTACTACTGTGAGGATCTTTGTTATCGTTTCTCCAAGATTCCAGAGAGACCTGCAGCAGGGTCAGATCACGCAGTTTTCGGTAGTTTGCAATGAATTATGCTTGTTTTTTAGCTGTAGAGAAGTCGCTGATCCGTAGTTGATGCAAAGATCGATAGACCAGTTTCTTCTTCATGCCATTCTCTGGAAGCCTCGGTAACCTATCACAAGCATAGAAGTTTTTCAGGCCCCTTTTTCTGCAGGATACTGCTTGCCGCAACCTTCAGCAGCCAAACAATGTCTGGGCGTTGTGGGTGGTCAGATCG
Source organism: Zavarzinella sp. (assembly GCA_041399155.1). Taxonomy (NCBI): domain Bacteria; kingdom Pseudomonadati; phylum Planctomycetota; class Planctomycetia; order Gemmatales; family Gemmataceae; genus Zavarzinella; species Zavarzinella sp. The sequence continues at coordinate 553,705 of JAWKTI010000004.1, forward strand.
CATAGTTCCCTCACAGAAATGCCCCGCAAATTTGCCATGAACTCCGCCGTATGGGCAACAAATGCTGGTTCATTCCGTTTCCCACGTTTCGGCACAGGTGCCAGATAGGGGGCATCGGTTTCAATCAGCAGTCGATCCAGAGGGATTTCTTTCGCCACTTCACGCACATTTTCCGCAGAATTGTAGGTCAGCATTCCTGCAAACGAAACGTAAAGCCCCATTTCCACCCCACGTAAGGCACATGGGAGGTTGCCTGTGTAAGAATGCAGCACACCATGTACGGTGCCATGTTGGGCAAAAAATGGCTCGCACGTGCAGATGATATCCTCTTCGGCCTCGCGACAATGAATGATGACAGGCTTCTTTAACTGATAACTCAATTCCAGGTGCCTGCAAAAATAGTCTTCCTGCAGTGGGAAGGGTGCTCGATCCCAATAGCGGTCCAGCCCTGTTTCCCCGATGGCAACTACCTTCGGATCGGCTGCCAGTTGCAGAATAACTTCCCAATCTCCTTGCACCGCTTCTGCCACGTGGTTGGGCTGAATCCCCACTGCCGCACGAAGCAGTGGGTGCTGTTCCACCAGTGCCAGATTCGCCCGACTGGTCGCCACATCAATGCCAATGGTAATAATTCGTATTACGCCAGCTTCTGTGGCACGTTGCACCACTTCAGGCAGATCTTTCCCAAAACGATCATCATCCAGGTGGGCGTGGGTATCAAATAATTTCATCATATCCTAATGAGTTTTCCTTAATCTTTCGGTTTGCGGATGCCGCACCAGAACAGGATGATGCCCAGCACGCCGAAGACGCTCATGGTAATGGCATCCTGCCAGGTCAGCCACCAGGCGGGTACGCTGGAGGTTAAATCCAGTTGCTTCGGAATGGTGCTGCTGAAGTTCAGAAACGCAATCACCATCAGGGCAATTGACGCACCTGCAATGTAACCAGAACTGAGCAGTACCCCAGGTGATTTGTCACCTTCTGCTTCTGAACGTCGGCGATATTTATCGGTCAGCCAGCGAATCGCCCCACCCACAAAGATGGGGGTGGAAGCGGAGAGTGGCAAATAGACTCCCACCGCAAATGGCAGCGAGGGCACACCCACCAGTTCCAGTGTCAGTGCAATCAACACGCCGATCAGCACCAGGTCCCACGGTAATTTGCTGCTCAGCACCCCATCAATAATCAACTGCATCAAGCGCGTTTTGGGTGCGTCGAACTTCAATGTTTCCGGATTGCCGGAATCATCGGTCTTCAGCTTGCCATTGATGGCGGGATCCACCCGATAAATGATTTTTCCTTCATCATTGACCAGATATCGACCTGGCCGCACCACCTGATCGTTGCTGGCACGATACTCTTCGTTGTCGCCAATGTTCAGGACATGGTATTCGGTGGTATCCGCACTATATTCTCCACGGCGGACATGATCTTTCTCTGTCAGCGTGCGAACATCCACGGCCACATCGGGCAACTCTTTTTTCGTGTAAGTGGAACCCGCACGATCCAGATAAAGCAGGACCACGCCCACCACAGCTGCGGCAGTCAAGGCACCAATCAGGATCGAAATCTGCTGATAAATCGGTGTTGCACCCAGTATGTGGCCGGTTTTTAATGCCTGGGCAGTGCTGCCACCATTGGAAGATGCAATGCAGACCACCCCAGCAATCATCAGTGCGGTCAGCTTAATTTCCTTGGTGATGCTGAGAACATTGACCGCATCGAGTACCAGAATCAGCAGACAGGTCAGCAGAAGGGTGGCCACCGTCATACCGGAAATGGGATTAGATGAAGAGCCGATTTCACCTGTCAGGCGGGCAGAAACGGTAACAAACAGGAAGCCGAACACCACAATCATTAAGGCACCCAGAAAGCCAGTTAACGACATCCCCAGCCCCAACTGAGGGATGGCAGCAAGCAAACCCACCAGCAGCAGGCTGCCCACCACCACTACCACCATCGAAAGATCCCGCTGCGTACGTGCAGCACTGCGGGCACCAGAACCAGCAAGAAGATCGCGAAAGCCACCCGCAATCGCACCAAAAATGACAGGCAATGCCCGTAACATGCTGATGATGCCCCCAGCTGCCACGGCACCCGCACCAATGTAAAGGATGTAATTGTTGCGGATCTGCGATTCATCCATATTGCGGATCAGGCCGGTATCCACTTCTTTGCCATCAATCATTTCCACACTACTGACCGCAGGTGGCAGTGGGGTGGGTAACTGTTCGCCGAAAAAGTAAATGGTGGGTGATAGCACCAGATAAGCCAGCACCCCACCAGCAACCATAATGCAGGATACGCGTGGGCCAATAATATAGCCTACTCCCATCAGGGCGGCGTTCATTTCCATGCCTACACTGGCACCTTTCAGGCCCACAGTTTTACCACCGGACACAACGCTGAGGTGGCGGGCGACTTCTTCCTTCAATAACAGAAACCCTTTTACGCACCACTGATAGATAAAGCCCAGCACAAAGCCGACCAGCACATATAAACCGGTTGCCCCACCTTTTTCTCCGGCAATCAATACTTCCGCGCAGGCAGTGCCTTCGGGAAACTTCAGAGTGCCGTGCTGTTTGACAATAAATGCCCGCCGCAGGGGAATCATCATCAGAATGCCCAGCAGCCCACCAAGAATCGAAACGGTCATCACACGAATAATGTCAATTTCAAAGCCCAGCAGTAATAATGCGGGCATAATCAGACCCACGCCAAAGGCGATTGATTCACCAGCACATCCTGCTGTCTGGGCGGTATTACTTTCCAGAATGGTGCGTGGGCGAAAACGGGGCATCACACCCAGTACTTTGAACATTGTCATGGTCAGCACGGCGACAGGTATCGAAGCCGATACCGTCAGCCCCACCTTCAGGACAAGGTAAATCGAGGACGCACCGAACACAATGCCGAACAGCGTGCCCATGATGATCGGCAGTATGGTAAATTCAGGTATTCGCTGGTTGTCTGGAACGTATGGTTGAAACTGTTCCGGTTCAGAAGATTGATTCATGCCACCAAAGCTCCCAGTAAAATGTGGGTAAACAACCGTTACAGCTCCCGTGAGAACTGGAGAGAACACCCAGCGTGAGGAACGGATGACATTACCAGAAGTATATTTGTTTCGCGATGAAGTCCGAGAGTGCGACCGAGTTGCCATCGAAAAATACAAAATCCCTGGCTGCATTCTGATGGAAAATGCGGCCAGATCCGCTGCGGAGTGGTTGCACCACCTGCAAGGTGGGGTGGGCAGTTGCCTGATCTACTGTGGGACCGGAAACAACGCGGGCGATGGCCTCGTGATGGCACGTCACCTGCATCTGTGGGGCTGGAAGGTGCTGGTAGTGCTGGCCGAAGCCCCCAGCCGATTTCGGGGCGATGCATTACTGAATTGGAATATTGTGGCAGCAATGCAAATTCCCGTTTATGAGATCTTCAGCCGTCCCACTTGGCAGGAGGAATTGGCAGCACATCAGCAACAGGCACCGTGGGCAGTGGATGCGTTATTTGGCACAGGTCTCAACCGGAATATGGCCCCACCCTATGGGGATATTGTTGACTTAATGAATCAACATAGTAGGCATTGCCTGGCGGTGGATATTCCCTCTGGCCTGGATGCCGACACGGGCGAACCACTTGGGAACGCTGTGCGTGCCGATTTCACCGCAACATTTGTCGCACCGAAAAAGGGTTTTTTGCACGCAAGTTCTTATCTGGGCGAAGTAAAGGTGTTTGGCATTGGTGCACCGATTGACCTGGCGACAACCAGGTAAACCCTTCACACAGATTTTTTTCCGTTTTCCTGAAAGAAGCCCCCACTGGTGGGCCATTTTTCCCACGTGAGACAAAAAAGTGCTTCAAAAAGGAAAACCAATCATGAAAATGTTGCTGACCGCTTTTACTTTAGGTGCTATTGCCAGCTTATTTCCCGCACATGCGGCAGAACCAAAACCGGTGCTGCTGATTATTGCCAACCAGGATTTTTATTACCGCGAATATGCCGATCCGAAACAGGTGCTGGAGCAGGTGGGTATCAAGGTGGTGATTGGTGCGGGCAGAAAGTCAATCTGTCGGCCCCACCCAGGTTCTGGTCAGTCGGATAGTGGCGAAGTGATGCCGGACATCGCACTCGCAGACGCACGTGGTGCCGATTATTCCGCGATCGTTTTTGCCGGTGGCTGGGGTGCTTCCAGCTACCAGTATTCGTTCACAAACAGTTACACTACAGCAAGTTACAACGGCACCGCAGAAATTCGCAAACAGGCCAATCGCCTGATTACCGAATCGCTGACGGCAAACAACTATGTCTGTGGAATCTGCCATGGGGTTTCCGTGTTGGCATGGGCCCGCGTGGATGGGAAAAGCCCACTGACGGGTAAAAAAGTGTGTGCACCAGCAATTGCCGGCCCACAGTTTGTGCATAATCGCCAGCAAACCCAACCCAGCTCGCGGTGGCATTCAGAGTTCAATAAGGCCACGGTTCTCCCGTCTGGTTCGGTGGGCAATCGCTCCACAGTTGCGGATGACGTGGTAGTTGATGGAAAAATCATTACCGCAGAGAACTTCGATTCCGCCAGCACCTTCGGCACCACGCTGGCAAAGGTGCTGTTGAAATAAGTTGTTTTCCAATAAGGATTTAAGCTTTCGGCACCGGCAACGGAATGAGCGGAAACCTGAACCGATTGCTCCTGTTGTTGCTGAATACGTTTTCAAAAAGTGTGCTATCATTTCTGAAAATCTTCAAATTCCAGTGGCACAGTATGATCGATACCGAGAAACAGCGGGGGCAACTGGCCGGGACAGTTCTGGCGCTGTTGGGCATTGTCACGTATGGAGCCACCAGCCCGTTTGGCTTGGTATTGTCTCTGGAATGGACTCGCGATCCCCGCCGAGACAGCGATTTTCGCCTATTCGACTGGATGGGCGTCATTGTCGGCCTGCCCGGGACGATGTACTTTCTCTACTTTACCGCGATGATGTTCGATTATGCCCCAGGGGGGCAGAGTTTTGGCAGTTTGCTACTTGGATATTGGGCGATGTTTGGTTTGTGGATCATGTACCGCCGTCGCACCCGCTGGGTAGAGATTCAACGGTATCGTAATGAAGTCAACAGTACAAAACTCGTCGTCGATGAAACAACTTGATTTCGCTACCAGCTTAGTTAGCGAGCGATTCATTTACAGTTTCTGGGATAGTTTTTTCAGGGTTGAAACTGGATTTGATATGCAATTGATGCTGCAATAATTAAAAACAACACGATCAAATGATCCTCGAAATCGATCTGATTCGAGCCTTCGACCAAAGGCGTCGACAACAAAGGATGGTGAATCCTGAAAACGCCACAGCCCCAGGCACTAAGCAACTACAGATCCAATGCGTCCAGATCATCCACCAGCTTATCCAGATCGTCCTTGGGTGCGTTAGATTTGTTTTCCTGGCGTTTGGGCAGACCAACTGTCGCCCCCACTGCGGTGCGACCATCGGCAACTAATTCCCGGTCGCGTTCCGCAACCGCCTGAGCCACAGGATCAGCATCTTCTCCGCCAAATAACTTCGACAGGTCGATTTTAATACCCGTAATGCCCCCCACGGGTGCACCGGCAATGGCGGCAGATTTGTATTCCGGAAACATAATCGCCTGTTCCGGACAAACCCGGCTGCAGGCGGGACAGCCTTTTTTGCAATTGTCCTGCGATTCCACGTACAGGCGTTCGAACGAATCAACACCATAAACACCGAAAAGACAGAAATCGAGGCATTCCAGGCAGTTGGTGCAGCGACTGTAATCAATTACCGGGTACCACCTGCGGTTGGGAGTGGCAAGCAGCTTTTCTGGCGTAAAGTCTTGATTCTCAAGCAGTTGCAATTCGTGGTGCTTGCCGTTGGTGCCATTGGCAGAAACACCATTTGCAGGTTCAGGCCGCTGTACCCCTAACTGCAGCAGTGGGGCTTTTGCGGCACTTTCGGCCTGACGACGTTCCCCACATTCTTTGGCTATCCGTTTCAATTCTGCAACAAATGCTTCTGGCGTGTTGCGATCCCGCAAATCGAGGCAGTAAATATGCCGATTCGGGATGTCGCCCGCCGCACCAATCCCACGATTGGTGCTCTCTGCTTCCATTTCTTCCTCATCCTCATCATTGGGGGCACTCAGTTGGTTTTCACCAAAGTGCCCCTTGATGCCGATGCGGTCCAGCAGCCAGAAAATGGCCCGTGGGAAGTGCCAGGTCAGGACGCAGAAGTCACCCCGCACCCCTTCCAGGTAAAGCCGGCCAGTATGGTCGGGCCCCAGATCGTACAGGTTGGGAATCACCGCCACATCCAGACCAGATTCCATGATCAGTGCGGCAGCAATCGATTCTTCCAGAGAACGCTTGGCAGGGTGCTTCCCAGGTGCCTGAGACAGCACAACAGTAAGACGATATTGGCTCATAGATGATAATCAGACGCAAACAGGCGAAGGTTTGTTCAAGCAGAGTTCAGTTTACAGTGAAAATGTGGGAACAGCAAAATTTAAATCGGCAGAAGTGGGCGGGGGAATGGCACAAAAATGAGGAAAAACTCATTCTTCGTGCATTTGTTTCTTGATATGGCGTTGGGTCAGTTCCCACGCACCGTCGAGAAAGGCAAAATATTCTTCCAGACTGAGGGTGGGGGTAATATCGCCCGCGATATCAAACAGCCACCCCTGATCGTACCCTGAAATATTAATGAGAGAGGGATCCGCCAGCACCGCCTGATTGAAGGCCACCAGTTGGCCGGCAATGGGCACGTACAGGTCGGAAGTGGCTTTGCTGGTTTCAATATTACCGATCTGCTGCTTCAGCACCACGGGTGTGTCGGCATCAATCGACCATTCCAGAAAATACACGTCCTGCATCAGGCGAATGGCATAGCTGCTGAAACCAAAGCGGTGGATGCCACTCTCCAGCGTGCGGCACCACATATGGTTTTTGCAATAGCGAAAGCCACTGGGCAGCACCGCAGCGTACTTTCCCATCATGAATGTCAGTTCGTCAGCCATGGTGCCAGTTTAGGTATAGCGGGGGCCAATGTATTGGGGATCAAAAAAGATCGGCAGGTGGCGATCAATTTGCAACAGCCCCTCGCGGGTCAGCTCCACGCCAGTATCGGTCACTTTCAACCAGCCATCCTTTTCCAGTTTGCGATACTTTTCGTCGAATTCCTGCAAAATGTTGACGCCGAACTTCGTTTCGAAGTAAGGCAGTTCCAGTTTGCCGGTTTTCAGTTGCAGAATCATTTCACGGATCAGTTCATCGCGTTTGGTCACCGGAAAAGCTCGCCCCAGTGGGATTTCGTTCTGATCCAGTTTGCCGATGTAGTTTTCCCAGGTGTCCACGTTCTGCACATGTACCCCGTTCAGGTGGCCAAACGAAGCCACGCCGGTGCCAAACATGTCCGCACCGTGCCACAAGGCGTCGCGGTAAACAAACTGGTTGGCAGCTTTACTTTTCACCACGGTGTACGCACTGGAGATTTCGTAACCCGCCTTCTGAAACTCGGCAAAAGCATAGTCCACCCATGCCCGCTTGGTGGGCCAATCGGCCACCTGCGATTCCGGTGGGGGCTGATCGTTCCCGATTACCCGCAGTTCTTTGGAAAAGGTGGTGTTGTACGGCAATTCCATCTGATAAATGGTGACGGAATCCGGCCCCATGTCGATCGTTTTTTGAACGCACACCTTCCAGTTGTCCCAATCTTCACCCACCATCCCGGAAATGAGATCAATATTAATCTGTGGGAAGCCAAGGTCTCTGGCCCAGCCAAATGCGCGATAGATTTCTTCTTCCAGGTGGGCCCGCCCGTTATACTGCAGAATCTCCGGTTTGAAGTTTTCCACCCCCAGGCTCAGGCGGGTGACACCCATTTTGCGGAGTGTTTCCAGTTTGTGCTGCTGCAGAGTGCCCGGTTCGCATTCAAAAGTGACTTCGCGGGCTTTGTCCCACGGCATAATTGCTGCGAGACTGGTCATCAGGCTTTCGAGCTGACTGGCACTGAGGTAGGATGGCGTGCCCCCACCAAAGTAGACGTAATCCAGTGATCTGCCACCCACAATGGGTGTTTTGGACAGCAATTCTACTTCTTTAATCAATGCGTTGGTGTAAACTTCGATATCTTTGGCGTTTTTATCGGTGTAAACGCGAAAATAGCAGAATTTGCACCGCTTCCGACAAAAGGGAATATGGAGATATAACCCCATCGGCACACCAGGCAACGGTGGGCGATTGATCGCTTCCATGGCCTGCTCAAGGTAGTCTGGCTTCCAGTAAGAGAACGAGGGGTAGTTGGCGATGAAGTAATTTCCTAGCCCGGTTTTTTCCTGTTCGTCTGCAGAGATCGGCAAGACTTCTCCTCCGGTGTGATCAAGTCTCTTCTATTATAGCTGCCTGACCGGGTATCGGTACTGCAATTCCGTTTACGGCAGATGGTTGAAGCCGACCGAGACCCCGCTCAGACACAATAATCAGAGGCTTGGGATATCAGTTTTCAGTTTGAACTTGTTCAAATAAATGATGAAGGTGGGAAATCGTTTTGAAGCCTGGCGACAGAACTGGGTTTTGAGCGGAAGAAAATGGAACCAGCGAAGGTCTGTGTTTGATTTATTGTTCTTTCACAAATCGATTTCTACAGGTGCATTGAGAAAAATATCCTGCGGCAAATGCCACCACTACGCCTTAAAATGAAAAATTTGTAGCAGATAAATGAACAATTGCCACTTAAAACCTTGGATGAGTCAATCTTCGCGATCCTCCATTGTCAAAAACTGCCATATCGGCAACTCGGCATGCGTCGCATTGTTACGCAAATCTACTTATATAGATTTTTTTTCAGGGCCACTGAGTTCGGTCTGGTCAATCAAATATGGTTTTCCGTCGCGGACCGCTGCCAAGAGGTCGACACAAGCCTGCGAATATTTCTGTGCGATCGACTTGTCTGAGGCACCTACCTTGAAGCTAATGTGGTACTTGTTGTCGAAACTCTTGATATCGACACCCTTTTCGTCTTCAATCTTCGCCAAAAGCTTGTTAGCGTGCGACCAATGCGTGAATCCAAGCTCTGTCGCAACCCCTGTCAGTGTATATGGGTAGACAGCGTTGAAAACGCTTGGATTGTCCAGTGTCGAGATCCCAAGCAAGTGTGCAAAATGCCCGTCGGTATTAACTGCATGTTCTAGTGTCGAAAAATTGATTTGGACGGTTTTTCTTGGAATGTCGTGTCGCACAAGGTTATAGTTTCTTGCCAGTAATGCTCGCAGAATTTTTGGATCAACTTTCTCGATCGGCGCTCCCGTGCCGAGAGCTCGAAAAATCCACTCGTAGTCGGCGGCATCAATGTTTCGCACTCGAATCGACCGACCATCTTGAAGTTCAATCATCTTTTCGACAGGGAGGTTTACTGCCAACTCTGCATCACGTCTATAAGTCACGAAGATCAGATTCGAAACCAGGCCATCCGGCTCGGCAAGTATCTCATCAATGTCGGAAAGAATTGCGCGAATGTTGTCATCGGATCCGCTGTAGCCGAGAAAGACTAGTGGATGCTCGGCGAAGTAGGTGAGAAGTTTGGCACTGAGGTACTTCTTCTTGCGTGTCCACTCACTGTAGTCTTCGGAAGTGAGCACAAGTGATTTTGGGTCTGTTGCGCAACCATGAATCTTGAAAACCTCTCCGACGCTAACATAATTTGTTCGGAGAATTTGCTGTCCAACAATCGGCACAAAGTCTGGGAAAACACGTTCCAAGAATTCATCGTAATTTGTGGAGATGATGGCATGAGGCTGTATCTCTTGAAGTGCCGCCAACTCTCTTTTGGCCGTATCCTTCCTTATCTCCGATGGCTTGGGTGTAATTTCACGGAAGTGTTCAGCGACGCAGTACTTGAGGTATATGTCGCTTGTCTGCCCGGAATTGAATAGTTCTGCGGGAAACCTCTTTTTACCTGACTTTGACCAAGCCCACTCCCGGTAATGCCCAGCAATTTCCGAACCGATCGACGGAAGATCGGTGTGCTTCTGTTTGTAGTATGCGTAGTCGTACTCAATCGACGGGCATGCTTTACAGAGGTGATCAAGCAATTCATCCCAACTCGGAGAGTCAAAAAAACGCTTTGAAAGCCCTGAACCAGCGAATATAATTGGCTGGCAACCACGATCACTGATCACACCTCTAATTAACGCGGTGCAATGTTCTTGATAATCTGCGTAGGCTGTCATTTAACAATTCAACCTGGGATGCGTAAGTCTATGGGCGTAACTTGTAATTATCCTGCGATTTTGCAAAATAACACTGTTGAAAACATAGATGGGACAGTCCCATCTAACTACTTACATATTATGGATTTTTTTTCAAAACAATGTCTGCGATGTGTACAATATAACAAAGTAATGACATTTCGCTGAAAGTTATACAACTAAGGGGCTTGACTCATTGCCGCCTTTGTTGAGTAGATGCGTGTAGATCGCCAGCCACTTCTGGTGGGCTTCAGTCCCGCAGCTTACTTCTTCTTGGTAAAGGTCATGTCTTTCCCTTTATCGTTGGTCAGCACCATTTTATCGGCAGTCAGTTCTTTCACGGTCATTTTCTTTTCGCTACCCATGAACGTGGCGGACAGCGTTTTGTCTTCCAGTTTGTAGGTGCCTTCCTGTTTGCCGTTGTCGATCGTTACATTGTCTGCTTTTGGCATGTTTTCAAGCACGGTTTCCATGGTTGCTTTGCCGTCCGCCTGGAAAGACATTACCAACACAAATCCTTTGATTTCCGGGTCGCGGCCTTCCCAGGTGCCAACAATCGATGCCGACGCGGGAGCATTCTTGCTACCGCTGCCACTTCCGCTCTTGGAAGAATCCGAATCACAGCCTACCAGCCCCACCAATGTGAACAGGGCAAACGCCATTCCGATCCGCAACATAAATTACTCGAGTGTATTTTCCGTACGGTCTGGGAACACCATGTTTCCAGTGCCGCAAATGAAATGGTACAGAAAGCTGAAATTCCCGGCGAGATACCCCGTGCGTGGGGCAAAACACTAATCAAATTTTCATGAATTCTTCTTAATGAACAAATTTTCATTAAAAACCAGTGAGAAAACAGCTCCAGTTCCCACTTTTGGGAAACTTCGATAGGTACGTGACACCTGAATCGTCTTTACTCTTGTAACGAGTGGGACAACATTCCCCCACTAGGGGGCAATTCGTTACAATACATTAACTTCTGGTTGGTTTGATTCCGGGTGCGGCCCACACAACATAGGAAGATTGCGATGCGTTTGAGTATTCTGGTGCTGGCTGGTTGGTGTATTGGTGCGTACGGTGCAGAACTGACCACCCTGGAAGGGAAAAAAGCCACTGGCGAAGTGATGGCGATTGGCAAACTGGAACTGACCTTTCAAGTGAATGGGATGCCGCAAAAATATCCGTTGACCGAACTGAACACCGTCGAGTTTGGAAACAAGCCCAAGCCGATTCCCGCGAACGCCACCTATACCATGGTGGAACTGACCGATGGCACCACCATCCGGTGCACATCGTTCAAACTGGATGGGAAAACCGCAATTCTGGAAGTGCCGGACTTTGCCGCAGGCACCACGTCGCGGATGCAGGTGCCGATGACCACGATTTTCACGGTGCTGAAAGAAGCGCAGGATTTACGGCGGGAATTACGCTTTCGCGAGCTGATTCGCTCCCGAGGTCGCTTTGACCTGTGGGTAATTTCCAAACCAGGTGCGATGGAAAATAAGGAAACCTACGATGCTATCCCCGGGACGTTTGGCCCAGGTGATCTGGAAAAGAACAGCATCAAGTTTACCCGCCAGGGTGCTAACCCGCTTGATTTACCCATTGATCGTATCGCCGGCATGATTTTCAACCAGCTTCCTGGTGAGGCCCCACCCACGATCTGTACGGTTCAGGACAGTCTGGGCAACAATTATGCCGCCAAAAGTGTGGAACGCACCGCGAATGGCTTTACCGTCAACACGGTGGCAGGGTTAAAACTGGAAATGGCCAGCAATCAGATCAGCAAGTTTGATTTTGGCTCGAATTCGGTCAAATATCTTTCTGAGATGGAATATAAGCTGGCGTATGAAAGCAGTGTGCTGCCAATCGAATTATTAAAAGTTTTTAAGAATGAATTCCCCGATCGCAAAGGTTTGGAACTGTACGTTGATGCCAAGACACTGAAAAAGGTCACCTACCGCAAAGGACTGTGGGTACATCCTGATGTGATTCTCGAGTTCCCACTGGAAAGAAAGTTCAAAACATTTCGGGCATCTGTGGGGATTGACCCACGTTATTATGGAAATTCGGATGTCAGCATTAATCTGGTGGTGGAAGGTGACGGCACCCCACTGCTGCGAAATGAGATCAAAGCAGGCAGCCCGATTACCGAGATCAATGTGAATCTGCAGAATTGTGATCTGTTGCGGATCCGAGTGGAAACTCCAAAAGGCGAACTGGACGCCGGCCGTGCACTCGTAATTGGTGATGGCAAAGTGATGAAGTAAAGTGCTGCTCAGAAGTCCCTGTTATCTTGAATTGCCTCTGAACTTTACTGGCCGACAGGTGCTTGTCAGCTACAATTACTAATTAGACGTCCTCGTAGCTCAACTGGATAGAGCGTTGCCCTCCGGAGGCAAAGGTTAGAGGTTCGAATCCTCTCGGGGATATTACTCAGATTGCCCATTTTTCCCAGATTCACATTTCAAAGATTGTTTTGTCCCTTTTCTACTTCGCGAATTTGGCACAGAGATAATACCTCACTCACGTTTCCGGCTCGTATTACTCCCTTGTTCACTTTGCGGCTTTGCGGTCAATCTTTAGAAGAAATACTTTGCTTGTGTTGAGAGCAATGAAGTTGAAGACAACCTAACCCCCAGCCCCTTCCCTCGCAGGAAGGGGAAATAAGACGGTATCTTCCTGGGGTGGCTCAAATTTGCACAGGCAGGAAACCGTTTGAAATTGTCAAAATTGCAATTCGGTACAAAAATTGAATTTTTCGCCAAACTGGGCTTTACAACGGTTTCTAAGTTTGGCATGTACACCCTCGCTCTGGCAATGGCACCAGATGTTGCGAGTTGTCCACAGTCGGGGGGCTGTGGACAACTTCCTTTTTCCTGGGGGGGAAAAATCATGACTTTGCGCCGACTAGGCTGGTGCAGCGTATTGCTGTTAGGAACCGTTTCCGCGGTAACCGCACAACAGCCGCTAGCAAAGCCAAATACGAATAAAGACGAACCTAACTGGTTACAGCGTAACCTTTTAGGTCAGGCATCTGCACCTGAACCCAAGGCAGAAGTGCCAACGCCCACGGTGGTGCAGCCACCATCCAAAGAAACGATCCGCCGATCGTTCGAAATGGAAAAAACCACGTACTTGCGACGGCTCGCGAGTATTTCGAAAATTAAACAGTTGGCCGATATGGAAGGTCGCAGCGACCTGGTTCTGAAAGCAGAAGCACTGGAACGGGAAGCAACCACCATTTACGAACAACGCCTGGCACAATTGCCCGGTCTGGAAGAGGTATCCCGCATTCGTCCGAACATGGGCATCGATGCCACGCGACTGGAACCGATTGCACCACTTGGAACTTCCAGCGCTAATAACGAACCACGCATCGGAAATGGGGGCCAACGATGAAAAGTTTTTGCTACAAGCTGGCTCTGATGCTGGTACTTGCAACCGTAGGGTGCGTACCATTGAAGCCACAAAAAAGTAAGGCACCGGTCATTAAGCCGGAAGAGCCCGCACCAGCGACAGTAACCACACCTGCCGCACCACCACTGCCAGCTTCGGTTTCACTGGTGCAGCCAGATGATATTTCAGCAGCGAATTATCAGATTCAGTTGAATATGCTGGAAGATGAGATTCGACAGGATGCGGCCACCCTGCAAAAGAATTAACAATGCAGGTGGCTACCAGACGGGATCATCGTTTGCTGTAAAGTGATCGGAATAGTCCCCAGCGCTCAGGCGGTTAGCCAATACCTGAAATTCTTCTGCATGTCGAAGCTGGCTGTGGTGCAGATGTTCTGCTTCTGCGATCAGCCGCAGGTTATTGTTCCGCAGCACCGAATGCCGACGTAAAATCCGGCGAAATGGTGTCAGGTCGCGTGCATAAATGAAGAACAATTTGTGCTCGTCGAACTGGACTTCCATTCGCAGATTTCGCGACAGAACGGCCACACCAGTGCAGCCGTCATTCAACAGCAAATCTTCAAAATCGTACAGATGACTGATCAGCACCGACATATCAATGTGGGAGCGACGTAAATCTTCGTGCTCTGCAGAATGCAAGCCGTGGCTGGTTTCCAGAATCACATGAACTTCCTGTCCAAGTGGTTCCAACAGCTCAATAAAGACATCGAAAATAATTTCTGCAGATACAGCCGCACCAAGCACTGGCATTACTTTGCCAGTATGAAAATCACGGTGCCTGCTGATCCGGTAACCCTGGGAAGGGATCACGGGGACATCCTGACCAGGCCGGATGGCATCAGTCAGCAGGAAGGATCCGTAGCGTTTTTGCTTTAAGTGAGGTAATGTAAGGGTTGTCACGTTCCGACTGGCCTTTACTTACTAAGGTACATGAAAATCAGCATCGTCGGCTTCTTTGGGCAGTACAATCCTGGTGTTTTTTTAATGTAGCAACTGGATTGGCTTTCGTCGCCGACTCGCAGGCATTCTAGCACGTGTTCCAAATGAAAATCGGTCGGAAATAACGAATTAAAGCAAATATCAACTTAGGTAATTTAGGCCTGCGGGCCAAGTCGCCGCTACCATTTTCCTGCCTTCACTATTTTGTTGTTTGCGGGTGGGTTTGCAGGAAGATTTTGTGGTTTATCCACCGTATTCGGAACAGTTTACTAAAGGAAATTTTTTCAAAATTTTTGTTTCATGCAAAAAAATGCTGCACCCACTGGTGGGTATCAGTGGGTTTGCGGTTCGTGGGGGTGATATCCTGCCCCGATGCTTATGGTGGTGCCTTCACCAGGTCGTGTGGTATACTTCACCATATTATCCTGCAAAAATGAAAATCCCTTCATGACTATTCGCCAGTGGCCGTTGAGTATCCGTATTTTCTGGCAACTGATTGCCCTTTTTGTGCTTTGGATGCAGGTCCCCGTGCGGGAAACTGTCGTTGATGGCAAAATCCAGAAAAGTGGCTGGTTGTACCAGTTGCAGCCCCCACTGAACGAAACTGCAAACGATTTTTTTCAGGAGTGGAGTTCCGCACGCAACTGGTGGACTGGTCGACCCATCTACCAGCACATGAAGCAGAATCTGGCAGACTATGTGCCGGTGCGGCTGGAAGATGTAAAAATTGAACTGCAATACAACGCCCACCCTCCACCTTCTGTGGTGCTGGTGCTGCCACTGGGCAAGTTGGATTTTCTGTCCGCTTTAGCAGTCTGGCACGTGCTGTCGCTGATATTGCTGGCGGCAGCTATCTTCTTACTGGCTAAGGAGTTACGCATAAAATGGCAGCCGGACTATGCCTGGCTGATTCTCCCCACGGTGGGGCTGTTGTCTTTTTGCAACCCATTGAAGCAACAGTTCAATCAGGGCCAGTTGAATGCACTGTTATTATTCCTGTTTGTCGGTGGCTGGGTGGCATCTGCCCGCCAATACACAACATGGGCAGGAATTGCCATTGGCCTGGCAGCAGCGATCAAAATATTCCCCGGCTTTCTGCTACTCTATTTTTTGCTCCGGAAGCAGTATCGTGCCATCGTCGCGGGGTGCGTCACGTTACTGGTCTGTGCGGGCGGTTCCGCCCTATTACTGGGTACAAATGCCATTACTGATTATGCGCAAACAGTGGTGCCAGCGTTAAAACCTTTCCGATGCAGTTGGATGAATCATTCGGTGCTGGGGGTGTGGCACCGCCTGTTTGTGGGTGAAATCAGCGAAGGGGTTCGACCGTTCCTGCACCAACCACGGATTGCATGGGGGGCAACTTTTGTCTCAGCGGCTGTGCTCGTCTTCCTGTTACTTCGATTTGCCGTAAAGTCTTCAAGCAAAAGCAGTTGGGATCAACTTTACTGGTTATTTGTCACGGTGATGTTACTGCTGGGCCCATTGACGTGGGACCATTCCTTACTTCTGCTGATGCCTGCGGTGGTGCTCTTTTGCCGCACCAGCAATTTCTGCATCCCACCTAAAGGTGGGAGTGCCTACGCCCTGATTGGCATTCTGGCGTTTTTCTGGCTGAGTCCGAAGGAGATTTTTACCTGGTGCGAGCGGCTGGGTTTGTTAAGCGACCCCACTGGCCCCATTGGATTGCTGCTGATCATCAATTGGCCGTTCTACATGCTGCTCGGTTTCTTTTTGCTTCAACTGCTGCAGATGAAAAAGTCACTCGTGGCCCCACTTTGATTGATGGCCATAAGCCCTTCATGAAATTTTCATTTTCTGTCACAATTTTTTAAGCAGACCTCAATTTGATTGCACAGACAACTCAAATTACCTAATTTCACAGTTAATTTGGGCAATCTGGGTGGCGGATCATGTTCGTGCCTGCTCTTCCACTTGTAAATACCAGTTTCCAGGTGCTATCTTCTGTTTTCTCTGTGCAACAGGAACCGTTTGATATTAAGGAATATTGAGTTACTTCGGTGTTCCTGGTAATCTTTGCACAAGCATGCTAATCGATTTGTCCGATACAATCATTGGACGAATTTTCATTGGCAAAATTGCTAGAATAAACTTGTTGGGCAATTCAGGTAAACAGCAATGCTGATTACCAATTGCACCAATTGGCTGGTAAGCACAAAGGAATTGACCGCACAGGCGAAATGAATTACTCATTGACCACCATCTGGCATGAACGACCAAGATACCTTCCAGGTATTGTGGCGGTGGCCTTTTCGGCAGTGCTGATTGCAATTCAGTGTGGCATGTTGCTTGGTTTGTTCAAGATTACCAGTTTGCCGGTGGATCGAACACGGGCCGACGTTTGGATTGGATCGCCGGAGGTTCTCAGCGTTGACCTGGGAAGACCGATTCCAACCAGTCATTTTTCCCGCGTTGCCGGAGATCCACGTGTGGCGGAAGTGGAAACCTACTTTCAATCATTCGCATCGTGGATCAAACCCGACGGTGGTTCGGAACTGTGCGTACTGATTGGTTCCTGCCTGGATGATGGCAGTATGGGTTCCATCAACGAATTGACCCCCACCCTGCGGGATGCGATCACCGAAGAGAACACCATCATTATTGATCAATCCGAACGGGCACGCCTGGGCGTGACCGGGATTGGCGATTATGCCACGATCAACCGTGTCAAAGTTCGTATCGTGGGGGAAACCAACGGACTGAAAAGTCTTGCAGGGCCTTATGTATTCTGTTCTCGCCCCACAGCGAAGAACCTGTTACGCGGCACCACGCCATCGGATCATGTGACTTACATGCTGATCCGGTGTCACGATCCGAAAGATGCTCCCGCAGTAGCGGCCTCGTTGCAGGAATCTTACAAGGATCGTAACGATATGTCGGTGTTTACATCCGACCAGTTCTCCCGTCGATCCCGTATCCACTGGTTAATTAAAACCAAGGCGGGGATTGCTCTGGGTTACACCGCCATGCTGGGATTACTGGTAGGATCGTTAATCACCAGCCAGACGCTGTTCGCTGCCACGATGGCTTCTGCAAAAGAATATGCCATTCTGCTGGCGATGGGTATTCCCCGCTGGCGTATTATGGTTACCGTGGTTGCGCAATCATTTATCGTGGGCCTGTTTGGCATTGCCCTGGGCTATCCATGCGTGCAACTTCTGGCCTACGCAGGTGATCTGCTTGATGTGCAGATTCCGTTGCCTTGGGAATTACTGGCGTTGTGTGGTGGATTAACTTTGTTAATGGCTGTTGTTTCTGGCGTGCTTGCCTTACGGTCGGTGCGTCGTATTGAACCGATGTCGCTGCTGCGATAACCAGCAGGAGGACCAACTGTGTTGACCGACGACCTGGAACCATCGATGCGAAGCATTAGCTTAACGCGGGCCTTCACCGATGGTGCCACGGCGAGAAACGTCATCGATTCGATTTCACTTGATCTGTACCCAGGTCAGGTGGCGATGCTCATGGGGCCTTCCGGTTCCGGTAAGTCGACTCTGCTGGCAATTCTTTCCGGCCTATTGCAACCCAATGCAGGTCAGGTGCTGGTAAGAGAAGCCGATCGCTGGGTGGATATCTGGAAGCTCAGTCCATCGCAGCGGGAACAGTTTCGTTTGAGAAACTGTGGCTATATCTTTCAGGGTTACAACCTGTTCCCCGCACTGAGTGCCCGGCAGCAACTGGAAATTGTGCTGCGGTGGGGCCATGGTATTTCCGGTCGCGAATCTCGCAAACGGGCCGATGAAATGCTGGCATTGCTGGGGCTGAAAGGGAAAGAGCACAAAAAGCCCGCCCAGCTATCCGGTGGGGAAAAACAACGGGTCGCCATTGGCCGTGCCTTGATTAAACGTCCACGATTCTGCTTCGCTGATGAACCCACCAGTGCACTGGACTGGACCAGTGGTCAGGTGGTGATTGATCAGTTGCAGCAGGCTGCCCACGAATATAATTCCACCATTATCGTGGTATCCCACGATCATCGCCTGTTGGAGCACGTGGATACTTATTACCAGATGGAAGATGGTCACTTGCATGAATCCGCCATTCCCACCCACCATGGGGTCGAGTCCTGGAGGTCACCTTCATGACCAATAAACGCTTTTTGATGTTTGCAGTTCTTGTTGGTTTGTTCAGCGTGGTGGCCATGTTGTATGCGGCCAAGGGTACGGGCACCGGTGAACCTGCGCAACCACCAGCAGAACGGGTGAATGGGAAACGCCTGGTATGCATTGGCTTTGTCGATACCAGACAATCGTATCTGAAGCTCTTCCCGGACAACTTCCCCCAGCCATCCAAAGCACTGAACGTGTTGGTGAAGACTGGTGAAGAAGTAAAAGCGGGCCAATCTCTGCTGACGATGGATAAGGAACATGCTGAGATGCTGGTGGCACAGGCCACTACCGCACTCGAACTGGCCAAGGTAGACCTGGTGAAAGCAGAAGCCGGCCTGAAGGTGTTTGATGCTTCCATGAATGCGGCTAAATTTGAACTCCAGGCTCGCGAAGAAGATCTGAAGAATCGCAAAGCAGAATTTGAAGATACACGAAGATTGCTGGACCTGCAGCAGAAGTCTAAAGCAGAATATGAGGCTGCGCTGGCATCGATCCAATCTGCCGAGCGGATGATCGATTCGGCACGCTGGAAGCAGGAAGCGGTGCGTCTGCAGTCACCCCAGCCCACGATCGATTCTGCCAAGTTGGGCGTCAAGCACAAAGAACAGCAGTTGGCCCAGGCTAAATTAGCCCTGAAATATCTGGACTGCAAGGCACCCAGCGATGGGGTGATTCTGCGTTCGTTTGTGCATGACGGGATCACCTTTGGTCCCCACACGCGGGAACCTGCTTTCTGGTTTTTGCCAAAACAGGCTTTGATTGTACGCATTGAAATCTCTCAGGAATTTTCCTCTCGAGTAAAAATGGGAATGATCGCCATCATCGAAGATGAAGAAGATCCATCCGTGAAGTGGAAAGGAAAAGTAACGTTCGTGGCCAACGAGTTTTTGCCAAAACGTCCCACGAATGCACAAGAACTACTGACGATGACCGACGAGCGTGTGCTGGAATGCCACGTGGAAGTGGATCCAGCGGAACAAATGCCGAAGTTTGGTCAAAAACTTCGGGTCACGCTGGAGGAATGACCGTCTGGATATTCGACCATACTGGATTCAACTCGATGAATAACATGGAATACTAATCAATCAGTTTTTATGTATTCTTCGCTCATGATTTTGGGCACCTTCTTTAATAAGGTTCTGTTTCTCTGCTCTGTTCCCATGAATCAAGGCGAGCCAGCCAAGAAGAATTTTTGATTGATAACAACACAATTTTAACAGTTACTTCTTTCGTGCAAAGGCCTCCGCTTCCTCCAGCACCCTCATGGCATTGCCTCCCAGGATCTTCAGGATGTCTGCCTTCTTATAGCCACGGTTCAGTAGCTCCTGGGTAATCAGTGGGAACTTCGACACATCTTCCAGTTGTACTGGTACTGCATCAATACCATCGTAATCGGAACCCAGCCCCACATGGTCGATACCGGCCACTTTAATGATATGTTCAATGTGGTTCACCACATCATGGATATCCCCACGTGGGATCGGGTGGGCTTTTCGCCACTGGCGGTAGGCTTCATCGAACTTTTTCTCATCCGGAAACTCTTCTTTCAACTTGCGAACAACATCGGCTCGTTCTTTCCGCAGGCGGGAGGCTTCCGGCACAATAAAGCCACTGTAAAAGTTAACCATCACCACGCCACGGTTTTTGGTGACCATTTTCAGCACATCGTCCGGTACGTTCCGTGGGTGGTCGGCAATCGAAAATGCCGAAGAATGAGAGAAGATCACAGGTGCCTGTGTCACTTTCAACGCATGACGCATCGTTTTGGCTGAAACGTGGGATAAATCGACCAGCATCCCCAGGCGGTTCATTTCTCGCACCACTTCTTCGCCAAAAGGGGTCAATCCACCATGTTTTTCCTCATCGGTGGCAGAATCGGCCCAATCCAGCGTTTCGCTGTGGGTCAGCGTCATGTATCGCACGCCCAGATCGTAATAGGTGCGTAAAACCGCCAGCGAGTTATCAATACTGTGCCCACCTTCCACGCCGATCATCGAGGCAATCTTGCCTTGTTTGCGGATCCGGTAAATATCGGCTGTGGTGGCCGCCATTTCGAAAGTTTCCGGATACTGTTTAACCATCCGGTGGATCGTATCAATCTGTTCCAGCGTGGATTTGATTGCAGTGGGGCCCTTAAAGCGTTCTACGGGCACGTAAGCTGCCCAGTATTGCATCCCCACCCCACCTTCTTTCAGGCGGGGAATGTCGGTGTGAAGTTCTTTTTCGTTCTGTGAAATATCCACTTTGCGAAAGGAACCATCCGAACGAGAGCGAAATTGCCACGGCAAGTCGTTATGGCCATCCACCAACAGGGCTTCACGGTGGATTTCCCTGGCCTCATCGGTCAGTACCACTGGTTTGCGGCTCGATTTGGGCTGTGCCAGCACCCCACCCGTGGTACAGGCAAACAGCAAACCCAACAATAGTAATCTCATTAGCGCACCTTGATTGTTCGACTGCCATACTGGTGGGAGAGTAGATACCAGCTTTTGAAACCATTGAACTGCCTTTATCAGGCAAAGTTACCACTCATTATGTGGTTTTTCTGCCAAGTCAGCAATTCAGTGGGCCGCAATAAATTGTGGCGCTGCTAACCAAAGCTGTTGCCCTTCGATGAGAAATTCATGAGAAAATCCGTGTTTCATTTACAAACTCCTTCTGAAATGCGATACTCAATCACTCACAATCAAGGTGGTTTTCAATGCTATTTCAACTCTCCTGCCTTCTGGCATTCTCGATGACCTTATCCGCGGCGATTGCACAGGATCCTGCTCAAAAGCATGCCAAACCACCACGTGGGTATGATGTTCGGAATCCAGAGAATCCCAAAGGGAAGCTGGAACTGGTGAAATACCCATCGAAAACGGTGGGAGTCACCCGTCAGGCCCAGGTTTACACCCCACCTGGGTATACGAAAGAAAAGCAATACCCGGTGCTGTATCTCCTGCACGGCATAGGCGGGACGGAATACGAATGGTCGCGGGGTGGTGCGGCCGATGTGATCATGGATAATCTGTACGCAGCGAAAAAGGCGATTCCGATGATTGTGGTGCTGCCCAACGGCCGTGCAGCCAAAGATCTGACTGCACGTGACCCCATTCCAAAGCAGTCGCCAGCCTTCGCAGCGTTTGAAAAAGATTTGCTTAATGATCTGATTCCTTTCATTGAAAAGGAATATTCGGTGCTGAAAGACCGCAAGTCACGTGCGATTGCCGGCCTATCGATGGGTGGGGGACAATCGCTCAATTTTGGCCTTGGAAACCTGGATACCTTCGCCTGGGTGGGCGGTTTTTCGTCCGCTCCTAACACCAAGCGGCCGGAAAGCCTGTTGAAAGAGTCCGATCAGGCGAACAAACAACTTCAACTTCTGTGGGTGTCGTGCGGCGACCGCGACGGGCTATTCCGCATCAGTGAAAACGTGCACAAATATCTGGAATCGAACAAAATCAACCACAAATGGCATGTTCATGCGGAAGGCAAGCACGATTTTGCTGTCTGGAAGGCAGATTTGTACTATTTCGCCCCACTGCTGTTTCGCACTGAAGGGGAAAAATAGGGCCAGCGTTACGGCTCCTTGGGCAATTCGGGTAAATCTGACGATTTGGGTGGTTCAGGTGTGGGCGTTGTTGTTTTTTCAGTCGGGGCTCGGCGTGGTTGTGGCATTTCTTTTGCCTGATTGCGTAATTCTTCTGCTTCCGCCTTCAATTCATCCACAGTGGGGTTCACATTCGGTGGTAAATCGAAGTTCAACTGGCGAATATCGGTAATCTGCCACGGCCAGAGTACTTCGCTGATAAAGTCAATCGGTGGGCGTTGATACCAGGGTGTATCGATCGGAACCACCGTGGTGCGAGTTTCATAGCCACCTTTCAGCAGTTCAATATGATAGTCGCCATAATGTTGGAATGGGATATCGATTGGCGTGGGACCGTGCAGCTTCCCATTGATCCGCACCTGAGCACCAGGTGGATTTGATTCGATTCGGAAGCGACGTTCGACGCACCCTGAACTGAGGCAAACGATCAATAAGAGATTGCCCAGTAAGAACTTACGCATTTTGCATCCCCCACGCACCGTGGGAATACCGCAAAGTGGCATTTATCGCAAGCGGAAGTTGTCAGGTGCCCAAAGAGGATAAATGAAAATTTGCTCACTTTTAATGAGAATCCTGCCAGCAATGGGTCGGTCCACGTTGCCAAACATCAGACAGCACTGCGGAAATGACGACCTCACACAACCACATCGCTGCTAACCCACTTCTTGGCGTGATAGCCGTTTCAGCAGTATGAAAAAACTGCGTGCCTCCGGAAACTACCTGACAATACCAGCATCCGCCACGATATGGGCCATCCAGGTACTCTGCATGACACATGATTCCCGCAACTGTTTTCCCATGGTTGGTGTCAAATGAATCGTAAAATTGAAAAACTGGTATCACTTCATTGCGATGGCCAGGACACCCTGCGAATTTACCAATCTGGGCAAGTCGGTCGATTGTTGCTGCGAGCCATTCAGCTTCGTGTACTGTTGAAAATCGCACTGCAACCCATGTTGAATCAAATACGATTTCAGACTCTACTGTTACCCGAAATTGCAATCGAGTCGTACGCCCCTTTGGGCGTGAAACTTGCCGAATATCAAATGGCACCGCTTATCCTCTGATCAATCTGCGATTCCTCACCATGTAACCGATATGCGCTCGCTGCTATAAAATTTATGCTCACGCGTCAAAATTCCAGAGAAGTAGATCACCTTGTGGCAACGTCCAAGCCACGTCAGATAATCTCTGAACGAGAAAAGGAGTTGGTAATTAAGTAGAAAGTTCGGATTTTCCGCGTTATTGTTTCTCCGCACGGAAATCGCCCACAGAGTTATTTCAGTGGGATCAGCTGGGTGCTGGAAAATGTTTTTGCAAGTCGCAGCAGGCGGGCGTTCAGAATATCCGAAACGTAGATATAGTTGTCGTCCGCAGCCACGCTGTTTGGCCAGGCCATCGGCACATCTTTCGTGGGTACCAGATCGCCCGGTAAACCAGCTAGAGAATCACGATTTCCCCATGTCCCGAAAGACAAAATCCTGTTCCCCTCGTTATCAATGATTCCCACCTGGGGCAGCAGGCCGTTGGGATAGTAAATCCGGCCAAAATCATCGACCGTAAAGCGAGGATAATGCATCAGCGGACCATATTGAATATCGTACACGGTTGATGCTTTTGCAGGCACCGTGGGAAACAGATTGCCGGAAGCCATGCTGCCAGTGGCTGAAAATTTGTGGATTCGGCCAATTTTCGCCTGATAATCCTTGTCTTTCTCAAACCCAGGCAGGACATTGGTTGGCTTAATATCAACAATGCCCACATACAGATTGCCCTGGCGGTCGAAAGCGATACCACCCGTATTCGGCCTTTGCCCACCAATGCCGGTAAATGGCTGGGCAGGCCAGGGTGTCTTTGCACCATGGGCGCGAAAATAGGTAATTGGGCCCTGATAGTTATCCCATCTGCCACCTGTGCCATCAACAACCACCCCCAGTGTGGCCAGTCCCGCAGGGCAGGCAGCCATCCCACGTTCCCACAATCCGGTGAAGACCCACGCACAGGTTACCGGTGGGATGATATTATTGGACCCTTCAATAGGTGCGGGTGTCAGATATTCACCATCCAGGTTCCAGCGATGTACCGGATCGCGGTAGTGATTGCGACTGTAAAGATGCCGACTGCGTGTATCAATGGCAATGGTTGATGCATTCAGGCGGGTTTTTGCATCCAGCATGCAGGGTTCAAACAGTGGTTTTTTCCAATCTCTCATGCGGGAAAGAAATCCCTGCGAATCGGCAATGTAGAGGTCGCCCGTTTTCGGATCGAGTGTCATGTGCTGCAGATCCAACGCCCGCTGAGGGCCCGCTTCGTAGAAGTTTTTGACCAGTTCCAATTTCTCGCCGCGATCGCGGTAGATGCGAACGGGCAGTTGGGTATAGCCAACCCACACCAGCGTTTCGCCTTTGTCTTCCACGACGGTTAGCAGGGAAGATTCCTGTCGTTTGCCAATACCATTTCGTAACAGCACATGCACGGTGGCGGGGGCTTTTTTGGTCCAGTCCGTAAATTTCAGCAGTTCCAGTTTGCCATTCCCACTGTAATTGCCAAACCGCGTGGTAACATACACCGCCTTCGATGTGGGGCTGACGGCAATCGCATCGGGATTTTCAACAGGCAATTCACTGATGACCTTGCCTTTTGGATCGAGCACCAGCACCCGCTTGTTCATCCGGTCGCAAACAAATACCCGCCCATCGCGATCAACCGCCACACCCTGAAATGCGGAATAGGGGCAGGCGGCAGAATGGCCAATTGCGGTGCGGTTTTTCCGCTCGTCATCGCCAAGTGAATAATAGATGCGTGTTTGCCTGGTTGCCAGATCCACCTGCCAGACCTGTCCTTCGCGCCAGAAGCCATCCTGCAGCGTGCTCATGCCGCTGATATAGAGGTGCTTTCCATCCGGCGAGAGTGCGGTAAAAAATGATCGGATCAGCCCTTTTTCCGGCAGTGGCTCCCCACCCAGTGCCGGCTGTGGGTTCCATTGAGGCAATTTGCCATCGGTGCCAAAGTACATCATTCGATTCCCACCTAATGGCAGGCTAACGAGGCACAGTTTGTCCGGTTCTGGCGTGGGTACCAGTCTCCCACTCCAGATATTGCCTTTGGTGCCTGTCATCAGTGTCCATTCGGAAGTGTGGCCACCCCAACTGTAATTTGCCTGTAACGTCCAGGTGCCGTCAGACCGCTTGTTAATGCCCCACCCCTCGACGCTGGTAGCCTGATGATCGGCAGGTGGTGGGAAAACCGTGCGGACAAAGTTGCCCCGTGCATCATACCGACGCAGAGCGGGCAGGCCGTAGGGAGTGATGTTTCCAAACAGATAAACGCTGCCATCGGCTTTGGCATCCAGCCCTGTCAGGCGAAATTGTGCGTGATCACCCTGCCCGCTATCTTCTGTCCACCAGGCGTAAGGGTCTCCACCAGCAGCCGCATCTACTTTCACGCCCATGCCGGTGCGGATGCGGACTTGAAACGGCCCACCTTTGGCAGGCAGGCCATCATCATTAAGTCCATTCCAGACAATGGTTTGCGTCAAACCTCGCTTTAGTGGAGCTGGCGGTGGTGCTTTGCTACCAACAGCACCCGCAGCCAGATGCCGCACCACCTGACCGTGGGAGTTAACAATCGCTATTTCCAGATCCGTTTCTTCGGCCAGCGTCAATTGAATTGTCGTGCTGCCCGCTTTCTGAGAGACCACAGGTTTCTCAGTGAATAATTCTGCTGCTGCTGCCAATGGTGCTGAAAGCAAAAAGTTGCCTGAAATGACCATTGCGATGGCACTACAAAAGATCGGAATGATACCCAGAGATCTGAGAGACGTTTGTGATTGATGATCGGCTGATAGAATCTGATGTTGCATATCTGGAACCTGCAGTCGTTGCAGCACCAGCATAAATCGATGCGAAGTGGTTTGCAGCAAAAATCGAGCAGATTCTCATGAAAATTTTCTCATGACACCCATACCCTCACTTCGGCCCATGGCATCGTTCCTCTGTCGAAGCAATGCACAGTGTGCTTGTTCAGTAATATGCTGTAGACAAATATTCACTCATGAGTTTTTATCGTTTTATCTATGAACTCAGTCAAATCATTGAGTGGAATAAGCCCCTTTATTCTTGCAACTACGTTTCCATCACAAATGATCAAGCTGTAAGGCAATGCATTTACATTATATTTCTCAGATAACTTCATGTTATCGTCTACATCAAGGTATGTGAACGAGTATTTTGGATACGTTTTTCGCAATTGTTCTAATTGCGCAGGCACATTTCGGCAAACTGCGCACCATTTTGCACCAAACGTTAAAAATTCGACTTTTTTCTGTGGTTTTATAGCTCTACTACTGCTTCTGCCGTTACTTATTTCATTATTACTGTTGTTAGTTGTAGAAATAGAAGAAGTATCTGAATTATCAGTTGATATATCAGAGCAACTCACAGCAATTAAACATAGCCCAATGAGTGGCATATGCAAAACAAGCCGCTTTCTAATCAGAAAAGAATGAAGTTGCATGATTCGAGACCAGTTAAGGATTTCACAAGTTAATCTCTTGATGGCAATATGGCATTGCTTGACTTCGACTAACAAGGTTGTGTGATGTTCTAGTGAAGTTATATACTATTAGGAAAACAGCTTGATTACCAGAATATTTTTCCTTTTTGATATCCTCGATATACTGCATTCCCCTACTTCTTCAGGATCTCTTCCAGCTCATACTCCGCACGTTCGCTGCCCAGGAAGGCGTCGGAATTGCGAAAATCGGCGACGGTGGGTAACCCGATTTCTTCATACGGATCCAAATTCATGAAGAATTGCTCATTAAAGAACGCCATTCGCACATCGCTGATGCGTTTCAGGCTGGAGTTGGGACGTTTTTGAAAGCGAAATTCCACCACATTGAAGAATACGATCTTCAACCGATACCGCTTGGTGCGATTTTTGTTCAGTAAACTGATCACCAAAGTAGCATTTAGCTGGCTTTTGCTGCGGTGCTGCACCCGGAACGACCGCAACGTCGCCCCAGAAAATGAATATTTATTCATTAATTCATAGATGCGGGTGCGATCGATCGGTTCCATAGCTGATTTGTCCACAACATTGACGATCCGGAGAGATGGAATCGTCGGTTAACTCTTTCCAGGTTCGGTGACTTGATTATAGAACACCCGCTCAATGAACGTGGTATCCAC
The DNA here is from genome assembly GCA_041399155.1 of Zavarzinella sp. Classification (NCBI taxonomy): domain Bacteria; kingdom Pseudomonadati; phylum Planctomycetota; class Planctomycetia; order Gemmatales; family Gemmataceae; genus Zavarzinella; species Zavarzinella sp. The sequence goes on from JAWKTI010000004.1 coordinate 581,238, forward strand.
TTGCCCGTCGATAAAGGCCGATGTCTGAAAAATCTTCTGGTGAATCGGGATGGTGGTTTTGATCCCTTCCACAATAAACTCGGCCAACGCACGTCGCATGACGGCAAATGCTTCTGCCCGCGTGGGTTGGTGCACCAGTAATTTGGCTACCAGCGAATCGTAGTTGGGTGGCACGCGATAACCCGTACAGGCATGGGTATCGAGGCGAATTCCAGGCCCACCTGGGGCAAACCAGTGGGTAATCAAACCCGGAGAAGGCTGAAAGTTATTATTGGGGTCTTCGGCATTGATGCGGCATTCAATGGCACTGCCACGCTGAACAATTTCGGACTGTTTGAAACGCAGTTTTTCGCCCGCAGCAATTCGAATCTGTTCCCGCACCAGGTCGATGCCAGTCACCAGTTCAGTAACGGGGTGTTCTACCTGAATCCGCGAGTTCACTTCGATGAAGTAAAAGTTATTGTTTTTATCGAGCAGAAACTCGCAAGTGCCTGCAGAGTAATAACCTGCAGCTTTTGCCAGACGCACCGCTGCATCGCAGATTTTGTCCCGCACCTTCGTGGGCAGGTTAGGTGCGGGCGATTCTTCGACCAGTTTCTGGTGCCGACGCTGCAGCGAACAATCCCGCTCAAACAGGTGCACCACGTTGCCGTGCTTGTCACCTAGTAGCTGCACTTCAATGTGGCGGGGCTGTTCCAGATATTTTTCAATGAACACGGAACCGTCTTTGAAGGCCGATTCCGCTTCCTGACGTGCCGATTGCAAACCTGCAAACAGGCTGCCATCGTTGCGGGCAACCCGCATGCCACGGCCACCCCCACCTGCGGCAGCTTTAATGAGTACGGGGTAGCCGATTGTTTTTGCCACATCCAGTGCGACGTTTTCTTCGGTAATCAGCCCATCGGAACCAGGCACCAGTGGGACTTTTGCTTCGCGGGCAATCGCTTTCGCAGCGTTTTTGTTACCCAGGCGGCTCATCGCATCGGCGGGTGGGCCGATAAATTCAATGTTGCAATCGCGACAGATCTGGGCAAACTCGGCATTTTCCGACAGAAAACCATACCCAGGGTGGATCGCATCGACGTTGGTTTTTTCAGCGGCGGCAATAATCCGGTTAATTTTCAGATAACTGTCTGAGGCGGGGCCAGAACCAATGCAAACTGCTTCATCTGCCTGCTTCAGCCAGGTGCCATCCCGATCTGCGGTCGAATACACAGCGACGGTGCTGATGCCCATATCACGACAGGCACGGATCACCCGCAGGGCAATTTCACCACGATTAGCAACTAAGATGCGTTGAAACATAAGTGTTTTGATCTATTTTGGGATGCTTTTGTTGATTTAGTCTGGTTCCACACGGAACAGAACCTGGTCAAACTCAACAAATTCCGCATTTTGCACGCACACTTCCACAATGGTGCCGGAACATTTCGCGGTGATCTGGTTAAAAATCTTCATGGCCTCCACCTGGCAGACCACGGTATCGGGAGAAACACGAGAGCCCACCTTCACGTAATCGTCCTTGTCCGGTGCGGGCTTGGCATAAAACGTGCCGATCAGTTCGCTCTTGATTTCGATCAGCTTCCGCCCAGCTGGTGTCGTTGGTGCTGCTGCAGGCACTGCCGTTGCTGTGGGCACAACGGGTGCAGGTGCCGTGGCTACTGGTGCGGCTGCAACAGGTGCTGCCACCAGTCGTGCCCCACGTCGCAGACGGATACGTTGTTCGCCATCGTTTAAATCGATCTCATTCAGATCGAATTCTTTCATTAACTCGACCAGCGACTGGATCCGTGCCACATGAAAGGGACTTTGTTCCGCTGGTTGCTCATTCGCCATAACTCGCCTCTAATTGCGATTTTACCACAAATCAGACCACGATTTTGTCAGTTTTGTCAATACTTGTGGACCGTCTTCGGTGATCAAGACATCGTCTTCAATTCGCACACCACCGAAACCTTCAAGATAGATACCCGGTTCAATGGTGACCACCATTCCCGCCTGTAAAATATCTTCGGAATTGTATCGAATGGACGGTGCTTCGTGAATTTCCAGCCCGATTCCGTGGCCTAAACCGTGATTAAATTGCTCGCCGAAGCCTTGCTCCGTGATCCAGCCACGTGCCGCCTGATCCACTTCCCGCACATGGGTGCCGGGGTATAATTTGTTAATTGCGCGTTGCTGGGCTTCGTGCACCACATTGTAAATCTGTTCGATCCGTGCCAGATCGGTGGGGCTGATTTCCCCACCGGTGCGTCGGAAAACACGGGTAATATCGCTGTGATAACCGTGGTACTTCGCACCCCAGTCGGTCAATAAAAAGCCGGAACTGCTGGCCACTTTGCTGCTCGGCGGACAGTGGGGCAACGCCGAACGTTCACCAATCCCCACAATAATGGGAAATGCGGGACCATCTGCCCCGACGCGTTTCATCAGCATTTCCAGCAGGTTCACCAGATCTTTTTCGGTATCCCGATTCTGAATCATCGGTCGATACGCCTGAAAACCTGCCTCCGCAATTTGAATAGCGGTCTGGATCAGTTCGATTTCCGCAGAATCTTTGATCGCCCGCAACTGTTCGATCGCCCCACTGCACAGGTGAAGCTGCAACGCAGGGACCAGGCTTTTCAGCAGCTCACAACTGGCAAATGTGATGCTGCTTTCCACACCTAAGTTCTGAATCTGTAAGAGTTTCAGGAGATCGGCCGTTTCCTGATAAGTATTTCGCTGTGGCCCACGGATTTTGGCTTCGAGGTCGGGGCATTCTTCGGCAATCTGCACGGTAAAGCGCTGATCACTAATGAGAATTGGCCGATGATCGGTGTGCACCAGGAGGAAACTGGAGTCGCCGGTAAAGCCGGTAAGATAGGTAATATTGGGTGTGTGCGTCACCAGCAGGCACTTGGTCTGACGCTCTTTTAATAATTGGATCAACTGATCCTGCCGCCGCACATATCGGTCCGAACCCATCATACGCACCTGAAACGAGTATCGGTTAGCTTACAATTTCCCCGACCGTTGAACAATGAGGGAGTAGAAATGAGAAAATGAAAAATGAGGATTAATTCATTTTCTGGATGTGCCCCATGGTGGAGTGCAACAGTTGAATTTCCAGAAAACTGCTTGTAACAGGGGTTGATTCCCGCCATAATGGGGAAATTCAAACATCGCACACAACCTTAAGGACAGCCGATGAAGCGCTCCTCCTGGCCCACTACAGTGGCCCTGTTAATCATTTTCAGCCTGATCGGTGGCTGTAAAAAACAGGCAAAAGAAGATTACAAGTATGTCAGCCCCGCCCCATCGGTAGTTTCTTCTGGCCCCCCACCTACGGATGAGGAATACCTTGATTTTGGCAGAAAACTCGAAGAAGCTATACGCAATGCAGATCAAAAAGCTGCTGAAGATCTATTACGCTTTAATAGTTTGTGTGAGCGATGCATTAGTGATTTGGGGATTTCACAACAGATTCAACAGGAAATCAAGGCAGGATTTGTTAAGGGAAGTGGAGTATTGGTAAAACAGTTGATTACACAAGTACAGAATGGAGAAATACTTACATCTCTTGGACTTCGAACGATTGCAGGTCAGCAACAACTTTTGATTAGAATTTCTGGCGATGAAGGATTGGCATATTGGCGATTTACACTTGCACGCTATCCAGATGGCACCGTTGCTGCAGAAGATATTTATCTTGTCCATGCAGGGGAAAGCATTAGCCAGGTGCTCAGAAGATTATTTATTCAGATCTTGGCTGGATCGAGAAGAGATCTCTTTGCAAAAATAAACAAGGCAGACCAGGAATTAGTCAACAGCCTACCAAAAATTAAAACAATGGTATCGGACATTGATAACAATCGCCATCAAGAAGCTTACGCAACTTATCAACAATTATCTCCTTCAGTAAAGCAGAACAAACTTGTATTGTTCCATGCATTGCGGGCAGGTGCACAATTAGAAGACGAAGTATATCTTCAACTGCTTGAAACATACCGCAAAAAATATGCCGATGATCCATCACTCGACATCATTCTGATCGATTACTATATTCTGAAGAAAAATCAAGAAGGCCTTTTTCAGTGTATTGATCGGCTTGAAAAATCGATTGGTGGCGACCCGTTTTTGTATACACTAAGAGGTAACGCATTTCTAGAGAACAAGCAGTTAAAAGAGGCCAAGGCTGCATATGAAAAAGCGATAGAATTGGAGCCAACTCTCGAAGATGCATATTGGCAGAGGATTCAGGTGGCCTTAGAGGAAGGCAATCATGAAGACACTCTGAATTTTCTTCAAATAATCATTCTTGAACTTGACATTGAAATAACTGAAGCATCGCTTCGTGACGAAGAAACCTATGCCAAGTTCGTCAAGTCACCACAATTTGCCGAGTTTGTCAAATGGCTAAAAGAGCGGGATGCCAAGAAATAACGGATGCTCAAGTAATGGCAACAATGAAATAGACAGTAACAATTGTTTTTGCTTCATGAAGTTGTTTTGTTCTTAGCTACACCGTGGTGGCTAGATCGATGCGAGGAGTAGTAGCACTTGAAATCCTTCAAGGCTGTTGTTCAGTCGACGATGTCACTTTCTGCAGCAGAGTCTTTTTGCAACCGGGTGGGGTTGTTGAAATCCACATAGAGCCGAGCTGTTGCATTTTGCGCCAGTTCCCGAAAAGTTTTCAGTTCTTCCAGTCGCAGTAATTCCGGATCTTCGGCCCTGAAGGGGCCGTTCAAATTCGAAGTGATGAACCTAACAGATTTAATCAGAACACAGACCCATTTTGAACGGCCCCTTCAGGGCTGCGGGTATGGTAAATTCTTTTCCCAGGGCTCGCTTCGCTCACCCTGGGCTGACAGAATGGCCCCTTCAGGGCCAACAGACAATAAGCCTTAAACAGCCATGATCACAGTTACTCGAAACCCGCTCTAACTACCGTGCAGTCTACTGCGGTGGGTTGCCGCGGAACCAGAACCACAAGCGTGGCAGAATGCCTCCCGCACTGGATGCCAGATTTTTTGCCCAGCGTTTGTACGATCGCACCATATCCGGACGTGGCACTTCGCCAGCCAGTTCCAGATATTTCTGACGACCGTCCGCTTTGGCAACGCCAAACGCCCCACCACCCTGTTGTTTTACCTGCAGCAGTCCCAGTGCCATCTGATAGAGGATTTTGCCAGCAGAATCCAGGTAATCCTCGTCTTCTTCCAGATTTTCCTGAATCGCCTCGCGTAATTGTGTTGCCAGTTCCACATTACCGCTGTTCGCAGCTTCGAACAACAACCACACCTGAAAATCGCACGTGGTATAGCCATCTTCCTCCAGTTCGTTCAGTGCGAAATGGCAGACTGCAACCAGTTCTTCCGTTTCATCCAGTACACGCAATGCGGTGGCATAGGCATGTAGTTGCCACTGTTCGTCGAGATCACGTTCCCGCCAATCAGCACCCCACGTGCGGATCATGGCGAAATCCTGAAACCGGAGCAAACTGGCAGAGACTTTCGCCCAGATGGTATTACTGGAGCGGACTCGGCTGCCCGCCTTTTCCAGAAACTCGTACAACTTATCCCGCATGTGGGGTGGGCGACAGTTATCCAGAAAGGTCGCCACCGCCTCCAGGCTGGCTTTGGTATCGGTCTCAAATGTTAATAATTTCTCACAAAACGCCCAGTCGTCCAGTTTCATCGATTCTTCCACCCACAGTCGGCCGGTGGCGGGGTGGATATCGTTGTCTTCCATTGCTTCCGCCAGCAACGCCAGGGTGCTGCGATGGTAACCTGCTGTCCGTAGAGCATCCAGCGATCTGGTCAGCATAAAGTTTGGTGCGTCTTCCATCAGCAACAGCGAATAGAGGGCATCCATCGCCTCATCTTCATTTTTCTGGCGTGCCAACAACTGAATCTGCCGCAACTGTACCTGTGGCCCACCGACATGCTCCTGAAGTTTCGTTAATGTCAGGCTGGCCGCATCAAACTCTTCATCATCCAGTTGGAAATCAAACAGGTTCAACCCAGGAAAGGCGTAGGCGGGGTTAGTTTCATAGGCTTTCCGGAAATTGGCTTTCGCCCGCCGTCGATCACCTGTTTGCTGCAGGGCATCGGCCAGATACGATGTAGCCACCGGATCATTCGGGCGTAACTGCGACCAATGCTCCGCCGCTTCCAGGTATTCCTGTGGCTGCTGATTTTCGTCGTACCAGATAGCAAGTTGCTTCCAGCCCCAGTCGTAATCCGGTTCCGTTTCGACAATCAAGCGCATTTTCTTAATTGCTTCGGTGCGATTCCCCCGTTGGGCATAAATCCATGCTTCCCGCCCAAGCAGCATCATCGGTAGTTGGTCTTCTAAGGCTTCCGGCTTGCAGGCCGCCAGCGCTTCATCAAATCGTTCCAACTGACAAAGCAATTCTGCCTTCAGGTCATGTGCTGTGACATAGGTGGGGTGAATTTTGATGACACGTCGCACTACTTCCAGACGTTCTTCCATGGTGGCTGCAGTGCCCATCGGGCTATCGAGCCAGGCCAGCAGACAGGGGGTCTGGAAATTATCTGTAGTGAGTATTTTGTGCTTCAACAGGCCATCCACATGCTCCTGCCAGCCAGCTTTCCGCAATTCTGCTGCCGAAGAGCTGATCGGCCACGAAGATTCGCATGGCAGCGTAATTACCTCTTCAAATTCATCAAAAGCATCATCCTTTTCGCCCGACCGTGCATAAAGCTGGACGTAACGGGCCACCACGTATGGTCGCCCACTGCTCCCTGCATTTTCATCCAGAATCGCCAGCGTTCCACGCGCAGCACCATAATCCTTATCTTCCATTAAAGCATCGAACAGCAACATCCCGGGATAGGTATAATTCGGGTCCAGATGCATCGAAGCACGAAAATCCTCTTTGGCACCCTCCAGGTCTTCGTTCTGCATGCGGGCTTCCCCACGTGCAGTCAGTGCGAACGGATTGTCTGGCCGTAAAGAAACCATTTTGTTGGCCGCTTCCAGAAAATCCTCCGATCGGCCTAACAGATTGTACCACTCCGCAAGTTGCTGCCAGCCCCAGTAATAGGTGGGCTCCAGTGCAACCAGTGCCTGCATTTCGCGACAGGCCGTAATCAGATCCCCCCGCTTCGCTTCTACCCAGGCTGCACGCCCCTGCAGGAGAATCGGGATGTCGTTGTCGTACACATCCGGCAGGGCGGCAGCTTTGGCTTCATCAAACCGCCCTAATTCTGCCAGCCGTTCCGCTTTCAGGTCGTGGCCATCCGTTCCACGTGGGTTGAGAGTGATGCACCGATCCAGTGCGTGCAGCAGTTCTTCGTGCTGGTCGGAATTGTAAAGCCAGCGTGCCAGTGCCAGCCAGCCACGTGGGTCGCCGGGTTTCGCTTTGGTGACCCGACGGGCAATTTCCACCACATCGTTCGAACGGCCCACCTCGTCGCACCACTCGCCAAGGGTACGCCAGGCCCAATCGTAACCAGGATCAAGCGTTACAGAGATTTCCTGGCGTCGTAATGCCTCTTCCGGTTCATCAATTTTCCAGAGGTGGTCTGCCAGATAACCGTGGTTTCCAGGATCAATCGGGTTGCGGGCAACCGCCTGTTCCAGAATGGCCCGTGCTTCTTCTTTATCACCATGGACTTCCAGCAGATCAGCCAGTTCCCGAGCCACATAACTCCAGCCAGGTGCGGTAATGACCGCCTGTCGCAGGGCGGCAATCTGGTCTTCAATTTTGCCCAGCCGTTTGCGAATATCTGCCAGCTCTTTCCAGAGACGTGGCAGTAATGGGAAGCGTTCTACCGCCTCCAGTGCCACCTGGTGGGCTTCTTCTATCCGTTCCGCATCCACCAGTTGCTGGCTCAACGCCGACCAGGTCTGCCACACTTCGGGGTATTCATCGTATGCCTGCTGCACAATTTTCAGCAGTTCATCCGGTTCAATCACATCCCCAGCCTGGGAGGCGGTATCCCGAAATGTGAGAATTCCTTCACCATATTTCTGCTGGAGTTGAAACTGGTCTGCTACAAATTCAATGGCATTTTTCTTCTCTTCATCACCTGGCGACAATGTCAGTAGTTCCGCGATAGCAATATCATTGTCCACCGACCGGCGAATAATTTCCTGATAGGCCTCCCTCGCTTCTTCAATCCGGTCTGCGCGGGTAAGGACATGTCCCAGCGTGTAAAAGTACGATGGGCTGTCTGGCTCCAGGCGTTTCGCCTCTTCCAGTGCGACCAGAGCATCTTCACGAAAGCCCGCATTTGCCAGATGCAGCGACAATTCGCGATGAATCCAGGCATCGGTGGGGCACTGCTCGATCATTTCCCGAATGACCGTCTCTGCTGGTGGACGCACCCCCTGGGCCACGGTTTCCCCACGCAGCCAGTCGATCAGCAATTGCCGTAATGGATAATGGTGGGGGAAGGTCTGGATGTAACTTTTCAGCCATTCGATCGCTTCATCACGACTTCGCAGATCGGCAATCAACCGTGCCACATTGCGGTGGGCTTCGTTCGAAAGTGGTTCTGCAGCAAGAATTTCGTTCCAGATCGCCTGACAACGACTGAAATGCAATCGGGTCATTTCAATGCGGGTTTCTACCTTGGCAATGGCCAGCCGATTGCTGAATTTTTTTGCCAGTTCCAGTAACTGCTCACCCGTTTCCGCATCGTTGTAATTGGTGTGCATTTCGGCAGCAAACAGAATCACATCACCCACTTCGCTGGCATTTGTGGCCATTGGAGGAGTGGCTTCCGTTTCCTGATTTGGCTCCCAAACTCGGCGCAGACAATCGAACGCCTCGTCCATCTCGCCTTCTTCACTGAGAGCATAAAAATAGACGCGGGCAGGTGCGGACCACCTACCCAGAGTGCGGTGGTAGCGGTGTTCCAGAAAGCGCAAGGCTTCTTTATTGTGACTGGTGGCTCGCGAGGCCCGATAGTACGATTCGCAGAATTGATCATCGCGGTCATCCAGTGCTGCCGAAAAGCGATAAACCTCCCGCGATAAATCGAATTCGCCACGTTCCCACAGCACATTGGCCAACAGATAATACCCACCTGGGTAGTAAGGACGTTTGCGGATCGTTCGACGCATCACCATTTCTGCATCGGGCAGTAATTCCGGATCGGCCAGGGCAATGTGCACGTACTGGTGGGAGAAACTGGGGTCTACTTTGGGCGATAACGCCAGTTTCTGGGCCAGTTGCAGGCGTTCGTCTTTGCGGCTCAGTTCCCGTAAGGTGTTCAACTTTACTGATAGGTATGCCGAATCGTTGGGTGCCAACGTCAGCAGTGCGTCGATCGCATCATCCATCAGCACCGGGTGGGCATCGTAACGAGCCAGTGCCAGTCGTGCCAATCGTGTCACGAGGTGGGTGGCAGATTCCGCACGCAATTCGTCGTAAATGCTTACTGCTTCAGCACGTCGGTGCTGATGGAGTGCAAGCTGCAACTGATGAAGTTTTTCTAATTCTTTGCCGTCTGGAAACTCGATCCCTTCCAGTTCCCCCACCTTTTCTGGTGGGACAAACAACAAACCACGTGGGCCGGTGCCCTGATAACGTTCGTTTAATAGTTTGAACGATGCTTCATTGTCGCGATTCTCATAAATATCACGGAACAGCAACGATTGCCGCACCATGTCGACCCCCACCACCAGGTGCGGGTGGCCGTAACCACCATCAAACAGTGTTAAGGTGAATGGCAGCCCACGTGAAAGTAAATCTTTGGCGATTTCGGGCGCAAATCGGAACTCGCGGCACACCAGGCCCTGTGCCTCAACCCATTCCCGTTCGCGCACATCGGGCAGGCCGTCGCTGGCAATTACTTCCTGTGGGCAATTGACCTGTTTATTCAGCCAATAGCGCACGCCCACATCCAGTGGGGAAGGGTACTGCATTTCGCCCAGCGTCAGGCACGGTATCCGCACGTGGTAGTGCTCTGGCTGGCTGACTAAAGGCAGTTGTTTTGCAAGATCATCGTAAAATTCATCTTTGGCATGTGGACACTGCTCCAGTGCGGTGGAAAAATCCCCACAATAGTAGGCGACATCGGCCAGACGTGCCGCAGTCCATTTTTTGGTTTCCCGATCCAGCAGTGGAGAAAACTGCACAAATTTTTCGTAGGTTGCCCGCGCATCGTGGAAATGTCGCAGTTCCATCTGCACCGCAGCCAGGTGGGCATAGAGGATGCTGCTTTCAATCGCCTGCGAAGCTTCCCTCAGCCGCTCTAAGGCCTCTTGTGTACGCCCTAACACCAAAAGAAGATGGCATTCGGACTGCACCCCAGGGCGGAAGTTCGGAACCAACTGAAGTGAATGACGGGCCACTTCCAGGGCTTCTTCATATTTTTCCTGAAACTCAAGCACGGCCGATTTTTCCACATCAAACCAGGCACGGTCCTGGCACAGCGTATCGGCTTTGTTCAGCCAGCGTTCTGCCTGTTCAAAATCCCGCAGCCGCCCACAAATATAGGCGTGCAGTGCGTACCAGTCCGCACGGATATCAGGTGGGGCAATCGACCAGTCGTCTTCGGTAAACGTTCGCATGAAATTCCAGCACGCAAACGGGCCGAACTGCTCCAGCCGATAGCGAGCATGGTAGTAGATTGCTTCCGGATACGTGGGGGTGTCTTTCCACGCCTGAAGGTGCATCTTTCGCCCCAGCCGATTGCCACCAAGTTGAATGGCAATCCGCCCACCCATCAGGCGTGCGGGGGTATTTTCCCACTGTTCCAGTGGGCCGAATTGTTTCGACAGCTCATATGCCTGCAGGTACATCCCCTGCGAATATTTTTCACGGATGGGCAATAAATCAGATGTGGTTACTTCCATGGTAACTCCTTGAATACTCGCAAGGGATCGTCTAACGGTGCGAATCGAATGAAGAACGTTACTGCTGTTTTGAGCGTGCAGCTTCCGAGATTGGGCCAAGTACATTCAGCAGTGTTCCCAATTGGCCAATGCGGGAACCATACCTGTCCAGAAATTCTGCCAGCGTGAACTCATCCAGCGAGTCCGCACGATCATTTTCCAGCAGGTAACTGGTCATATCCTCGATCAACCCCAGAAATGCCCGCTCCACCTGAGGCAACGCCGATTGACAGGAGAGGCCAATTTCAGGAAATTCGGCAGACCACCGTTCCAGCAATGCCTGCCAGCGGGCATTCTGATGTTTGTGCAACTGGGTGGCATGCAACAAGGCAAGTTGTTCCCGCTGAATCTGAATCAGTTCCCGCAATAACGGCGTCGATTCGTCAGGCGGCATGGGAGCCTGCGTTGGCAGGCCGGTCACTGGTGGGCCAACCACAAACTGAAAATGCATCGATCAACAACTCGATTGTTACGTAAGTTTTCCTAACTATTGTATAGGACAGGGCGCCTGGAGAAATCGCCCACCTTCCTGATCGCGACACAATTCTGCGGATTTCATTGGTTTGTTGGCAGAGGTGGCTAAAATAACAAAATAAGACCGCCCAGACAGCAAGATAACCATACAACCTAATGAGTGTTTGAATGTCGATAGCAACCTCTCCCCACCTGGTGCCGGACGCACGTGGTCGATTTGGCCAGTTTGGTGGGCGTTTTGTGCCGGAAACTCTGATGTTTGCTCTGGAAGAACTGACGGCAGCTTACGAGCAGATGAAATCAGATGCCGAGTTCCAGAAACGTTTTCACCAGATCCTGCACGATTACGTGGGCAGACCTTCCCGTCTCTACTTTGCAGAACGCCTGACTGCAGAAGCAGGTGGGGCACAGATTTTTTTGAAACGCGAGGATTTGAACCACACCGGTGCCCACAAGATCAATAATGCCATTGGGCAGGCACTGTTAGCCAAAAAAATGGGCAAACAGCGCATCATTGCCGAAACTGGTGCTGGCCAGCATGGCGTCGCCAGTGCCACTGCAGCCGCGTTGCTGGGCCTTCCCTGCCGTGTTTACATGGGCTCGGAAGATATTCGCCGCCAGGAATTAAACGTCTTCCGCATGCGGGCAATGGGTACGGAAGTGTTTCCGGTGGAATCAGGCAGCAAAACCTTGCGGGATGCAGTGAACGAGGCGATGCGGGAATGGATGGCAACGGTGGAAAACACCCATTACATCATTGGTTCTGCAATTGGTCCCCACCCATTTCCAATGATGGTCCGTGATTTCCAATCGGTGATCGGTCTGGAAACCCGCCAGCAGTGCCTGGAACAACTGGATCGCCTGCCCGATGTGGTGGTGGCCTGCGTGGGTGGTGGCAGCAACGCCGCTGGCATGTTCTACCCGTTTGTGGATGATGAACAGGTCCGACTGGTGGGCGTGGAAGCTGGTGGCCGCAATTCCCTGCTGGGTGGGCACGCAGCCACGCTGAGCCACGGTCAGCCTGGGGTGCTGCACGGCACCTTCACTTATGTGCTGCAGGATGATGATGGCCAGACTGCCGATGTTCATTCGGTGTCTGCTGGCCTGGATTATCCTGCTGTCGGCCCGGAACACAGCTACTGGAAAGACAGTGCCCGCGTGGATTACTGCAGCGTGAGCGATGATGAGGCTTTGGATGCCTTTTCGCTCTGTTCCCGGCTGGAAGGGATCTTACCCGCACTGGAAACAGCCCACGCGGTGGTGGAAACCATGCGAATTGCCGCCAGCTTACCCCCCACTGCGAATGTGGTGCTCTGTTTCTCTGGCCGTGGGGACAAAGATTGTGCCGAAGTGGCCCGTCTGATGCGCGATCGAATCTGAGAAAATATTAATCATTCCTCAAAAGCGAACCGTGCGGCAACTACACTTGTCTAACTGATGTCGCCATTTCAATGGGGAAACATCATGACGAAAGCAATTCAGCTTCGAGACCACGGTTCCACAACAATTAAATCTGCAGTGATTCGCAAAACTGCGAAAAAAGTACACTCCCGCAAACAACGACGGGCAGCAAAAATTGACCCACTGAACGCACCACGGAAGCGGTGTTACTGATCTGCAGTTGACATCTGGGCGAAATCGTCCGGTGGGGTGGCTCGGTGATCCATTCCTGTCACTGTCGCTCGGGCTATCCCAGCGGGGACACGGTAGTCAATCTCTTGAAAAAACCCCACTGATCAGATCAGACTGATTCAAATTTGGGAAAATTTCACAAAAAAGTTTTCGTCACTGCAAGTATCTACAGAATAAGCAGTTGTGACAGCCAATTTCCGCACAATCTCCTCCCGGCGAGAAGAAAATTTTCAAAATCGAAAAGCTCGAGGATATATTAATATAGCGTGGAAATAATTCCATGCTTTGGTTTTGATCTTTGACAATTCGAAAAAGCCTTCCGGCTTTGCACAGCCTGCACGTCGGTGGGCAGGTGATTCGCACCACGCACAAACTCCCATTCTTTGCCTATGATAAAGGCTGGATAGCCGCCCGCGATCTGGTGCCTGGGGATCGCATTCTCACTGAAGCGGTTTCATAATGCGGCCAGCAATATCTTCATCATTCTGAATTACTCGGGGGAATGAAGAACTAAGACCTTCGTCGTTCGACATCATGATTACACTTCGAGGTGTTCGATTTTCTTTGAGCTTCGAAAACAGCGACCAGCAGTTAAACACGCAACAAAAGCAATATCTGGAGAATATATTACTTGTTGCCCAAACAACATAACCACACTTGCAAATTGGAATCTAGTAATATGTCTGAAAATATACAGGAAAAGTTCCAGCAACTGGTTCAGAAACTCGGTCAGCTTGTGCGAGACGAGGTCAACAAGGTTTTGTCATTGCCGAAAGTTAAGGACAGCAAGAAGTCAAATGGCCCAGCTTGGAATTCCGCCTTCGTAGACGTACGTTGGTTCGCTGATGCGGAAGGCTGGAGTGCTAAACTCCGTGCAGTTTTACCTTCTGGAAACCTTTATTCGTTAGCGACCACTACCGAAATAGAGAAAATATTCATGAAATTATCGGACATTCGAAAAGCGAACAATATCGCTAAATGGTATGGGTTGAAAGTCAGTTTAACTTACGAAGGAATTGTTACATCCGAACTTAACAACGACCCAAATTGCATCATAGATATCACGTTCTTGCAGTCGTGAGTTCTAAGAGATTCCTTCGAGGCACCGCGTTTTTCGTACCACTTCCGGCAGAAGCCGATGAACGCTTTATCGGCATGGTGGGGTGGTTCGGTGATCCATTGCTGCTCCAGATAGTAAATATCCCAACCAGGAGCTACTGTGGTCAATACGCGTGAAAAATACCCCACTGATCAGAGCAGACTGATTCGAATTTGGGAAAATTTCATAAAAAAGTTTCTCTCAACGCAAGTATTTACAGAATAAGCAGTCGATTAATCATCGCGCAAGCTAATTGAATCGCTCAACAATCGGAGTAAAAAGTGTCAGATAATTTCCAGGATACCTACCAAAATCTGATTCAGAAACTTGGTGGACTAATCAAAGCTGAGGCAGATAAGGAATTCCCCTTGCAACAATCCCTAAGGCACAAAATGCCTGAAGAACCTGCTTGGCTTTCCGCTTTCGTAGATGTGCGTTGGTTTGCTGATGCGGAAGGATTTAGTGGAAAGTTACGTATTATCTTACCAAACGAGAAACTCCACGGAATCTATACCTCTCGTGATATGAAGAACTTGTTTAGGGAAATTTGGAAAGTTCGAAAGGAAGACCCCACTGCGTGCTGGTATGGGTTGAAAGTCAGTGTTACCTACGAAGGAATTGTTACAACCGAACTTAACAACGACCCGAATTGCATCATTGATATCACGTTCTTGCAGTCTTGATTTGCAATAAGATTACTTCGGAGCACCGCGTTTTTCGCACCATTTCCGGCAGAAGCCGATGAATGCTTTATCGGCATGGTGGGGTGGCTTCGCTTACAATTCATGCCAGGGATGAACGTAATTCCAACGCCCGCTACGGCTTTTTCGGGTCTTTATCGAAATCTTCTACCCGCAGGCGGAAGATATTCAGCATCAGATTATCCACCGGTGCGTACTGATCGGTCAGCACGATCGGCTTTTTGTTATCTAATGCTTCTTGCAGGACATTCGCTGGAATCGTTTTGGTAACCAGTGGCTTGGTTTGCTCTGTGCCCGGCAGGCGGAATTGCTGCACCGCACTGAATAGCTTCTCTTCATTCAGTGGCTGCGTGGAACCGTAAATTACGTATACAATTCTCGATTTGCGATCGATTACTTCAAATGGCTGCAGCATATAGACGTAAGGGAACTCTGCCTGCATGGTGCGGAACGCTGCTGCCCACAGCTCCCCACGATCGATGCTGTCAATCAGCGTCAGCAGAAATACGCCATCCTGTTTCAGCGATTTCTTCACATGGGCAAAATACTCTTTGGTCATCAGATGGTATGGCACAGAAAGGTCATTCACCGCATCCTGAATGACAACATCATAGTGACCAGCGGGTGCCCGTTCGCGAATGAACTGTCGACCATCCATATGGTAAGACTTCGCCCGCGTATCGCGTGGATAGCCCATCGCCACGTGGGCTGCTTCCGTGACACCAGGGTCAATTTCTACCACATCCTGCAGCACTTCGGGCATGGTGGAATTGACATAACGTGGGAAGGTATAGCCACCCCCACCGATTACTAAGGTACGTGCAGGTTCTTTGCTTGCGACGCGGGCCTGGTGAATAAATTCAGCCTGAATCATTTCATGTTCGTAACCCAGATAGTCCGGGTCTTCCACATTCACAAAAGAGTGAATCAATTGATCCAGCGACATAAAGCGATAATTACTGCCCCGCCCAACAGGGGGATCCTGTTCGTGCCGAACAGCGATCAGGAAGTATTTGGTTTCTTCGTAGTAGACCAATTCGCTGTCGTTAGGCCGACCACCATAAAAGATAATGCCAACAAACGAACCAATCCCGACAATGCTGGCAGCGAAAAGCAGCACCACCGTCTTCCACTGCTGCCCCACAATCACTGCAACAACCGTCAGCAGAATGGCAAGAATCATCAGGATTCGGCCGGTGCCCAGCAGATCGATCAAAAAGTAGCCAGTAACAAAGGTGCCCACAATCGCCCCGGTGGTGGACCATGCATACACCGTACCAGCAGTACGTCCGGCACTGCCAACATCGCGAATGGTCAACCGGATCACTTGTGGTGATATGGTGCCCAGAGCAAACATCGGCAGGAAAAACAATGCGAAGGTCCAGGCCAGCACCCGCGTAACAATATCCGGTGCGTTAAAGACTTCAAACAGATTGTTCACCCGATTGAACACAATTTGCAGAATGATTACCCCGACGCACATTGCTGCGGCCAGCAGCAGACAAGCACCCAGAATACTATTGGGTTGGAAGGATAAGGGTTTGCGATTCACATCATAAAAGAGTGCCAGCGTAATTAACGCACCCACCACAAAGCCCAGAATATAAATAAACGCACTTCCTAAACTGGTTTTGGGGAGATCGAGCAGTTTTTCGTTTTCAATAATATTTGCCAGCGAATGCACAAACATATGGCTGAAAATTGCTGCTAAAAAACCGCCGAATAAAAGCAGGTTTAAGGCACGACCATACGGTTTCGGATCGTTCTTGATGGCAAATCGGATACAAAGCCAACCAAGAACAGCACCAGCAATACGTACCAGCACGGTGGGGTTGTAAGAAAACCAACCATCAACTTCAGGTACATGCAGCAGTTTGTCGAACGCAATCGCATTACCAAGGGCAGAATTGGGGAAACCACACCGCACCAGCACGGGTGCAATGGCAGCCATCAGTATTGGGAAGAAAATTGTCAGGATTCGTTGAATGCCTACGGTGGCACCACGGTCGGCCAGAATGCCACCCGTGTAATTCCCAAGCACGGTGCCTGCCAGCATCACACCAATAATCCCTGTCCAGGAATATAACGATACCCCGAGCGTGGGGGCCAGCACCCGCATGCCGGACAATTCCAGCGACATTCCACAAAAGCTGGCGAGAAACACCACGGCAAAAGCACGTGAAGGCTGTTTGCGAAATCCCAGCAGATCACTTTGCGGCACACTTTCCGATGATTTTGTCGTCGAAGGCGTGGTGGATAGGGTCTGATCTTTGTGCCAGTTCATCAGATAACAAGCAACAGCAAGTGCTATCAGGATACCAGTCACCCACCACGTAATCTGATCCAGCGGGAAGGATGCCAGCAGCCAGAAGCCAGTGACATAATTCCCCAGCAGGCAGCCAAGCGTGCTCAAAGCGAAAACAAAACCTGCAATGCGGCCGGCATTACCCACATCGGGCAGGAGCAGTTTAATGGTCAGTGGGGTGGCAAAGCTGAAGGTGATGGCACCCGGCAGGCAGAACACAATCGCCAGCACCACAATTCGCACCCCCAGACCCATCGTTTGATCCAGGTTGGTGGCATCCAGCAGACGGTGCAGCCCCACAAACCAGGCGGTACACAGTGCAGCAACCAACAAAATTGCTGCAAGTGTTTTGGTATTTGGCCTGCGGTCGGCGATTCGGCCACCCAGAGCATTCCCAATCGCGATCCCTGTCAGAAATACACCAATGATGCAAGTCCAGGTTTCGATGGAAGAGCCAACGTATGGTGCCAGGTACCGACCAGCTAACAGTTGCATCACCAGTGAGGCAGCATTGGCAACGAACAGCACCGCAAGCAGCGGCAGCGATACAAAAACCGGCACACGTGGTGCATTGAAAGAAGACATGGAAACCCCTACGATGCTGCTGCCCACCAGACCTGACAGTGGGAGTATTTTACAGGAATGTGGTGTATTGGAATCATCAGAAAACAACCAAATTTTGCAGGATCAGTTATATAAACAATAAATTATATATTAAACTCTTTCCCATCCGCCACTTGCCTTTCCCTTGCCCACTTTATTACAATAATTAATTGCTAATTTGACGAAGCGTCCTGGTTGTGCATTTCCTGGAGTACCACACGCGTGGAACAGACGATTGATTTGAAAGCATTCATCCTGGAACGGGAAGATTGCGACGCTGGTACCATCTCTCGGGTGAAAGAAGGCTTGTCCCAAGGTGGCTCCCAGTTTCAAGTATTAAACGAAATTAATGAAACTTTATTCAAACGGTACGAATCCGCACCGGCTACCCAGTCGAAAAAACTGGCGTTGAAACTCGGAATTACCAACTACTTCCTTGGCTATATGAAGGAAGCTGTTCGTTATTTCAAGGAAGTGGATACCCCCTTGGGTCTGTTCTACCTGGGGAAATCGCTGGCAAACTGCCGCAACTACGAAGCGGCAGCAGCTGCATTCGATAACGCAGAAAAGGCGGGCTATTCCGCACCCCAGGTGCTGCTGATGAAAGCCAGCATCCTGCGGTTACAGGGCCAGATTGAAAAGGCAAAAGCAATCCTCGGCAAACTGGGCGAACTGAGTGCATTTTCTGCCGAATTTCACTTTCAGATGGCCTCGATTGCCATTGAAGAGGGACACAAAAAGCAGGCAATTGAATCGCTGGAAAAAGCAGTCCAGATTGATCCTTCTCACTCGCAGGCACTGTTTTTATTAGGATTCTTTAATGATCAGGCAGGTCAGGATGACGAGGCGATTCGTTATTACGAACAGTGCCTGAAATACCCACCTGTGAACAAAGGCGTGCTGTATAACCTGGGGATTCTTTACGAAGACAATCACCAGTACGACCGTGCGGCCAAATGCTTCGAACGGCTTCTGAAAGCAGATTACAACGATGAACGGGCCCGCCTGTTCCTGAAAGATGCTCAGGCTTCGCTCGACCAGACCGCAGTTCCCGAAGACGAAGTCTTTGACAGCCGTTTTCGTCAAGTGCTCGATCTGCCAATCACCGATTTCGAACTTTCGGTGCGTTCCCGCAACTGCCTGAAAAAAATGGGTCTGCGCACGCTGGGCGATTTGACCCGCACCAGCGAAATGAGCCTGCTTTCCAGCAAGAACTTTGGCGAAACATCACTGACCGAAATCCGTGCGGTAATGAACCAAAACAATCTGCGAATTGGTCAGGCGCTGGAACAAGGCACGCAATTCGAGCCCACGCGACCTGCCCCACCAGTGCATCGCCAGCATGCCAGCCTGCCACCAGAACAGCAGGCGATGATGGATCGCCCGGTTTCCGAACTGAACCTGACGGTGCGTGCCCGCAAGTGTATGAACCGGCTGGGGATCTCGACAATCGGCGAATTGCTGTCCCGCACTTCCGATGAACTGCTGGATGCTAAGAACTTCGGTGTCACCTCGCTGAACGAAGTGAAAGAAAAGCTCACTGAAATGGGCTTAAAACTCCGCGGCGACTGATTCAGATTCTGGTAAAACCATCTTCCCGCCTTCGAGACAACAACGTAGTTTGTTGAATCTCTCAGCTTGTGGCGTCTTCATTATTGAAATTCAATCACCTGATATATCAACTATCAGCCCTTTTCGACTTTTTTCCGCCATTTCTCCATTTTGTGGGAAATTCAAAATCAATTTGGGTGCGAGATGGCAATATTAATATGTGTGTGATCTGCTGCACCATCTGCGTGGGGCAGTGCAATTGAAGTCACGGGGCGGAACGGAAGCAGTTAGCCAACGATTGGGATGGGTGGGGCTTCGATTGCTTTCATCAGATCGCCGGGGATGCCGCGTTGAACGCGCAGGGTGCCCACGTCGAAGAGGGCATTCAGCACCGTGGCAAACATGTTAATGGTGGTATAGGGTTTGTCGGCAGGCTTCGCATTGTTGCGATCGGTTTGGCCAATGATCGGGCCACCTTCGATGCCGCCACCCATGAAAGCCAGCGTGCCCAGGCTGGCCCAGTGATCGCGGCCCCCACGATTGTTAATCTTGGGTGTGCGGCCAAAATCACCCGTCACCACAATCAGTACCTTGTCCAGCATGCCGCGTTGCTGCAAGTCTTCCATGAAGCACCCCAGTGCCTGGTCCAGTGGCTTGCCCAGCATGTTGATGCCATCCTTGATGCCCGGGTTATTGCCGTCGGCGTGCATATCCCAGCCCGCACTGTGGATGGTGACATAGCGACTGCCCGCTTCGATCAATCGGCGGGCAATCAGAAATTGATTCCCCAGCACAGAAGGTTCAAAGATCTTCTTGCCACATTTAAAGGAGGAGGTATCGTAGCGTTTTCGCACATCGGCAGGTTCTTTGGTAATATCAAACACCGATTGACTGCCATTGAGCAGCAGTTCAACTGCCTGGCGATCAAACTGATCGGTACCGGAAACCGTACCACTATCCAGGCCCTGTTTCAGATCATCTAACTGTTTCAACAGGGTGCGGCGATCTTCCAGTTGATCCGCATCAAGACGCAGCTTCAGATTATCAATGGCAGGTCCCTTTCCTGCCGGGATGAATGGGGCAAACTGATCCCCAAGCGTGCCCGCACGCGAACCTTTCACTACCCGCGGTATTTCCCGATTGTACTGTGGATCTTTGTGGGGTGCGGTCAGTAACACATTGCTGGGGAATCCCGTTTTGGGATGGTTCGTGCCTCCCAGGCGTGCCGTGGCTGCACCGATGCTGAAGCCCAAAGCTGCCTGCCCGTTAGGATCAGTCCCACCGGTAAGGACATGGCTGATTGCCTGATCGTGATTGCCATTGTTGTGGGCAAACGAACGCACAATCGCAATGTTGTTGATCAGTTTGGCCAGGCGTGGAAACGTTCCACCCAGGTGGGTGCCTGGAATACTGGTCGCCACCGAGCCCGTGACACTGCGGGAAGGTTCCGGGCCGTCCATATTGGGATTGAACGTTTCGATGTGGCTGGCACCGCCCGAAAGAAAAACCATCACCACGCTTTTATCTTTGATGAACGATCCTTCTGCAGCCTGGGACTGCATCCGAAGAAGATCGGCCAGCGTGAGACTGCCTAAACCAAGAAAACCCGCACGGACAAAATTGCGGCGTGAGATGCCAGAGCAATCGGGTGCGGCTCGTTGGTTCAATTCCAGGGTAATCATTGCAACTTCCCCACCTGATTAGTGGTTAAACATCATTTCTTTTGAATTCAGTAACGCCCACAGAATGTTTTCGTAGGCCGTTTGTGGCTTGTCCTGCTTTTCAATGTGGGCCAACAGGATTTTCAGTTCTGCATCCGTGGGTGGGCGGGATACCGCACGACGATAGATTTCGCTGAGCTTTTCTTCATGGCTTCGTTTATCTTTCGCCATTGCCTGCACCCGGGGACCAGCTACTTTCGTGGCCATCTCCGCTGAATTATACAGGTGCAGTGTCTGGGCCAGCGTGGTATCCGTGCGTCGTTCACATTCGCAGGCACTGCTGGCATCCGGTCGCCCGAAGACACTCAAAAAGTAAGAATCAAACATATTGTCGGGCAACTGCACCGCACGCGTGCCTTTCGGCATTCCTTTGAAGCTGGTTTCCGAACCAGTGACATCATTAATGGCATCCAGCAGCACCTCGGCGGGTAATCTTTTGGGGAAATATCGCGAAAAGTTCTGCCGATCGTCGCCATTGTACTGGTTGGGCACCGCACTCAGTTGGTAGGTACTGGACGTGCAGATCAGGCGAATCAATTCCCGCTGATTGTATTTGTTCTGCTGCAATTGGTGCGAAAGTGCCTGTAATAATTTCGGGTTACTCGGTGGGTTGGTTACCCGCAGATCATCTTCCGGATCAACAATCCCCACACCAAAGAAATGTTTCCAGTACCGATTGACAATGGTGGGGGCGAAATACGGGTTTTCCGGTTCGGTCAGCCAGTCGGCCAGCACCCCACGTGGGTCGGTATTTTTGTCAATGGTCATTGGCTCGCCTTGGCCCAGTCCCGTGGGCTTGACCTTACTGCCAGAGCGAATGTTCACAAATTCTGCCGTGCCCGGCTGAAATTTGACATTAGCTGGGGTGGCAGGCTCTGGCTTTTTCCCTTTTTTCTCTTTTTTGGCATCCTGCACCACCACGCGGGAGAAAAACGCCGTGAAGCCATAGTAATCGTCCTGGCTCCATTTTTCCTGCGGGTGATGATGGCACTTGGCACAGCCCAGGCGTTGGCCCAGAAACAGTTGTGCGGTATCTTCCATCATCACGGTGGGGTCGCGCGTTTCCCGATACCACACCACCGGCGGGTGAGTAACTTCTTCGCCAGTAGTCGTCAGCAATTCCCGCACCCACGTGTCGTAGGGCTTGTTATCGGCAATCGCTTTGCGAATCCAGTCGTAAAACGCCTGCGTGGGCTGGATGGGATCGTTCGGTGAAGATCGTTTGTTGCGAAGAATAGCACTCCACTTATTGGCAAAATAATCAGCATGGGCAGGGCTATGCAGTAATCGATCAACTAATTTGGTCCGCTTGTCGGCTGATTTGTCGTTGTTGAACTGGTCCAGTTCCTCCAAAGTGGGCAATCGACCGGTAATATCGATGGTGGCTCGTCGCAAAAAGGTGGCATCATCGCACAGTTCCGATGGTGGCAGCCCAAACGCTTTCAACTGGGCAAAAACATGTTCATCGATGATATTGGCCACCGGGGGCAGCTTTTCCACTGCTTGCCCCAGTGGGATCGTGGCCTGACACACTGCCACGTGCGTCTGATACCGTGCCATGATCGCGGTGGACCCGGGCAGGCCAGCGCTTTCCACCAGGCCATTGGCACTAACACCAACCAGATCGGTGCGGTTGGCATCGAACTGGCTCATTCGTGTCACATCAACGGTGCGGCCATCAGAAAGATGGGCAATCACTGCCAATTGCTGGCGATCCTTCAACCCCAGTACCCGTTCGTGGGGCAGCACCTCTATTCGCTCGACGCGGGCATCTTCCGCACTACCCGCCGGACAACCCTGTTCAATCCACCGTTTCACCACCGTGTGAAAGGGCGAATCTTTCGGCAGTTTCTTCCCCCCACCGTGGGGCACGGTGCCATCGGCCTTGGCCAACAGCAAGCTATGTTCGGGTGCACAGGCAAAAATCCGTCGCCCACGTGCCTCTTTCACAATGTACTCATAATCTTCTGCCGGCTCAAACCCAAACAGCGATAACTTAAAGCCGTTTTGCCCATCCGCCTTACCGTGGCACCCACCTGCATTGCAGCCGAATTTGGTGAAGATTGGCACAATTTGCTGGCGAAACGAAACCGGCAGGTCATTTTCAATGTGCTGAACTTCGACCGCCACGCTGGTTTCCAGCTTCCCCAGTGTCAGTTTCAGGGTGCCTTTCCCTTCACGGTGGGCACGCAGGTAACCACCTGATTCCAGTTGTACCACATCCGTAGTGGGGGTAATTTTCACCTGATGGGACACATCGGTGCGTTTGCCGTTAGAATCGATACCGGTTACCACCAGTTGGTGCGTCGCATCCCGCCCGGATAACACCAGCGAATCCCCACGGTGCTGGCCAGGTTCCAGCTCAATGCGTACGACGGAACTATCTGCTGCGTAAGCACTTAGGGCAATTATGAGAACGGCAGTGCTGCAGCACCAATGACGAAACATGGAACGATCCTGAAGTAAAACCGAAAACAGGCGGCGTGGCAGGGCAGGAGATTAGGTTCATCGTACCCCAAATTAGGCAAAAATGAAAGAAAAATCTGTGAAAAGAACCGGGCCAACCTAGAAAAAACAGTCGCCAATTTCCAACAGAGCGACTGGGGCGAACCAATCGATGTCTTTATGCAGCCCTCCCGAATGGCCTCCCGGCAAAGGCTGGGAGCCAACGTGCGTTAAGGAGTTTTCTAAGCCGTTGGAGCTAGCTACGGTTTTATAAAGACGATTGTGCCAACAATCGTCATTCCCGCGAAGGCGGGAATCCAGTACAGAAAACTTGAAGAGGTATCCCACAGCCTCTTCAGGGCGCGGTGCCGATAGTGTGCAGCGGGATATTCAACTGGCCTTACCCGGACTGGCACCCGGTGGTTTCCTGGCCTTCCACGATTATCCCGATCCTGCCCACCCTGCGGTGCGGCAGGTAGTTGATGCCCACGTTCGTGAACTGGGCTGGCACCGCCACGCTCAGGCAGGCTACCTGGGAGTTTTTCAACTCAGGTAAGTTGCCAAAACCAACGCCTACCAAGCATGGAATTATTTTCACGCTATATTAATATATCCACGACCCGTTCACTTTCGGCAATTTTTCTGTTGCTGGGACGAGTTTTTTGAAGAGGTTGCTTCTGTAAGTGCTTATTCACAAATAGTTTGCGTCTATGGTAATTATTTTGTGAATTTTTCCAAAATCGATATCACCCTCCGTTGGAAAAGGCGATCTCAAAGTGTACAGAATCGGGCAAAGTATACATTTCAAATGCACTGTTCAGTACTTCGCTAATGTGCATTTTTGTGCTGAAAATTGGAATCATTTGCTCAGGTAGACAATCGTTGCAAAGCATCCCGAGCGGGGGTAAAGCTGGGCTGTTCTGCCAGACATTCTTGCCAGAGTACGCGGGCCTCTGCCAGGTCGAACTAGTAGGGATTTTCACGTCTACCTGGCCAACCGAGAATACCAAAGGAATGACGAATTCTGACATTGCTAAACTTGCCCCAAATGCCACTCTGCGCGGATGACTGGTTACACTCTAATTGAAAACAAGTTTATGTAAAAAATCATTTTTATGGATAAATGACATGTTAGAAAGTGTTAACGATGTGTTTACTAGAAGACACCTTGATAAGTTGGGAGAACAAAGCAAGCTAGAATAATTCTTGTTATCGAGCTGTGAGTAAGAGTTTGTTAGATCAATAAATTTAAGGCATGGTAATTTTGATATAATTGAAATTGCGTCAACGTTCATATTGCAATTGAATAGTTCTAGTACAACAACTGCATCTAGTTCGTGCAAAGTTAGCCCGTTAATGTCAGTGTAAGCCGCTTCAAAATGAGTTAGTTTTTCCATTGACTTTAGATGCGATACTCCTTTATCATCAATTCGATTGTAAGAAACTGATAAGTGTGATAAATTCTTTATTTTCGCAATAACGGGAATGGAAGCATTTGTTAACCCAGTGTTTCTTAGCACTAACGCCGACAGTGACTGCATACTCTGAATTTCTTCAAGAAATTGATTGGAGATTCTGTTTTCAGACAAATCTAGAAAATTAATAGTATTAACTTTGGAAATTGATTTTATCATATCATGAGTAATGTCAGCGCCAGTGATAGCTAATACTTCGAGATTCTTTAATGAAGTAATTTTGTCAATAAGTCTATTATCAACTTTGCGAAAAATTAGCTCGACGCATTTTAAAGATGCGAGTTTTGATAGAAGTACAGACAACGTATCGTTACTTACTTGAGTATTTGATAAGCAGATCGCTTCTAAACTAGCAAAGTCTGACAAACACCCGATTTCAGTGTCACTTGTACTTGTGCCTCGCAACATCAAATTTTTCAGATTTTTCATTTTTCCAAGTTTTGCGAGTGATTTTCCATCTACTTTAGTTGAGAGAAACTGCAGTGATTCTATCGACTGATTTGAAGCTATCAAGTCAAACATTTCATCACTTAGCTTGCATCGTTGAAAAGTTAGAACTTTTAATTTGTCATTAACGACCTTCTTAAGAAAATCTAATCCGAACTGTGAATTTTGTATATAGATACCATGGCTAAATGTAGGCTGTTGTAAGCTACCACATGCCTCATTTTCAGCAATAAGGAAGTTATCACATCGTATGCAAGGGATTCTTGGCTTTATGTTAAAATGATTGATTTTAATAAAATCTGAAAAGTAACCGCTCTCATACCAGCCAATTGTGGCATTAAACTTTACCCATGTTTTAATTGAACTATTGTGTTCTAACAGTGACCTGTGCTGATTATTAAGTATCGACAATAGAATAATTGTGAAGTGCCACATTATCGTTTACTCTCAAAATAAAACTACACTAAAATCAATCTTTTAGATATTCTGACAGTGTCTCAACAGGATAGCTAAACCCATATCGCAATTGGACTATGAGAATATGTTTATCGGCCCTAACGACTCGCCGATCTTTCACAGTCTTTACGAGTAACTGTTTATACCTATTTATTTTTTCTTTGTTTGATATATTTAATATCGAACCGTTTATTAAGCTAAAGTTCCAACCTTTTTCCTGAAATTCTATGTCGTAAATATCATGAAATCGTCCAATAACATTGTTTGGAATTCTCGAAGTGCGAGTGCTTATTTCGGCATCTTCATCTTGAAGGTATTTGTTTATTAGGGCATAAAATTCCATCGGATTCTGCACGTAAATCCATAGCAACATTTCTTCTAAAGCTGTTTGTGCACTCTCTCTGACTTTGAAGCTAGGATTGCCCAATTCGCCGAAATTCTTATCAATTTCTGAAAGTGTATTGCTATTAACAATATCTACCGGGTTAAGATTCAGTGGACCTCTATTCATTTTTGATAATTCATAAACGTACCACAGAATCTGACGATTATTCTTTTGGGGTTTGGAGAAGTCGGGCAATGGTCTGTTGATTTGCTGTTTGAATGGTTGATTGAGTAGCCTCTCCCATTCGAACACTAGCTGATCAAGGATCGTGTTTATTTGAACATTTATTAGTCCAATCCTAACCATATTGCTATCACTATCTTCCGCATCAATTAGGTCGAAAATTAGTAACCCCAAACTTTCTTGAAGTTTAACTACGTCAACTATAAGTCCAGTCAAATCAGTCCCATTCAGCCCATTATTTCCCACATACCTTCTTAGATTCGCATCACCAGCATCAAAGCCGATGGGGTCTTCGCCGATGAACTGGCCCAGGTCGAAGTTATACGCCCGGTATTTGGTGAAACCGAGGCCAGTCGCCGCATCAAAATACATGCCGGTAAAGCCAATGTTCCCCAGTGCAGCACTGCCGGATTGGCTGACGATGTTGCCAAAGGCATCCCATTCCAGTTCCTTGACGATCGCGCCGGTGTCATCAAGTATTTCGGTGATGCTGCCCAGGCGGTCGGTCAGCAGCCATTCCAGATCGGTGCCATCACTGCGGGCCAGGCCATCCAGATAGCGGGTGATAATTGCATTGCTGCCATCCAGATCGGCCCAACGGCGGTGCACAGAATGGGTAATCCCTGGGGAAGTATCAACAATTTCAAACGCAAACCGTTCCGTACTAACCGAACCTGTATCGGTTTCCTGTTGCACCAGATTGCCAAAGGCGTCAATCGTGTAATCCACCCGTGTCAACAGTGTGCCGCCATCGGTGGCTCGTTCTTCCGCCCAAACCATCTGATTGCGGTGGTTAAAGCCATATGTCCAGGTCAGCCCGGTGCTTATATTTTCCTTCTTAACAATGGAGCCTTCATCGTTATAGGTGTAATCCCACGTGCCATCGGTGCTGGTGCGGTTATTGCTGCCTACCGAATACCCCGCCATCGTGCGATTGCCGTTGGCATCGTAACTGTAACTGCTCAGCCCATCATCCACCACCTGCGAGGTGCGGTCGTAATCGTAGTTCTTCACATAGGTGCCACGGCTTTCCGAAGTCACCCGATTCGCACCATCATAAGTGAACTCGTAATCCACCAATCCGCTCTGGTGCTCTAACCGGTAGTGGACGTGATGCGACATGTGGGCTCCGTGGCGTAAAATTGCCAAAAACAGAATATCAGAGAATGTGGGGTATTTCAAGAATTCTTGAAAACACTTCCAGTTTTCTGCACTGGATTCCCGCCTGCGCGGGAATGACCTTGCGGGTAGGTGCCTGCTACTCGATTCAACTCCGTATCCCCTGCTTTTTGCCTTAAGACGGTTGTGCAACAACCGTCATTCCCGCGTAGGTGGGAATCCAGTAGGATATCAGGAAGTCTGCCGGTTACTCCGGATGGCGTGACAATGAATGAACAACATCAGAACGGATTGACCCACGAGGTCAGTGGCTTATCCGCCAGGCCAGCAATGAGGTTTTCCGCACAGATTCGGGCCATTTCGTTGCGGGTGTGTACGGTGGCACTGGCAATGTGTGGGGCAATCACGCAATTCGGCAGTGCGAACAGTTCATGCTCTGGTGGCAGGGGTTCCGGCGTGGTGACATCCAAGCCCGCCGCGAAGATCTGTTTTGTGCGTAGTGCGTTTGCCAACGCCACCTGATCCACCACCGGACCGCGGGATGTGTTCACAAAAATGGCGGTGGGCTTCATCAATGCAAACTGCTTCGCACCAAACAGCCCCGTGGTTTCACTATTCAGATCGCAGTGGACAGAAACAATGTCTGATTGTTGTAAGAGTGTTTCAAGATCGACGCGTTTTGCCCCAAGTTCCTGCTCCGCATCCACTTTCGGTGTGCGTGCGGTGTACAGCACGGGCATTTTCCAGCCATGGTGCAAACGTTGTGCGGTGGCAAGGCCAATTCGGCCCATTCCCACAATGCCTAACGTGGCACCGTGCAGGTCCTGACCCAGCCAGCCTAACGGATCCCAGGTCAGCCAGCGACCTGCTTCGGCATCGGCGGCACTTTCCTTCAGGCACCGTGCGGCAGCCATCAGCAACGTAACTGCAATATCGGCAGTGGCTTGCGTCAAAACACCGGGCGTGTTGCCCACCAGGATTTTGTGGCGGGTGGCTGCCTGCAGATCGATGTTATTTACCCCCACGGCATAGTTACTAACCACCTTCAATTGGGGGGCGGCACTCATTAAACTCTCATTAATTTGATCGGTCAGCAGCGAAATCAGCCCCACGCAATCAACGATTTTTTTTTGTAACACTTCTGGTGAAGGGGGTAATTTTTCCGGCCAGACTTCCGCATCGCAATACGGTGCGATCATTTTCAGCCCCACTTCGGGAATTTTTCTGGTTACGAAAACACGTGGTTTTGCAGACATCCGCCGATTCCACCTTTTTTTGTCAAGTGCAGTTATTCGTATGGGTTCGGCCAAATTACCACCATTGGCGAGTTGGCGCAGACAACACACTTTGTAAATGGTACAAGTCTTGCCGGACAGATGGAACATGATGTTCACGGAGAACGAGATGATTGGTCGCAAGATGAAGTTAATCGCCTGCCTGTTAGGAATTGGTACAGGTGGATATGCAGCCCACACCATTACCGCAGATGATAAAACAACCACCCCGCCGCAACTACCGACCATTAAAGGGGATGCGCCGATTGTACTCCCCGCCGCCGTAGCACCTTCGGACAAGTTTCCCACACCGAAAGTGAGTAAAGACACTCCTGTACCGACAATTGACATCCCATCTATTCCGACTCTGCCCGCCAGCGAAAAACCGCCCACCATTACCATGCCGGAACTGGGCAACCTGGAGTTTGACCTGAAACCTGCAGGTGGGACAGAAAAAGCACCCGTGGCACCGCCGAAAATGCTGGAACTGATACCCGAAGTGGTGCCGCCTGCCCCACGCAAGCCGATTGAACTGCCCAATGAAATTCCACCGACCAGTGGTACGGGGAAAGACGTTTCTGCACCACTGATCCCGTCGCTGAATGACCTTCCCACGCCACCTGCGAAACCAACAGGTACCATCAATCTGACGGGTGCCACCGATACTCTGCCACCGCTGCCCGAAAAACCAGTGGCAACGCCGCCCAGTTCCCCACCGATTGTGGAACGGATTCCGATTCCAGCCGAAAAATCACCGATGCTGCCTCCGCCTTCGGTGCCG
The DNA here is from genome assembly GCA_041399155.1 of Zavarzinella sp. NCBI lineage: Bacteria > Pseudomonadati > Planctomycetota > Planctomycetia > Gemmatales > Gemmataceae > Zavarzinella > Zavarzinella sp. The sequence goes on from JAWKTI010000004.1 coordinate 610,743, forward strand.
AAAATCGCACCAGAAAAGCCAATGGCTCCCCCATCAATTACGCCACCTGCGGTGCAGCCAGAACTGCCAGCAAATAATATTCCGCCAGTGGAGCCACCTTCAGTAAAGGCACCCATGCCAGCACCCATTCCTCCGGAAGCCAAACCAGACCGCATCCAGGTACAGTCCAAGTTTAAAGTGGTGCTGCGGATGGGCGATGGTCGCCCACGTTTCGAAATCCGGAATGTGGAAACTCTGGATCAACTGTTCAAGGTTTATGGCGACAGCATTGAAATCCGTAAAAATGAAGATCAGAAGACCTCTTCTGCCATGACCGGCCTGACCGCCAAAGGCAAAGTGAAGTTCTTTGGGCCCGGTCTGGAAGGTACGTGCGACGAGCTGACGATCATGAGTGCCACCGGCGAATTGCTGATGAGTGGCAACGTAACGGTGAAAACCAAGTATCTCCGCCGTACTACCGAATTGACATCGGACAAGATGGTATACACCATCAACGCCCAGGGTGCCGTGATGCCACTTCGCACCGTCAGCAGTGAAATGTATGAGGAAGATGAAGAGGAATAAGCAGAAATTAGTGTAATCGATCTCATTTTTCTAAAAACAGCTTTATTTGCCCGCCGGAGCCGACGGAACTCGGACCAGACGCAAGCCAAGGTCGTTGCCCCGAAATGACGGCTCGGCCCTGGCGTTGCTCGATGCCTGGCACATGATGCTGCTGCTGCCCCAGCCTCTCCCGCGGAACACCCGGAGTGAGGCCCCGCGGGCGGTGGAGGTCCATTGCCACACATTGCCGTGCATGTCGCACAGCCCTAGCTTGTTGGAGGGGTACGCACCAACCCGAGTCGGCCGCCGCAGGTTGAGGCCATCGCCATGAAAAAAGTTTGCCTGGGTCGAGGAAATGACGTTTGTTGGCTTCGCGAAGTAGTAGCGGTACGAACATTCATCTTCAGAAGTAGCCCCACCCCGGCAGGCGTATTCCCACTCCGCCTCCGTCGGTAAACGGTACACCCATCCTCGCCCACGCTCTTGTTCGTTCAGATTCTTGAGGAACTCCTGACAGTCGTCCCACGATACATTCTCCACCGGGAACAGCTTCAACTCCTCGTCCGAAAGGTCCAGAAGGCTGTTCCGGCCGTTCCCCGTGCGGGAGAAATCGCTCGGGTTCTTGCCCATGACTGCCTCCCACTGGCCCTGCGTCACGTCGTGCACGGCAATCTCGAAGTCTTCCTCGATCTCTGTCTTTTTCGCCGAACCAGGCGTGCCGTCCCAACCCAGGTAGGTCGTCCCTTTCGGCAGTTTCACGAAGGTCATCAGGATACTGGAGTCGCGTTCCAGCACGGCGTCGGCTGGTTCACAGCCGGCTGTCGCAATGGTCACCTCCCGGCTTGGCTGCACCCACTCCTTGTGCAGGTCCGACAGGAAGACCAGTTGAACCTGGCCATCTGCCGAAACGGTCAGCCGGTCATCAAGGTTGACCAGTGCGTTAGGTACCGCCGCTTTAGGCACCCCGGTGGCCGAGTGCAACTGCACCACCCCGCGCACTTGCAGGATCATCGCCTGGGGCGTTCGTCGGGCAATGCCGCGCCTCACGCTCCCGAGGGCTGCGACCAGTTTCCGTTGCAATTCCGGCTGGTCCGCGAACTCGTATGGGATTCTCGTGTCCGCCTCCGCCAGCAGTTGCAGGACCGTCACGTTCCCGCCCTTCACGTCCGTCTCGGCCTTCCGGAAGATGCTCACCAGGAATTCCCGGGCCTTCGTCGCCTTGTCAGCTTCCGTCTCGGCTTCCTTCCGCCGCTCGTTTGCGATGCCTTTCTGTGCTTCGGCGTCGCGGTACTTCAGGAAGCTTACCGTTGTGCCCACAATCAGCACAAGCACCACGGCAACTGTCGCCCCCAGCCACAGCCGTCGCCTCTTCCTTTGCTCTTTCGCCTGCACTTCGGCTTTCTGCCGGTCCCCTTCCAGTTGAACAGCTTCCAGTTCCGCCAGTCGTGCCCGTTCGTTTGGCCGCAATCTCCCCAACCACGCGGGTCGTCCGGGCTCTCCACGAACCACCCGTACCACGGCAATAGCTGCCCCCGTGGTGAACGACTTCATCTTCATGGTCCGGGGAGCATGAAAGTTCACTTCACCAGCCGGGGCATGGGGTCGGTTTCGCGTACCGTGCTCAGGAGCTGCTTGAAGTCATCACGGTCGCGGATGGGGTCGAGATGTTTATCGGTTTTGAGTGAATCCACATCGTTGTACCCGCGACGTACCGCGTCGCGCAGCAGTTGCACCGCGGTGGCGGCGTACCCTTCTTGGTTGTCCTCACTCGCTCCCGCGGCGGCGGCGTACACGCAGGCGAAGCCGTAGAGGAACTCGTCTGGCCAGCCGAAGGAAACGCTTTTCCGCAACGCCTCGAGTTCGAGCAGTGCGTCGTCCACTCGCCCGGCGTTCAGGATCGAGGTCACGCGTTTTGCGCGAAGCAGAGGTAGAAGCCGGTCGTTCGCGCCGAGTTCGATCGCCCGGTCCCATTCCGTGAGGGCTTCTGCGGGCTTCCCCAACCGGTCGTACGCCCTGGCCCGACCCCAGTGACTGTTTCGCAGGAACAGCCTGGTGGTCGTTTCCCGGGGTTCGGCCTCGTGGATGGGGTGCAGTGTGCCGATGGCTTTTTCGTACCACGCCAGACTGTCGGCCGGCTTACCGCCGGCACTCGTCACGTTGCCGAGGTTGCAGTAGCTGCCCGCCAGGTGCACCTTGTACTCGGGGACTGCGGGGAAGTCGTCCACCGTCTTCTCGTAGATTGACACCGCCTTCTGGTACTGCTGCTCCGCCTCGCTCCAGTTCTTCTGATCATGAAGCAGACTTCCCAGATTGAGGTGGATTTTGGCAAGCTGCGAGCGGTGCTCGGGAACGGCAGGGAAGTAGACGACCAGTCTCTCCCGAATCGCCAGCGCCTTCTGGTACTGTTCCTCCGCTTCCGCCCGCTTCCGCAGGTCCTGCAGCACGTACCCCAGGTTGTTATGGCACATGGTCAGTTTCACCTGAATCGCCGAGTTCGCGGGGAACTCGGCCGCCAGCCTCTCGTAGATCAGTAGCCCCATCCGGTGTTGTTGTTCCGCTTCCGCCCGCTTCTCCAGTTCCCTCAACAACCCTCCCAGGTTGTCGTGAACCCCGGCCAGGCTGTACCGGTACCTGGAGTTGGCGGGGAACTCGACCGCCAGCTTCTCGTAGATCGTTTGCCCCGTCCGGTACTGTGCCTCCGCTTCCGGCCGCTTCCCGAGCGCCCGCAGCACATTCCCCCGGCTGTTATGGCTCCCCGCCAGGGCCGAGCGGTACGCCGGGTCGGCGGGGAACTCGGCCGCCAGTTTCTCCCGAACCGCCAGCGCCGTCTGGTGCTGTTGCTCCGCCTCCACCCACTTCCCCAGATCCTTCAGCACCTGCCCTAAGTTGTGGTGACTGCTGGCGAGGTTCGCACGGTACGCGGGATCGGTCGGGAACTCGGCCACCAGTTGCTCGAACATCTCGCGCGCTTGGCGGTAGGCGGCCGCGCCTTCTTCCTTCCGACCGATCCGGGACTCGATCTCCCCCACGCGGAGCGCCGCCTCCGCCACCCGCTTCCGTGAGACCGCGTCGGCCCCCGCTTTCGCCATCAACTTCTGGTACAGCGGCAGCACCGTGGACAGGAACTTCCGCTGCCCCTCGCTCACATCCTCCTGGGCACCCAGGGAATCTCCCACGATGTCGCCGGTCATGGCATCCAACCCGGCCCAGAGTTCACGGTTCGCTTGCTGCTCGTCCTTGCGGGCCACCGTTTCGGCCGCCAACGCCTGTTCCTTCGCCTCCGTCTCCGTCCTTGCAATCCGTTCTTGTTCCCGAGCGATGTCGGTTTGCTTCTTCGCTTCGAGCAAGCCCATGGTGGTGCTCATGACCCCGATCATCAGCACGCCGGCGATCAGCCCGCCGGCCCACTGCATCACGTTGCGCCGCTTCCGCTGTTCGCGGCTCTCCACTACGGCCTTCTCCCGGTGCAACTCCGCTTGGCGGGCCCGCTCGTCGGCCGCCGCCCGCAACGCCGCCACCGCCTTCGCCACCGCCCCCGCGTCCGCCGGCCGGTCGTCGGGCCGCTTGCTCAGGCACCGCTTGCACAGGGCCACCAGCTCCGGCTCCGCCCCACTCTCGTTGAGGCGGGCATAACATTCTTCGACATTACCCTGGGCTGCCTGAAGACGGGTAGTTTCGGCTGACGAACCCGCAAACGGCGCTTTGCCAGTAAGGATGACCGCGAGAATTGCCCCTAGCCCAAATACATCCGATTGTTGGTTCACTTTGTGGATGGCCCCGACTGCCTGCTCCGGTGGCATGTACGCCGGGGTGCCCAGCACACTCCCTGCCTGCGTGAACGCACTGTCCGTCTCTCGCATCGACTGGATCGCCGTCGGGGCGGCCGTCGCGTCCGGGTCGGTGTGCTCCGCCTCCCGCGTGCCGAGCACCTTGGCCAGCCCCCAGTCCATCACCTGCACCTCGCCGAACGCCCCCACCATCACGTTCCCCGGCTTCAGATCCCGGTGGATGACCTGGTGGGCGTGGGCGTACGCCACCGCCTGGCACACCTGCTCGAACACCGCCACGAACCGCCCGCGGTCGTCGGCCGGGCCGGTGCGGCCCTTCAGCAGGTCGTCGAGGGTCTCCCCCTTGATCAACTTCATCGCCAGGAACGGGCGGCCGTCGGGCAGGGTGCCGAGGTCGAACACGGCAGGGATGTTCGGGTGCTGGAGTTGGCCGGAGATGCGGGCCTCGTCGGCGAACCGGCGTGCTGCTCCCGATGTGGGAGAGTATTTTTCCTGCAATACCTTTACAGCAACTTCACGTCCAAACACCGTATCGATTGCGCGAAAAACTGCCCCCATGCCACCACGGGCGATTTCGGCCCCAAGTTCATACCGAACTGAATTTGGTTTGGGTGTATTTTCAGTAATTGTGGCGTAATCGGCACCCGTCGTCACTGCTGGGTCTGCAATCGAATTGGTAACTTCTGGCAGGGCACCAGCGAGTTTCGCCTGGTCGGCTGAAATCGACAGCGTGGGGTCTTGTTTCGGCTGGTCGCTCATCGTATTTCCCAAGGACTTCTGCCATCTTAGGGCAAAGAAAACTTGCTTTGCTTAATGAATCTAATTGAGATAGCAATGAGAGTATTTTAACTACTGGATAGCGGTGGTACAAGCGATTTGTGCTCTGTATTTTCGAATCTGCTGGTTGCAGCGTTATCGGGATATCGCACACGATCTGCCTGAACAGAAAAATGAGTGCGTTTACATATCCCCTCGTTAGCACTTTGGTTGGAAGTGGCCAGAATTGCCACGCTGCGAACATTCGCACCGTATTTATCCTTCAAAAGGATGAAGCAAGGAAGCATCCGCTCTGCAAAAATGGTGTCGTACTGAGACTGCACATCAACCTAAAGCGATTGTACAGAAAAAACGCAATTAGTAGAAAATGTTCCATTTTACTGGCCTGAACACCAGAAAATACACAACAAGTCCAACGATCGTGTAAATGTAATTCAAAAATGCTATGGAAAGCTGGCGAATTCTGTTTGGCACAAGATTTTCTAATTCATGCATAATGTGATCCACATTAACACACAGCATCACAATTGAAAGTACGAACCAGACTACAATGGTGAGTATCACTTTCACCAATAGCCAGAAACGGTTTTGACCACCAGCGATTAATCTTGCGATACCCGAAACGATCATCGCAATGGAAATCACTGGCATCGTGAAAACGTACAACGCCATTGCCAACATTAGTAGAGTGGACCAAAAATTCACTGCTTCATCGTTCCACTAAAAATTTCAACAGAAAAATGCTTTTTGAAAAGCAAGATGCATTGTAACAGATGAGAAGTGGCTGAACTATCGCAAAAATGATAATTTTCAAACGGATCTTCAGAAGACTTTGGAATGTCCCAGGTCAACCCCGCGGTGCAGCAAATCGAACAATGATTTGATGACTGGCTTCGTTCTGGAGGATTCGAAGACAACTTTGCCAGGCCCTTCCAGGCTTTGGCACGTATTCGCGTTGTTCCGATGTTCCTTGTTTGCTCAAAATCAGCTTACATGATCCAGTTTACCTACAGGATAGTCTTTGTGTGAAGATTGCAATGCTGTATGATAACTAAAGGAGCGAAAATGAGCCATATTGTAATTGAATCCGTTGTTGGTCCTGATGGGACTCTCGAATTGAAAGTTCCTGTTGGCATGAACAGCGCAAACCAACCAGTGCGGATCGTGATTGAACCAGTCCGAAAGCAATTGCCCCATGAAGAATGGTGTTCGATTGTTCAATCATTGGGAGGGAGCATTTCCGATCATACATACGTACGAACAACGCAATTGCCACTAGAAATACTCGAGTCATTCAATTGACTTATTTACATGATACGAACACATGTATTGGTTGGTTACGCCAAAATCAACCACAAATCAGTTCACAGATTCAGTCAAAACCACAAGGGATGATCTTTTTGTGTTCTGTAGTTGTTGGAGAACTGTTATTCGGTGTCGAGCGATCAGCTCCTGAGCACCGAGCAAAAAATGCTTTGGGTGTTCAGCAAATCAGGCAACTCTTTTCTTCACTCCCTTTCGATGATGCTGCTGCATTTCCTACAGTTTGCTACGAACAGATCTTACAGAACGAGGCTTGCTTATTGGAAGTAACGACATGTTAATTGCTGCAATTGCATTAGCAAATAATTGTGTTCTTGTTACCCACAATACTGCAGAGTTGCACAGAATTGCTGGTTTGATGATCGAAGATTGGCAAGTAGCCTGAAACGACGCCATTCAGTTTCGCCAATTGGGATTAGTTCGCATGGCCTATTGAACAGATTCCAAGCCGCGGTGCAGCAAGTCCCCCACAATGATGTGCTGACTGATTTCGGTTTGGGTCAGAAACAGCCAGTAGTGGGCCGTACCAGAAAGCTTCAATTGTGGCATTAGTTCATTCGCGTCGAGCTTCGAACCTCGTTTCATGATCGTCACGCGACCGACGTTGTGTTCTCGCAGCCACGCCCGCAATCGTTTCAAGTGGTACGGAAAGTGGGCGATCACGCGGAAAACCGTCGCAAATGGCGTGGGGCGACATTCATTCGACGTGAAATAGGCAATCGCTGGGTGAAACTGCTCCCCATCGAGCTGATTAGCCAGATTGCCCACCAGTTGCGAACGGACAATTGCAGGATCGGGATCGTACAGATATTCGTGAATCTCGCTGGTCACAGGTGCGTCTTCTGCCTGTTCCGCTTCCAGGTGGTGCGGGCCAGGCAACACGGTGGCGCGCAAATTGGCCGATTTCAGGTCGTGAAACCACAACATGGTTTCCTTCAGTTCGCCATGCAGGGAAATCATTTCAATTTCCGCTTCGCGGTATTGTTCCAGTTCCACCCACGGGATTGCGGGGGCGACTTTGATTCCCAAGCCTTGCGATTGGGCGGCAAAAGTGACTATTTCTGATAGCTTTGGTTGATATTCTTCACCTTTGACCGTTCGTTTGCTGCCAGATCGGCGAGATGGATCAACAAAAATATACTTTGCTGGTGATAATTGAAAGAGATCTTCATTCAGAAATTCTACCCCACCGTGCCTGGGGTAAACTGCCGAGTTCAACTCCGCACATCGCAAGCGATAGGGGTCGCTGTCAATGGCCACTACGTTTGTTACCTGTTGCAGGGCGATGGTATCACCGCCGATGCTGGCGCACCAGTCAGCCACTCTGGGGATATCGGCGTAACGTCTTGCCCGGTAAGTGGCTACGGCTTCCGAACTCGCCTGTTCCAGTGCTGTCTTTTCAAAATACATATGCCCCGCGTGGGTGAATTTTGTCGCACCCCGCGTGCGGAGAATGGCCATGCCCAAAGCAGCTTTCGCCAGCAAATCATCAAACTGTCGTCTTAGCATCTGAAAGTGCTGCAAAAACTTGTCTTCCGTGGGCACCAGCGTGGCTGCTGTTTCTAACGCCGATTGACCCTGGGGTAACAACAAACATTCCAGAACGGTTAACGGTTCGGATGGGGTGTCCTGCATCAGAATGTCCGTCGCAAACCTTTGCCAGGCAAGGAGTTAGTCATTACTCCCTCCTGCAATACTGGTATGCCATTTACCAGCACGTGGTGCATGCCCGTGGCCAGCAGATTCGGTTGTTCAAACATGGCATGGTCCTGAATCTCTGTGGCAGAAAAAACAGCGATATCTGCCGCACAGCCGGGTGCCAGCAGGCCACGGTCGTGCAAACCATGACGACGGGCTGGGTGCCTGCTGCATTTCATCACCGCTTGTTCCAGTGTCCACGCACCATTGCGGACATAATGACCGAGATAGCGGGCAAAACAACCTCGTCCGCGTGGGTGAGGGTGCCCACCAACGTATATGCCATCTGAGCCGGCCATCATCCGATGATCCCGCATCAACGCCACAATATCCTGATCGTTCCGCCCAGGCTGATGTGGGCAGATGCCATTGGTGGCTAACTGCGTCGCCAGCAGTAATTCAATAATCAGGTCCGGGATCGCCAGTCCGGTATCTGCTGCCGCTTCGGTCAGCGTTTTCCCTTCCAGGTGCTGAAATTGTGCTGCAGGCACCGATCCTAAGATGATCTTGCGAATGTCAAAGCGTGGATTATCCATCCAGCCACGCATTCGCTGACGGATATCATCGGCCCGCAGGCGTTCCAGGGTGGCTTCAATCCCACCAGATTGAACTTCCTGTGGCAGACAGAGCATGTTCAGTAAGGTGGAACCAAACAGGTAGCAGTAGAGGTCGAATGTCAGGTCGACCCCACGTGCCTGCATTTCATCCATTTTTGGGATGACCATGCTCGCCACAGAATTAAAGTGGGAAATGTGCACCGCACAGTTCGCCCCCAGGCTAATTTGCGCAACTTCTTCCATGGCAGTAAGATACGCTGCGGGCGTATACCCACGCATGTGGGTGACGTAGACGCCATTGTATGGGGCAATTTCTTCACAAAGTGCCACAAATTCGGCAACGTCGGCATAGAGGCTGGGGATGTAGTCCAACCCACTGGAAAGCCCCACGGCCCCTTGTTCCATTCCTTCACGCACCAGGTGCCGCATCTGTTTCAATTCTGTGGCAGTCGGTGGGCGTTTTTCCAGACCCATCACCTCCATGCGAATATTACCATTTGGTAATAATGCTGCCGCGTTCATCCCAACGCGGTTGTTGAAACAGTTCAGGTATTCTTCGAGTGTCTGCCAGTCCAGGCCCGGCGTGGGGTAATTTCCATTGAATGCGGCAGTGTAACGACGCATGTAGTCGAGAGTTTTTGGGCCCGCTGGTGCCATTGCCACCCCATCCTGCCCAATGATATAGGTAGTAACCCCCTGACGAATCGCCGCTTCGTGGGTCGGATCGTGGAAAAGAATCAGGTCGCCATGGACGTGGGCATCCACCATCCCAGGTGCCACGATCAGGCCACGGGCGTCAATCTGCCTGGCTGCCACAGCATTCGGAAACTTCCCGATTGCGGCAATCCGGTCGCCCACGATGGCAAGATCGGCCTGGTAACGTGGCAGCCCACTGCCATCAACAATTGTCCCACCGGAGATCAGGTAGTCATACATCGTATTACTCATCATCTGTGGGTAGTGGTTTATCCATAAATTGCTGTAAGTCGATCGGCCCACCACGGGTTTCGGCTTCCACCAGTTTCAGGCGGGCATCCATTTCGCGCACCTTATGTTGCAGCATTTCCAACTGGGTGGCAGCTTCATCTTTCTTTTTCGGTTTGGGAACTTCCGGATAGCCTAACTGCCGTTGTAAGGCTGCAAACAGAAACAAGGGATCCCGCCCACGACTGGCTTTGGCGATTTTGCCTTCTTTTTCGGCAAACAGAATGGGTACATTGGGCTCGTAGTTGGGGTGCAGGCGTTTCTGTTCCAGCACAATCCATTGAGAGCGGCGGTATATCAGTTCGCAGAAATCGGTGGTGCCCACCTGTTTGCGGACGTTGGCCAGAAACCCACGCCAGTCCGAATCGTAGATCGGGTCTTCCAGCATGGCATCGATGCCACGGAAGTAGTTCAGGCGGTTGCGGGTAATCGTTTCAAATTGAAAGACAAACAGCCCCGCGGGTGTGGGCTGATTCCCACGGTAATAGGCTTCCCGTTCCAGCACCAGTAATGCCACGTTGGTGGTGAATTTACGGTCTTCATCTTCCGATTCGTTCATCAGAAAAGCCTGAAAACGATGGAAATAGTGCGACAGACGATCAAATCCACTCCCCAGCAGGCCCGAATGCTTCATTTCGCTGGCCAGAAACTGCACCGCCATAGGTAAGCGAGTGGAAGAAAGCAGTTCCTGATCCGCCATGGTCAGAATTTCCTGTGCAGGCAGATTTTCGCCCAGCCGCTCCCGAAACAGGCGAAAAAAATATGCCTGCTCAATGTATTCTTCACGGTCGAGGATGGTGGAAGGTTGCATGGGAAACATCGAGGATCATTTGGATTTCAGCAATTATAGCAATTATGCAGATTGCACTGAATAGTCTGTTCGAGATCAAGATTCATGCAGTAACACCCCCAGACAACGCATCTTGTGTAAATTAACATGAATTCGGATTGCGAAGCAGCGGGGCGCTGCCAGAATAACAACGGAATACCGAAGGAATCGCGTCAGGAAGGCACTTACAACACTCGAATTTACATCGAGGCGCTTTTCCATGCTTAGGAAAATGTTTTTGCGATTGGCACCTGTGTTTCTGGTGTTGATCATTGCTCCCAACGTACAGGGGGCGTTTTGCGGGTTATGTTCTTATTCTGGGGCAGCAGCCACCTGCGCTGACCCATGCGAAATGCCCAAAGTGCAGTATCGCATCCGCTACGAACCGGTGTACGAGACGTGCACCGAGGTACGGCAACGACCTGTCTATCAGACGGTGATGGAACAGGAAACTTACACAGTGATGCGGCCTGTTTACGAACAGCACGTCAAAGAACACCGTTACACCGTTTGCAAGCCCGTCGTCGAACACTACGATGTGCAGCAAACTTACACGGTGATGAAGCCTGTTTACGAACAACATGTTCGTGAACATCGCTATACCGTTCACCGGCCGATGGTGCAGGAATACCAGGTGGCCATTCCTTACACTACTTACCGTAAAGAGTATGAGCACCACGTCAAGGAAGTGCCATACACGGTGCATCGACCAATGGTGAAGGAATACCAGGTGGCTATTCCTTACACCACCTACCGTAAGGAATATGAACAGCACATGCGGGAAATCCCGTACGTGGTGCCACGCAAAGTAGTGACCCCCTATCAGGTGGCCATTCCTTACAAAACCTGCAAACCTGTTTACGAACACCATGTTCGCGAACACCGCTACACAGTGCATCGGCCGATGGTGCAGGAATACCAGGTGGCCATTCCTTACACCACTTACCGCAAAGAGTATCAGCAGCACGTGCGGGAACACCGCTACACGGTTCATCGGCCGATGGTGCAGGAATACCAGGTGGCCATTCCTTACACCACCTGCAAACCAGTGCATGAACAGCATGTGAAAGAACATCGCTACGTGGTGCACCGGAAAGTAACTGAACCATATCAGGTAGAAGTTCCTTACACAGTCTACCGTACCGTTCAGGAACAACATTGCCGCAAGGTCCCTGTGGTGCAAACCCGTCAGGTGATGGAATGTCGAACGGAATGCCGCACCCGCCAGGTGATGGTTCCCGTTACCACGGAACAGTGCGTCAAAGTATGTGGTGGGGAATGGAAAGAAGTTCGGGAATACATCCCCGGGCCTGTTGTTGACCAGACCTGCCAGTTACCTGGCAAGTGGGACATCGACCCATGTACTTTCAAGTGCACATTCTGCCCAGGCAGCTGCGTGGTACAAAAAGTACAGTGCCCTGGAACCTGGTGCTGCCGCAAAGTGTGGTGCCCGAAAGAAGAATACCGCACCGTACAGTGCACCACCAATGTGTGCAAAACAGAAACCTACACCGTTCAGGTGCCTTACTGCCGCACAGAATGCTACACCACCTACGTGGATCAACCTTACACTGTTTGTCGGCAGGTACCGGAAACCTGCACCCGCACCGAAACACGTTATCGCTGTTACACAGTGCCAGAAGAAAAAGTGTGCCAGATTCCTTACACCACCTGCCGGATGGAATATGAACAACACGTGCGGTACGTAACCCGTAAGCATTGCTACACGGTGCCAGAAGAAAAAGTGTGCCAGATTCCTTACACCACCTGCAAAGTAGTACCGGAACAGCACGTGCGGTACGAAACCCGTCGCCAGTGCTATACCGTGCCGGAAGAAAAGGTGTGCCAGATTCCTTACACCACCTGTCGTATGGAATACGAACAGCATGTTCGTCATGAAACCCGTTACCGCTGCCACGTGGAATACGATCGTTTTGTGAAACAGATTCCTTACACCACCTGCAAAGTGGTGCCGGAACAGCACGTGCGGTACGAAACTCGCCGCCAGTGCTACACCGTGCCGGAAACCCACGTTCGCCGGATTCCCTACACCACCTGCAAAGTGGTGCCGGAACAGCACGTGCGGTACGAAACCCGCCGCCACTGCTACAGTGTGCCAGAAGAAAAAGTGTGCCAGATTCCTTACACCACATGCAAAATGGTGCCGGAAGAACGGGTACGAACCATTCGCTGCTGCAAAACCAACTGGGTTGCAGAAGAAAAAGTGTGCTGCGTGCCTTACACTACCTGCAAACTGATTCCCGAAGAACGAGTACGATGCGTTCCGAAAACCATCTGCTCCATGGAATCGTACTGCCACACCACGGTGAACTGCCGAATGGTGCCAAAATGCGAACCTGTGTGCGATCCCTGCTTCAGCACCTGTGGTTCAAGCAGTTGGAAAGCAGACTTCATGCAAAAGCTGGGCGATTGCTTCAAAAAGCCCTGTGCAGAATAGCATTTCTGAACGAACAGTTTTGCCCTGAAACCATTTTTACTAAATCGACGGAATCATCCCGATATCAATTGACGTAAGTTATTATTTGATATAAAGTTACGTCAAAAATTATCACATGAATTCAGAAAAATGAGATTCCTTTCATGTGGGCTGATTGCCCATCCTGAAAGAACGATGGCGTCAGGCAGCGGTTTTGGGTGTGGGATCGTAGCCCGTTTTGTCGGTGACAATTTTCACCACCTGATCGATATCGTACAGGCGGCAGGCTTCCATCAGCAGCCGGGATTCAAACCACATATCCCCATCGACAAATGGCATAAACAGGTCGTACACATTATCCACCCCGAGGTAAACTGGCACTCCCGCTTCCAGCAGTTTGGTGACTGGGGCAATCGAATTGTGTAGTGGTGCGGGCATATCCAACTGACGCATGCTAAGTGCCGCAGACGGGCAGCAAATAATGCTGACACCCGCATCTTTCACCAGCTTAATGATTTTGTCCTGTTCCGAAGCGGCCTTCGCAGAAACAGAAATTGCATGAATGCCGGATACACGACCTTCCATGCCATGTTCAATGGTTTTGCGGGCCAGCATTTCTGTTTCAATTTCATAGGGGTTGTTTTCCTGGTCGACATGGACATCCAGTCGCTTACCCAGGTTTTTGGCAATCGACATGATAATATCCAGGTGTTTCTCGGGCGTGGGGCGATCACGGGATGGCAGCCCACCCACCAGGTCGGCCATGGAACATGCCGCTTCAAACATCTCGCGACTTTGCGGGTCGAGTACACCTTGCAGTGGCTGCACCCCAATTTCAAAAATAATCTCTTTGGCGAACTTTTTCTTCACTTCCAGAGCCGCTTCGACCGCTTTTGTGCCCACAATACTGTCCGCATCCACCATCGTGCGACAGTAAGCCACCCCCTGATCGATCATTTTCTGCAAACCACGGCTGATGCGTTCCACCAGGTCTTCGTGGGTGTAATTTTCCTTCAAGTGCTTGTACAGATCCCACTTTTTCTGCATATCGACCATGCTGAGCCGCAGATTTTCCAGTGAAATCAGATACGCTTTATCGAAGTGGGCGTGGTAATTGGCAAACCCGCCCTGCTCGCCGACTAATTTCAGAAATTCCGTCTGCATGTCCCACGGACGGGTCCGGTCGTCCACCTTATACCGGTAGTGGCCTTCCGAGTCCTTCTGGACAATCTGCTCAATGGTCATCAGCGCCACATCCACATCAGTGAACAGTGGGATGCCGTTTTCGATTGCCAATCGACGAATCAGGTTGCAATCGCTGGTTTCATCGTAATCATTATTGCCCGTCAGCACATTGATCACCAGATCGAGCCGATTATCGTTCAAAAATGAGCGGATATTTGGTTCGCGACGATCGGCAATTTTGTGGATTTGTTCGCACGGAATCTGGCGGTCCTGCAAAAACCGGTAGGTTCCCGGGGTGGCAAAAAACTCCACATTCAGCCGCGATAATTTTTCCAGAGCGGGAAACATTCGAATCTTGTCTGCTTCTTTTCCCGCAGAAATGAGCACTTTCTTTTTTGACCGTTTTCCGATCAGCTTCATATTGAAGCCAAGAACTTCGACTGATTCCATACCCGGCATTGCCTGTCCCCAAGAAAATGCGCAAAAAAACCTCTAGTATGGGTTACATTCCAAGTGAAACTTTTTCAAGAGATCGCCGAAAAAGCAGGAAATAACCAATGGAAGTGAGTTAGAAGTGTCTTCGAGAAATTACCTTGAACGGCGAATGCACAAAGTGTTGTCTTATTATGAGAAATTGGCCGGAATTCCTCATTAATTCGTGCCGGCGATTTCCCGTTGCCAACGTGCAGGAACCTGTTCCCATGCAGCCTGATAGGTGACTTCTAACGGTACTGGAACGTGTAATCCGGGTGCAAGGAACAGTGGCATTTCGGGCAAGGGTTCTCCCACTGCCAGTGTTTCAATATAGGCCCGCGTGGGAGTGGATGCCTCATACGCTACCATTGTCAGTTGTTGTTCTGGAGGCAGTGCAAATTTTTTGACCGTATATTCCTCCCAGATCGCATCGTGAATGCCCGCTGGATCTCGATTGGTGGGTGGGAATGGATCCAGCAAAAGCAAATGAACTCGTTTTTGCAATAATGTGATCGCTTTATCCACAAAATCTTCAAACGAATTGCGGCTGCTTTTGTTGCCAGGAGAAACAATTTCGATGACCGCAATGACGCGATCTCCGCTGACATGCCGCACAGAAATCCGGCTGGTGCGTCTTTTATCGTCGGGTATTTCTTCTGCAAAAAAGCGGGTTCGGGGCTTCATTTGCAGTAATGTTCCCCCAGTGGAAGGAGGGTCTTCTTCGTCAACTTCCTGAAGGGTCAAGACATCGGGACCAAATCCAACCGCAATCTGTTCTGCCAGTGCGTAGTAATCAGAAGGCAGCAAACCACGATTGAGTGCTTGTTTGATGGATGATATCCATTCCAAATGAAAATCGTGGTAAATACCAGCTTCTACTCTTGTCCAGTCGTGCATTGGCATTGGATCACCTCCAATCATTTATTATACCATTTTTGCAGATAGATGCCGATCTGTCTGCGGTGGGACTACAATCCATTTTTGTTGCAGTTCACGCTGATATTTATTGGAGATGCGGGATGAATTTCATGAAAATTCATCCTTTGGGTGGGACAACGTCTGCACTCCCGTCATTCTGCTTCAAACCCATTCCGGATGCCAGCGCTCGAAATCAATCTGTGGGCGATTTCTCGCCGTTTGGGCTTGTGTTTGGTAGCCTGATATTGTCCATTTCTTCCTCAGATTACGGGTGGAACGAATTTGTTAGGACCGTTGTTTAATCGAGAACTGCAGACAGTCCCCCGGCGAGAACGCCACCACCTGGTGCGTGCGGCAGCCCTGCTGTTTCTGTGGGTGCTGGGAATTACCGCCTGGCAGGCTGCAGTGGGCTTTCAACGCGATGCCTCGTTGGGCGAAATTGCCCGATTTGGCCCCTTGCTTTTTCAGATTGCCGCTCTAATGGAACTAACCCTGTTGATGTTCTTTTCGGTGGTATCAGCATCCAGCACCGTTTCGCAGGAAAAAGACCGCAAAACCTTTCTGCTGCTTCTGATGACCGATCTGAAGGATTACGAGATCGTTCTGGGGAAAATGCTGGGCAGCTTGTTGCCCATCGTCACCTTATTCACGGTGACCATTCCTTTTTACATGTTTCTACTGCTACTTGGTGGGATCGGCCTGCAGCAGATTCTGCAGGCAATGGTCATCATGTTTGCCACCGCAATTGCTGCGGGGTCTCTGGGGGCATTAATTGCCCTCTGGCGGGACAAAACTTATCAATCTCTGGCACTGTCGGTATTGGCGTTAATGCTGTACCTGATGCTGGTGCAAGGGGTTCGGTTACTGGGTAATCTGGCCTTTCCTTCTCCTGCGTGGGCTCAGTTTGCTGGATATTTTGATCCCTTTACCGCACTGATCCGCGTTTTGAAAGCCACAGACCAATCGGTAGTGCCGAGTGCCTGGATATTCCTCGCCGTGATGAGTGGGATCACCATTTTCCTGAACTCCTTTGGTATCCTGAAGTTACGGAAATGGAATCCATCTGGCGAAACCATCAAACGCAGCGAAATTGAAGATTCTGAGGAAATGGATGCTGAACAGCGGGCAAAAGCCCATGCAGCACCTGGTAAAATCCGCGAAGTGTGGGAGAATCCCATCCTCTGGCGGGAAATGAAGACGCTGGCATACGGTCGCAAGCCGCTTCTCATTAAACTGGCCTACGGGATTGTGCTGGCACTGATCTGTTATTACGGTTTTGGGCAGTTACAAAGCAATTTCGATCGCCCAGACTACGTTGCAGCCTACGGATTGGTGCCCATCACTGTGCTGACGATGTTGCTGGTAGCCGCACAAGCAGTCACTTCGATTACGTCGGAGCGGGATGGCAAATGCCTCGATTTGCTGCTAGTAACCGATTTGAAACCGAAAGAGTTTATTTTCGGCAAACTACTTGGGGTGCTGTACAACACCAAAGAATTTATCATCCCACCACTCCTGGTGGCGCTCTACTACGGCTACCGTGGCACTCTTGCCTATACGGCACCAGATGAATCGGTGTTGATGAAGAATTTTGCCCCCACCCTGGCATTGGTGGGCACCATCACCATTCTCATTAGTTTCGTGCTGACGCTGGGCCTCCACGTCGCACTTCGTACGGAAAACAGTCGCTTGGCGGTGGTTAACACCCTGGGGACGGTTTTCTTCATCTCGATTGGCACACTGATCAGCATTTACCTGATTGTGATTAACGGGGGCAGCCTGGGCAATCAGCTCCTCAGTTTCAGTGCCTTTCTGGGCCTGGGCATCGGAGGCTTGTGGTTTGTCTTTTCAGGAGATCGCCCCGCCCCTGCACTGACGATTGCTGCATTTTTGTGCCCGCTGGCGGTCTTTTATTCGGTGTTGAATATTCTCATTGGGAAGCCGGGCTCTTTGGAATCCAGCGACCCACTGGTGCCTGCAATGGTCATCGCCAGTGCGTTTGGCTTTACGATGTCGGCCTTTCTGGTGCCACTGCTGACAGAGTTTGACGTGGCACTCGGCCGCACCACTGCGAATGAGTGATTCTTCCACATTGCTATTTATATAACACTTGTCTGATTGTTATTTTCCTGTTTTTCTCAGAAAAAATCTACTTTTTTGTAAGTACTTATCCAGTAATGTTTTACGCTGATCCATTTCTGGTTTCAGCTGGCAAATTCGTGGGAAAATCACCGCACTAATTAGTGAACGTGGATATATTATATATGTTCGCATGATCACATGTCGTTACATTGGGGTAAGGTGATTCTGTGACATTGATTGCGAAGGCAGAATAACTTCTGCATTCGCTTGCACAAACGAAGTGGAAGGTTGTATCATAAACCGAACTTGTATTCCTGGAGGTAGCTTCTGTGGCAAAAGCTTCCCGACCCGTCAATGATCGGAAACCTGGTAAAGAAGACAGACGCTCTCGTCGTGATGAAGAAGATGACGATGAAGAGGAAGAAGTCTTTGTTCCCAAGGCGAAAAAACGCAAAACCAAGACCCGCCAGCAGATCATGATGATTATTGGTGCCATTGCTGGTTCTGCCGCACTGCTTTATCTGATTATCTGGGTTTATTCTCCCATGGGCATCGACAAGCCATTGCTGGTCTATGCACCGGAAGAGATTAATTCGTTCGTCTATGCAGATATGATTGAGATGAACAAGAATACCAAGATGAAACCATACCTGGAATCGATTCTGGCATGGTGGCAAGGTGGCAGCAACAGCACAATTACTGTCAACAATCAGCAGGCCACTGGTGGATTTTTTAAAGCCAGGGCTGGTTCCTTATTCAGCAGCACCCAGCAGCAGGAGCCAACGAAATTTGCTAAGAAGTATTTCCATTGCTCCGTGCCACCGGATGAAGGAGATCAGGATCGTCTGCCACAGGATCGACGTTCAAGCATCACAGTGATCACCTTTTTGCAGGATGCCGATACAGATGGTTTTATCAAAGCACTTGATGATGGATTCATGAAGCTGCAGGAAAACAAATCTCCAGGCGGGCAGGCCTATTACACTGCCTACGTGAATTTTCCGGTGAACGGTGTTCTGGAGCCACGGTACTTCAGCAGTTTTTACTTCCCAAATAAAAGCACCCTGGTTTACACGGACACAAAGAAAGAGATGGATTTGTTACTTGATCGAGACAAAACCAAAATCAGCCTGAAAGGTGTCATGCGGGAAGTGGCCGATAACTGCGACGGTCAGTTTGTACGTGCCACGCGGGGCCACATGCGTGGTGTGGGCCAGTTCAACGTGGGGATGTCGATGGGTTTTGTGCCGGACGATGTAAGAGGGATCTACGATCCTGCCAACCCGACACTCAGCAAGCGTGTTTACATTGAAACTGCCCACGCATTCTGGGTGGCTTCGGACAGTAACCGATTGCTGGTTGCAGAGGCTTCTCATTACAGTGATCCCAAGTCGAAAAAAGCAGTGAAAAAACTGCTTTCCGGTGCCTTTGGTGAAGCTCAAGAAAAAATGTACAGCGAAACCAAGCCCGATGGTCTGAATAACTTTTTGCCCAAACAACCATCATTTAACAGTGCACCAGGTGCACCACCAAAGTTGGAACCACCCAAGCTGACCAATCAAGGTGATTTGAACGATGCATTGGAATACTATGCGAAATCGGTGGACGTCTACAGCAATGGACCGATGGTGATTGTATCTGGCTTGTTGCCCCACCCGAGCTTCGACAAGGTGTATCCGGAATTGAAACAATTTTACGAACCCCAACAGAACTTTGGTGGCTTCGGGGGTGGTTTTCCGGGCGGTCCGGGAGGGCCAGCACCTATGCCTGGACCGGGTGTTCCCGGTGGTCCCTGACATTTCTACTTTCCTGTATCAGTCTCTGCCAACCCACAATCAAGTCATTAGAAACGACAATGTCTGTACTCAATAAATCTGCTAATCTGCTTGCCCAGGATTTTCTTCAGAACACCACACGTTATCGCTGTGAAGTGGCGACTTTTCCACGCATGACTTTGATTGATTGTGGGGCACACACGCTGGGTAGTCTTGCAGCAGGCCTGCAATTAGCCCGGATCTGCCTGGGTGGTGCTGCAGAAGTTACTCTGCAAAGCAGCGAACTGGGGCACGGTATTGCGGTCTATTCCGATGCCCCACTTGCAGCTTGCCTGGGTTCACAATACGCAGGCTGGCAGATGAGCTACGGCAAATACTTTGCAATGGCCTCCGGCCCGATGCGGGCAATTCTTGCCGAAGAAACAATCTTCGAGGAATACCCCCACCTGGTAGAACAGTCACCTGTTGCCGTGGGTGCGCTGGAAACCAGAAAACTGCCCACGGAAGAAGTTTGTCAGGCAATTCTGGCCGAACTGCCAGATACTGTCGAGCAATGTGTGCTGGCAGTGGCACCTGCAGCCAGTATTGCCGGGAATATTCAGGTTGTTGCACGGTGCCTCGAAACAGCACTGCATAAACTGCATGCATTGAACTTCCCACTGGATACGATTGTCAGTGGGATTGGCTGGGCTCCATTGCCACCGGTTGCTAAAGATGAAATATCCGCAATTGGACGCACAAACGATGCGATCCTGTACGGTGGTAAAGTAGACCTATATGTGCAGGCCAAAGAGAAAGACCAGGCAGCACAACTGGATGAGTTGATTGCCGAAATCGGCCCCAGGGTGCCAGCTGGCAGTTCCCCGGATTATGGTCGACCGTTTGTAGAGATTTTTCAACGCTACAATGGGAATTTCTACGAGCTCGACCCACTGCTCTTCTCACCGGCACAAATCAGCTTTAATAACTTACACACCGGACGTGTCAGTAGTTTTGGCGAACGAAATGGTGCTGTCCTGCAGCGTTCGTTCGCATCGGAATAATCAGGAGAGAGATATGGATCTGGAAAGTACTGCCGTAGAATTAGGACCGTTTCGCCTTACCACCAAGCAACTGCTTGCCGCACTGAAACGGTCGCGTCGCCTGCAGCCCTTGCTGGTGGATGCCTTTACGGAAAGCTACCTTGTCCACCGGGCAACCAACGCGGGCATTAAAGTATCGGATGAAGAATTGCAGTCGCACGCGGATAACTTTCGCAGACAGAATGGCTTACTCAGCCCGGAACAGGTGCAGAACTGGTTCAAAGCAAATGGGATTACCCAGAACGACTTTGCCCTGGGACTGAGCCGTGATCTGATGATCAGCAAATTTCGCGATCAGTTAGCCACGCCATTTATTGACAAAACCTTTGAAGATAACAAACACCACTTCGAACTGGTTACCCTTCGTCGACTGGTGGTGGCAGATCAGAATCATGCAACGGAACTGAAAGATCAGATTCTGTCGAACATGACCACGTTTGCAGATGCGGCCACCCAGCATTCGATTGACCAGCAAACCAAAGCCGCAGGTGGGCAGATGGCACCTGTCAGACGTCGGGAATTATTGCCGGCACTGCAGGAACCAATTTTTGCAGCAGAAATCGGCAGCACCGTGGGGCCTTTTGCCGCCGGGAATGCGTGGGTACTGTTTGAAGTGCAGGAACGCACCCCGGCAATCCTGGATGACACGTTACGCACCCAGTTGAAGAAAGAAATCTTCGACCGTTGGCTGCAACAGGAATACAGTAAAGCGAAGTTTGACTTCCCCATCCTTGCTGAAGGTGCACTGGATTAGTTCAGGCTTCGACTACTTCTTGTTCTGAATCATCTTTTCCAGTTGGGTGGGAGCACACAGCATCGATTTCTCGTGCTGTTGTACCAAGTGATTGATTTTTTCAATCACTTCTGGGTGCTTCTGGGCCACATTGTACTTTTCCGATGGATCAACTGTCAGGTGGTTCAGTACCGGCGTCTGATGGATTGCCAGATCGTCTTTCCCATAGGCAGTCTGCGTGCGGAAATGAGCCTTCCAGGCACCCTGCCGAACTGCATAAAGATGGGTGCCACGATAGTAAAACATCTCCTGACGTGGGCAGGGGGCCTGTTCCGTCAGGAATTTGCTCAGATCGTAGCCATCCAGCACCAGGTTTTCCGGTAGCTTGGCACCCGCCAACGCAGCCGCCGTGGGCAGAATATCCAAAGAAGACACGATATCTGCCGAAACCTGCCCCGCACGGATCTTCCCAGTCCACTTCATGATGCCCGGCACCCGCATGCCACCTTCCCAGGTGCAGCCTTTCCCTTCACGCAATAACCCCGCGCTGCCGCCGTGTTCGTTGAAGATCAGCCACGGTCCGTTATCGCTGGTGAAAACAATGAGGGTATTGTCATCAAGCTGGGCATCTTTAACTGCTTTCTGGATCTGTCCCACGCTCCAATCAATTTCTTCCACCACATCCCCGTACAGCCCACGTGGGCTTTTGCCCAGAAAACTGTCCGAAGCAAACAGCGGCACGTGGGGCAGCGAATGTGCCAGATAAATGAAAAACGGCTTCTCTTTATTCGCCTGAATGAATTCAACCGCCCGTTCCGTATAGCGTTTGGTTATTGTTTCCTGGCGTGCGGGACGTTCCACTACTTTTTCGTTTTCGAGTATCGGCACATTCCAGTATTCGCTCTTCGGTTTCCAGAACGCCTCCCGCCCCATCGGGGAATCGTTCACACGGTCCATGTCGTTGGAATAAGGGATGCCAAAGTAGCTATCAAACCCCTGTCTGGTGGGCAAAAACTCCGGCAGATGCCCCAGGTGCCATTTGCCAATCGCTGCAGTAGCATAGCCACGTGTTTTCAGCACTTCGGCAATCGTCAGTTCACTGGCAGGCAGCCCACCTGCAGAATTGGGGAACAGCACGCGACGTTTGTCACTGCACATCCCGGTGCGAACAGGCAACCTGCCCGTCAGAATGCCCGCCCGGCTGGGCGTGCAAACAGAAGCTGCCACATAAAAACTGGTAAATCGAACCCCATCTGCCGCCAGCTTATCCAGGTGTGGGGTGCGGATTTCCGGATGACCGTAGCACCCAAGGTCACCATAGCCCAGGTCATCTGCAAAGATCACAATCACGTTGGGTGGGCGTTTTTCCGCACCTTCGGCGAACTGTTGGCTGAAAATCAGGCACAACACGGCCAATCCAGTTGTCAATTTCATCCGTTTTCCTTGTCAAGGAGAGTAAGAAACCACTGTAAATCATCGTCCGTGGGACTTCAAGTGGCAAAAAGGTGATCTGGTGAATTGGATTATTGAGAATCTTCCACCCAACGCTATGAGCCTAATTCATTCTTCTGCATGCAAGGCTACTTTTCGAATGGAGAATCGTTGCTCTCATGATGCCAACACATAAAGTTTGCTTTAATGTTACGCACTTGATCAAAGAGGTAGTCGGGTGGATCAAAACACTTTATTACAGGGATTACTTGCTATTTTGGAATTAGTAAAGAATCGGACTGATCACTATATTGGTCCAGTTGAGCCAGAACATGCACGCAATTTCTTAAGTGCTTTTTCTTTGGCAGCCGGCTACGCACTTGGATGGGATGAAGAGTGTCGATTTGAAGTTCGCGAATATTGCGCTGTAAACCGTGGATGGAAATGGCGATCGGCAGGACCAGAACACCAGATGGCAGCAAAGGGTTGGCCAGCTGAGAAGATAGTTACAGAGTTGATCGAGCTAGAGTGCGACTACATTCGACAGATGACTAAACGAAGCAAGCAAAACGATATTCGATAACTTTACCTGCACCAAACTAAATTATTACTCTTGGTATAACTTGGCGTACTTCAGTTTACACGATAAGTGATGGCTTTGACTTGCTATCATTGTCGCCAATCAGTTAGAAATTCTGACCCATTCACAATTACGATCTCTGTAAAATCGGTCATCCGGCTTTTCTCATCAATTTTTCATTTTTTCATCCCCACGTGGGGTGGTGCGGCTGCGGAACAGATATTTCACCACAAGCGGAAATAATGCCAGTGCCACAAACGCCAGCACCGTGCGTGCTGACCACAGGTCTTTTGGAGTGGCTGCACTGCCCAACTCTGCACCTGCATTCACAAACAGAAAGGTGCCAGGCAGCATGCCTGCCCAACTGGCGATCATAAACGGTCGGGTGCGGATCGAAGTCAGGCCCATGCCAATATTAATGAGAAAAAAAGGAAAGAGGGGGATCATTCGAAGCATGTAGAGGTAGAACGCCCCATCGCGGGCGATGCCAGCATCCAGTTTTGCCAGTTTATTGCCCAAGCGGGTGCGAACCCAGTCCCGCAACAGGTACCGACTGCTCAGGAAGGCCAGCGTGGCACCGATCGTGGAGGCAATGCTGACGATTCCGGTTCCCAGCCAACGCCCAAATAATGCCCCACCGATCAGCGTCAGAATGCCGGCAGCAGGCAGGGAAAAGGTGGTAGCAAGCACGTAGATGGTGAAATAGAGTAGCACGGCCAAGGTGGTGTGCTGCCCCACCCATGCCTGCAGAGTGTTCCGCTGCGTGGTGAAATAGTCCCACGACAGGTACTGCTGCCCACCCGCCAGATAAAAGGTGCTGACGACTGCCAGAAAAAGCAAAATCAACGACAGTCGACCATACGGATGCGAGGAAGAATTCTGGTTCAGAATGGCTCTCCGTTTAAGGGATCAGATCATCAAAACGCCACAGTTTGCTATCCATCTGGTCGGCAGGAGAATCATCGGCAATCGCCACAATGCGATCGTTTTCAATGGTCAGGGTGCCCGTTTTTAGCACGTCGGGCAGGATGATTCGAGCACCAACATAGCTGGTTTTCATGAAATTTCGTGTCAAAGAGTGCAATAAAGGCTATTATCCGAAATTCGTCTAAAAATGCTCGATTGCTTTGCTTGAGTGAGTCTTGCGATTCATCTGTCTCTAAAAATAAAAGCCACGTTCTTTATTGATCATTCGATCATTCACGTTCACAGTGAAGATGTTTTTTGGAGCACCATTTTCGCACCAGGATTCATATAAAACAAACACTCGCAGATAATTTAAGAATCTGCTTTTTCAACTTGAGGTAAAATCTATGCGGACTCTCTCCCTCGTCGTGCTGATGCTCGTATCTGCTACGAGCAACATCCAGGCACAGCAACCAAAGAAAAAAAATCCCAAGGAAGCACCCGTCGTTGCTCCGAAGAAAGGTGAATCGAAAACCATCGAACTCTTTGATGGTAAGACGACAACTGGCTGGATCGGTTATGAAGAGCTCTGGTCTGTTCAGGATGGTGCGATTGTCGGCAAAAATATCAAGCCACTCAAATTTTCCACGTATCTGTTAACGAAAGATAATTACAGCGATTTTCGCCTGGTGTTCTCGTCGAAATTGGTAACTTCTGAAATGCACTCTGGGGTTGCGTTCTGGGGCGAGGTGAGGCCAAGTGTCAGCAAAAATCCGGAAACAGACCGCACCAAGTTTACCTATGCTGGTCATCTGGTGATGCATCCGTCCGGTTGGGGTATGTACGATCTGTTTGGCCGCAACGGTCTGCCTGTCAGCGGAGCCCCTGCAAAGAAAGTCGGCAAACAACACGACTGGAATGACATTGAAATCCTGGCGCAGGGCAATCGTGTACGCGTTGCAGTCAATGGCGTTGCAGTAGTTGACTGGCGTGACCCGGAACCGGAACGCATCAAAGAAGGTCCTATCGGTCTCCAACTGCATTCGAATTCCGTTCCACAGGAAATCCAATTCAAAGGGCTGAAATTAGAAACTTTTCCCAAAGAAGATAAGCTGATTACAGTCAAGTAATTCAATCCAATTCAGTTCGAATACCAGTGTTTTCAAGTCAGAAACATGGCAAATTGATGTAGAACGGGCAAACTCCTTTTGCCAAAAAACGCTTGACATTTAACATAGTCACTAACGCTTTCGGCTCACAAAACAATCAATACGATTTCAATTCAAGTTGATTGCCCTGGATTCCGGCCTGCGCGGGAATGACGGTTGTAGACACGTTCAGATTCTTATGGTAGACACAACCGTCTGAAACCCAACCTCGGATGGGTTTGTGAGCCGACGGCGTTAGACGGTTGGATCGAAAAATACCAAGAAACACCGAATTTCAAACTGATTTTGGTTTAGTTTGAACTAGCGAGTCCAGTCATTGCCAGAAAATTTCCGAAGAAGTGGAAGAAATTGCTTTACTTCTGGCGGCCGCGGCCAGTGATGACGCCCGATTCTGTGATGATCATATCCATGAAGATATCATGGTCGTCGGTGGGGATTTCCGGAAACAACTGGCAGTCAAACGCCAGTGCCACCAGTGGGGTTTCCAGGCGGGCGTGCTGCAGCAGTTTATCGTAATACCCTTTGCCGTGGCCCATCCGGCCCCCACGTCGATCAAATGCCACGCCGGGCACCATCACCAAGTCCAGTTCTTCCGGTGTGCACTGCTTTTCTGGTAACTGTCGCAGTTCGGCCTTTGGCTCCAGAATCTTGTACATGCCAATGGCCAATTCATCCATCGATTTCAAATCGAACAGTTCCAACTCGCCCGCTTCATTGCACCACGGAACGATTATTCGCTTACCCGATGCCAATGCTGCTGGCAGTGCCTGCCTGGTGCGTACTTCCGACCGCACATCGATGTAGAACATCACCGTTCCGGCTGCCTGATACGCGAGCAGTCCCATGAAGGTGGTGCAGATCGTTTCGCTCAACGCATCTTTATCCTGCTGGGCGTTTCGGTTGGCGTGGGCTTGTTCCCGCAGTTGCTTTTTTCGTTCGACAATCGATTCTGACATGGTTTCGAAGTTACCGTTTTTTTCGTTTTTGGTTCTTATCTGTCGTGCTTTTGTTGGGGCCGTTCTGGCTGCGGAGCTGCTGTTGCTTCTGGGCTTCTTCCATAATTTCTTCCATCCGCTTTTTCCAGGCATCCAGTTTCCGTCCCAGCCAGCCGCGGGGCTTGTTGGGCTTTTTCATTTTTTGTTCATAATCTTCGGTAATGTTTTTCGGCAGCAATTGTCGTTCGATAATGCCCCACACGCTACTGAAGATAAAGTAAATACACAGCCCCGCTGCGACCTTGTAGAAGAAGAACAGGAAGAAAATCATCATGATTTTCATCATTTTCTGTTGCATCTGGACTTGTGGGTCTTCCGATTTCGGCATCATTTTGGACTGCGTGTACAGCATCAGCCCCACCGCAATCAGTGGGAGCAGATTAAAGAACGGCCCCAGATACAACATGCCGCCAAAATCGGCAGGGGTGCTTAAAAACGGAATCTTTTCGCCCCAACTGAACAACATGTCGGGGGCGGCCAGGTTTTTCACCCAGACAAAGTTTTCCAGCCGTAAGAATACGCTTTCCTGCAACGCATAGTACAGGCCCATAAACACCGGCATCTGTGCCAGCAGCAGGAAGCACCCACCCATCGCCGCAGCGGGGTTAATGCCATGCTCACGGAACAGTTTCATTTTTTCCGCATTCAGTTTCTGAAAATCGTTGCCGTATTTTTCCGTCAGCACCTTCATCTGTGGAGCCAGCTTCGCCTGCTTTGCCTGCATGATCTTGGCTTTAATCTGCTGTTTCCGGCTGAATGGAAACAGCGACCCACGCACCAGCAGGGTGATCAGCATGATGCAGATACCCAGGTTGGGGATGGCGTGGGAGAACAGACCCAGCAGCGAGTGAATGACGTTGGTGAACACAATCACCAGATCGCTCCAGTAGATAAAGGAGGCAAACCGGCCGATCCAGTTATCCATCGGTGCATCGGTCAGCGTATTCAGATACAGATGGTCTCGATAGCGATGGACAGTATCTTCCGGAACTGCTTTTTCCCCTTCCAGTTGCTTCAGCAGCCGCACCTTGGTGGGGCCAGTATAGATCAGGTAGGGGTGGTCAATCGGCTTGGAAACATCCAGTTCCCGACTGATCGCCCTGCTGGTCAGATCGTCCAGCATGGTATGGTCGGTGGTCTTATCGCGGTGGATTTTGCCTTCCGGCGTGAACCGTACATGTTCGATGTAATTTGCCTTCTGCCCTTCCGGCTGGATATCATCCAGTGCCAGAATGCTGGCAAAATATTGCACCATTACCCCCATGTAGCGGATCGGCTCATCTGCTTTGCTGGTGTGGCGATCACTGCCAGCCAATCGACGAACCTGACGAGCATCTTCCAGCAATCGGCGGGCACTCTCATCGTCATCCACCCAGCCCACAATCCCCTGACGGTAAGTGGCACTGTACCACTCACCCTCAATCGGCATGTTCCGTGGGCCACTGATCTGATAGCGAAAGGGCTTCCGCTTCCCTTCGGGTGCGGCTAATGGCTCAATTTTCAGCCGAAAACCCACGTGATACTCATTTTTCTTTAATGAATATTCTTTCACAATTTTAATGTAGTACGGCTGTTGTAATTCGGTGGCAAACGAAATCGTCTGGCCTTCACTGGTGGTTTCATTTTTTTCCACCGTCCAGATGCGTCGACTGAGTGTATCCACCGGGCGATCATCACGTGGATCGCGGTAGTGGGTCATCAGGTAGGACAAATTACTGACGACATCGAACTCTGCGGGGCATTCGCCGGGTTCAAAGACAACAGGGGGCTCTTTTTTATCCAGAATCGGCCCACCTTGCTGTGCCGGGTAGCCCGGAATAATCATCAGTTGGCGTGGCTGACCGTTGGCATCTTTATCGGGCAACCCTTCGCGGGTGGCCTGCTGAAAATGGGTGAATTTAATCTGTTGAATCGAGCCACCACGGGTGTTGAGCAGCACCTGCAAGTGGGCTGGTTGTTCGCCGTAACCCATTGGCAGTAACTGCCCAGGCTGACGTACACCCACGATAAAGCCTTCGCGGGCCAGATCTTTGCCAACGGTGGCACTGGAAATGCCCCCACCCAGCCAGGCAACGCCTTCCTGCGTCGGTGGGATGATCGGTTCTGGTTCAAAACTGCCCAGACCGCCCGCAACAAGGATGCGGCCATCCAGCTCTGTCAGTGGTAATTCCGGGGCAGGCGCCTCTGGCTTCGGCGGTGGAGGCCAGATCATATTTACCACGGGACCCCAGGCAAACAGCACAATAATGCCAATCGCCAGGTAGAGATACGCTGTCAAACTTCGTTGTTGCATGGCGGTATTTTAGGGTCAGCCGAAGAATTGAGAAGATGATGAAATCCAATCAAATGATTTTACAATCAAATACACTTATTGTCGTACAAATATTGATCTATTGGTAATATTTTGCCATGATGGCCAACATTTCGGCCTGCAGGTGGCCATTCGTTGCCAGAATATCGGGCCGGAACGGGTTGACAGGTGAACCGGTCGCACTGCTGACCGCACCTCCGGCTTCGGTGACCAGCAGAATACCCGCAGCCACGTCCCATGCCCAGTTGTCCAGTGCATAGTAGCCATCGAATCGCCCCGCAGCCACATACGCCAGGTTCAACGCGGTCGAACCGGTGCGTCGGATTGCCTGCGAACTGAGCGACATTTCCTGCCAACAGGGGAAAATTCGGGCTTGAGCATCCGGATTTGGTGGGAAGCCAGTCGAAACCAGGCCGTATTCCAGCTTGCTGATGGTACTGACCGACATGGGTGAACCGTTCAGGTGTGCTCCCCCACCCAGTGCGGCGGTGAACAGTTCGTTCATTCGTGGATCGAAAATGACCCCCACCTGAAGCTGACCTGCCGCCATCAGACCAATTGAAACGCAATACGCAGGCACATCGTGGGCATAATTGACGGTGCCATCCAGCGGATCGATAATCCACGTGGGCGGTGCATCGGAAGGCAATTCCCGAATATCCTTCGATGCTGGGTCTTCTTCACCAATAAACGCGTGATCGGGGAATTGTTCCTGCAAGTAGCCGATCACCGCTAATTGGGACGCCTGATCGCCTTCGGTAACCAGATCGGCCCGTGCTTTTTCCCGCACGGTAAATCGACTGCGCCAGAATTCCAGTTGTTCCGCACCCAACCGGGCAGCATGCACCGCGTGGGTAAGCCAGTTTTCAAGATTGGTAGACATGCCTGTATTGTAGGAAGTCCAAGAGTTCTAAAGGTGCACAGATATAACAAGAATTACTGGCAATTTTTTTGAAGGGATGCCCAATGAAAACTTTGAACTGGATGATTTTTGGATGCGGATTGTTCCTGGTACTCTCTATTTGGCCGGGGAGAATCGAAGTAGTAGCGATCTTTTCATTATGTCTCTTTTTTATCTGGATTCCGATTCTTTTTTTCTGGAGTCTGCTGATAATCGTAAAATCCTGTTCTGAATTGATCAGAATAAAAGATCCTGACAGACCGAAGCTGGACGGAATTCGATCCAGTTTGGTCATACTTTTCACGATTGTTTTGATCTATTTTCAAGTGCCACGTTTGATCGTCTTTGCATGTTATTCGCAACAATTTCGAGAATTAGCCGAGAAAGCTCCACAAGGTCCTATTGACAAACATCAACTCGATAAACGGATCGGACCATATTACATCGATTACTACGGTAGTTATCCTGCAGGTAGCGTGTATTTTCGTACCCAGTCGGGACCCGATGGAATTGGTCCAGATGAAATGTCGTATGGCTTTGCGTATCAACCAAAAGGTGAGTGGTGTACGTTCGGCAAAACTCGCTATCAACAAAAACACTTGTTTGGCAATTGGTATTCATTCAGTGTTTCGAGTGATTAATGAGAAAATTATCATTAATCACACAAGTAGCTATTTGATAATGTGTTACGCCTATTTTGGGGGAATGATTGTGTTCCCACGGTGGCTGGTGTAGGATACCACCATATCAATCCTGAAATTTAAGGGTAATGCATGAACTTTCGAATCATTACGGGTGTTGTTCTGCTTGCAACAATGCTGGCTGCGAATGCCGACGACAAAGGGAAGCACCTGTTTATTCTGTCTGGCCAGTCGAACATGGCAGGACTGGACCCGAACATCTCTTTCACTCCCACCGTGGAGGAGGCATTTGGCAAAGATCAGGTCATTGTGGTCAAAAGTGCCCAGGGAGGTCAACCGATCCGACGCTGGTACAAGAAATGGAAGCCACTGAATGGGGAAATGCCCAAAGGCAATGGTGATCTGTACGATCTGATGATGACCAAAGTAAATGCAGCCGTCAAAGGTGAGAAACTGGCATCCGTTACCTTTTTATGGATGCAGGGTGAACGCGATGCCCGCGAAAAGCATGGTGATGTCTACGCGGAAAGTCTTCAAGGAGTGCTTGGGCAGTTAAGCGAAGATCTTGGTCGGAAAGACATTCATGTGGTCATTGGTCGGCTAAGCGATCATGGGAATTCCAACAAGACTTATGGCGACTGGACGAAAATTCGGGAAGTACAGGTGAAATTTGCTGAAAACACCCCACGTGGTGCCTGGGTTGATACCGACGACCTGAACGATGGCAAAAATAAAAGCGGCAAAGAGATCAAGAATGATCTGCACTACTCTGTCGAAGGCTATCGAATTCTGGGCGAACGATTTGCAACAAAATCCATTGAATTGATCCGCAAACAGGGGAAATAATTCTGCGATAGATGAACCGGCGAGACACATGGCTGTTAGGTGTTGCTATTTGGCTTCATCGCCCGTAGCAACTGAATGGGAATTTCTTGCAAATTGACCGCAAAATCGCAAGAACGCAAAGAAATATCCAACCGTCATTCCCGCGAAGGCGGGAATCCAGTGCGAATTTTTTCGCCGGGAGCAGAAGCGTGCAAAACGGATTATTCCATGACGTTTGAACTGGAAAATTTCACCGCCAAGACGCCACGTCGTCAAGAAGACACGTTTCTTCATTACTTCCAAATGACACAACGATAGCGTCAGCAACGGAATTTACACTAGCCGTGGGCTTTATCAGTTACGTGTGAATTGCATCATACAGTGCAATTGCAAGTGGGGTAAACACAATCACTGGTAGCCAGCCACTCAAAGCTGGGGAGATAATGTCTGCATTGCCCATAAACCGCGAAGCAAAAATTGCTGCGAAAAAGGTGGCACAAAGTCCAAGGCACAAACCAGTGCTGATGAAGATATGCCTTGTCTGATCCCGCAGGATGATCGAAATCCCCATGATCACCAGCAGCATCCCCACCAGTGGGCGGGTCAAGCGCATGTGGTAAGTTACGGCCAGGGTATTCATTCTGCCCGGTTCGGTGCGGTCGAGATAGGCCCGCAGGGCCGTTGTGGAACTCAACGCCAGGGTTTTTTTGCCGCCACTGGTAATCCCTTCAAACGTGGCATCTTTCACCTTCAGAAAATAGCGTCCGCGGTCAATAATGGTGAGCATTGATGTATCAATCTTGTCTTCCGCCAGGTTATCGGGGCTGGCACCGTACAGTTCCCAGCCTCCAGAAAGTGGCTTGTTATCCTGTGGGGGAACATAAATGGCATAGGCTGCTGTAATATGTCGCATCTGGGACTGGCTGGTTTCCGGCATGGTGGCGAAAAATGGTTTCACCAGCAAGTCCCGCCGATAGGCTCGGATCCCTTCGATGTGGACACCAGAACTGTCAAAAGCACCTTGCACACCGATTTCTTTTGCTCCATCGGGATCTTCGCGTTCGGCAACCAGAGCGGATGCAATTCTGGGGATGACCATTTCCTGGTTAAAGATCCCCACACTCAACATCAGTACCGCACCCAGCAGGATGGGTCGCAGCACCCGGTGGGTAGAAACACCCGCAGACAGCATCGGAATCAGCTCATTATTCCGCTGGATCCAGGCAATGGCGAACATGGCCGCCAAAAGAGAAATCACTTCGCACAAACGGTCGTAATATTCGAGTGTGCGGTAGCCGTAATAGCCCAATAGATGCATCAGAACATCTAGAAAACTCTTTCCTGGGCGGGCAAATTCATCCAGATTGGTAAACAGATCGACAATAATATACAGGCTTAGGGTGCTGATCAGGCAGATGAAATACCCACGAATGAACGACAGGAATAACATTCGATCCAGAATGCGAATCATCGCGAACTTCCTTTTTTCGCGGAATCTCTCGGGCGATAAAGATAAATGTATTCATAGATGTAGTCGTTTGCGATAGTGCACTTGGTATCGCCGAATCCGTTGGCACGTAATTCCCGCATTGCTTCCGCCTGCGACCACCCATCATATTCCATGCGGTAGATTGCCGTCAGGGCACCAGTGCGGTGCAGGCCCGCCTTACAGTGGATCATGATGGGGTAATTCGCGGGATCGTCGCAGATTTTCAGAAAATCATCAATTACCTGTGGGCGATTGGTTTCCGACGCTTCGCTGCGTGGTAACAACCCACGACTCCCCTCCCATGAGAGAAAGATGAATTTCACCCCTTCCTGGGCACAAAGTTCACTTTCGGTGATGGTGCCTTTTTTGAAGAAATGGCCTGCCAGTTTGGGGTCCTGATTTTCATCCTGCAGGTTGATAATTGTTTTAATCCCGAACTCACGGATTTTTTTTCGCAAGCTATCTTCTGGTAGTTGGCCAGCACGGTAAAACCGTTCCGGGCTGACGGTGCGGAAACGGCGTTCTTCGAAGTAAACCATCCGATAGTAGGTTAACGGCACACCAATGATGATTGCGGCAATGGCGAACGCACCCCACCAGCGGAAAACAGCCTGTAACACGCACTACTCCTGTGCTGGAATCAGGAAGTATTATACCAACTGGTGGGCGGCCGAAAAGTAGATTACATGCAATATTTTTACATGTAATTATTATAAAACTGTACTAATTAATGTTTTTCAAGTAAAAAGAACTGAAATCGTTTCTGCAGGCCCCATCGATGACCCGCGAATTTGACTCCCCCTGGAAAGAGACGCTGGAAAACTTCCTGCCGGATATTTTTGAGATTCTCTTCCCACAATGGTATCCCACGTTCGACTGGGCGAAAGGATTTCGCTCGCTCGATACCGAATTACGCACCTTGCTGCCCGATTCCGAAGCGGGGATGGTGCGTGCCGATGCTCTTTTTGAGGTCTACGATTTAGAGCACCCTGGCCAGACAGTGACCATTTTTGTCCATTTTGAGGTTCAGGCACAGCAGGATGACCGTTTTGCTGCAAGGATGGCGGAATATTACTGGCGGATTCGGCAAAAATATGGCCTGAACGTGTCCAGTTTTGCCATTCTGGCTGATGAGAACCCGACTTGGCGCGTTGACCGCAATGTGTTGAGCTGCAAAGGGACTCAGAATGAGTTTGTATTTAATTCGGTGAAACTGCTAGATTTTGTTGGTCGCATGGATGAATTAACGGCCCACCACAGCCCGGTGGGACTGGTTGTAGCGGCCAGTATTCAAAGTTTGCTGACCCACGGAATTGCAGAACTTCGCTTTGCCGATAAATGCCGCCTGCTAAGACAACTGATTGAGCGAAACTTAACTCCTGATGAAGTCTGGGAAATCATGCGCCTGCTCGACTGGCTGCTAGAATTACGCTTCCAATTATTTTTCAGAAAAACACTGTTTTTCAGGCTTTTCCAGCATTTTCCGAAACCGCTCTGCGTATAATGGTACGGAATTTGGGTACAGAATAAGCGGTTGTGAGTCCGCGATTCTTTTCAGCATGCCGTGGGGGTAAACATGGTCATTCTGGAGAATCTACTCATGGCACGTACAGCCAAACCCTGGTACCGCCAGGACCGAAAAGCCTGGTTCGTGAACATCCGTGGCAAACGCCACAATTTAGGGCCAAACAAAAAAGCGGCCTTCAAGCTGTTTCACGAACTGATGTTAAAGAGCGAGGAATCCCAACCTTTGCCTGCAAAAACAATCAGTATTGCGATGGTCTTCGACAAGTTCCTGGAATGGTGCCAATTGAACCGTTCCAGAGCAACGTATGTCGCTTACCGCTACTATCAGCAAAGTTTTCTCGATTCTTTGGGTGCAACCTGTATTCAGCCTGCCGATTCTCTTCGGCCTTTTCATGTGCTGGATTGGGTTCAGAACCATCCGGATTGGGGGAAAGCACACCAGCGTGGGGCAATGCAGGCGATCCAACGGGCATACAACTGGGGAGAACAGTTCGGCTACCTGCAAAACAATCCGGTTAAATGGATGAAAAAACCGCAGGCTCCTCGGCGGGAAAATCCGCTTTCCGCACCTGAATACAACCGCATTCTGGAACGGGTGCAGGATCTGCCATTCCGGCAGTTATTGCTTTTCGCCTGGGAGACTGGTTGCCGACCGAATGAACTGTTCATTCTGGAATCGAGGCATATCAATCTGGAACTGAGTCGGGTCGAAATCCCTCCTGCAGAAGCGAAAGGGAAGAAGAAATGGCGGTTTATCTACCTCACAGAAGCTGCAAAGCAGTTAATCGAGGAATTATTGCAGAAATACCCGGATGGGAAATTGTTTCGCAACACTTTTGGTAAACCCTGGACACGGCTGGCGGTGAATGGCCGGTTTTGCCGGTTAAAGAAAGCCACCGGAATTGCCTACTGCATGTACGACTTCCGCCATGGCTTCTGCCAGCGGCTATTGGAATCCGGGGTGGACCATGTTACGGTCGCTGCCCTAATGGGCCATACCGATGCACGCATGGTTGCCTGCACCTATTCCCACATGAATCAGGCCGATTCCCACCTGCGAACAACGCTGGATCAAGTATCAAAAAGAATCAATAAAATGAAGCACGGCCAGCCTGTCGTTTGCTGGAAATAAAAAAACCTCCGGCAGCCAAAGACTACCGGAGGCCAGCATCAAGCAGATGCCGTGGGGGTTTCAGAAATTTTCGTCATTGACTCTACTTCGGCCTGAGATGTAGATGTTTCAATGGCTCGCGCGGAACGGGTCGCTGTTCCGTCTCCTGGGGTTGTTCACTTTCCAATCTTCTCTGGGCCAGAAAAAGATCCAGATCGGCCTGCTGCACAATAATCCGTCCTCGGCGACCGGCAGCCCCCAGCCGATAATGGGGCAGTTCCCGCCTGGCAATCCAGCCATACACCGTGCTCATCGATACACCCAGAAAGCGGGCAAGGTCTTTGATGGAATAGGACATCTCTCCACCCTTAATTCAAGGAAACATCGACATTCTGCCGAGCTCGTTGCTCCGCCAGAAAGTTCAGCAGTTCTTCCAGGACCACCTGGGTGCTGTGGAAAATCCACTGCCGCAGAATCTCCAGGTGACTGGCATCCAGCACCAGCGACGTTTCCTGGATTCGGGTCACTACGGTTTGGGCGTTGATGATCGACAACTGGTCAACCAATGTCACTTCGGTTCTCTTCGCCATCGCTCCACCTCATTCTGAAAAAGCCATCCGATGGCAAGAACATCCCCGCATCCCTCATGGATCGGGGAGAAAGATCGTTTAATTACTGATGGAAACGGGCGAATGAACGGAGGCTATTTCCTGAGGAAAATCGCCAGACTGCGGTATTTGCGTCGTAAGCCTTGTGCCCACTCCCAGAGCCCTTCTGGGTCTTTGAACTGTTCGGGAGCAATCTGCAACTGCTCTTCCAGATCCCGCAAACCAACGTAAAGATGACCATACTCTGCAGCAAACTGATGTACCATCGATGGTTCGATGCCGACTACATCGGTACCTTGAATAGGTACATACCGAAAATCCGGCTTACTGGAAGCTCGGTTCTGAAAATAGCTTGCCACTTTCGGAGCGGCAGCCTTGGCAGCGACGCCAATCAACAACGGAATAAAATGTAACATCGGAAATCCTTCGGTGCCGAGCACCAACATCAAGCGATGGGAAAACCCTCCCACCGTGGGTTTGCCAACACCATGTTGGCTATTCCTTCGCGAACTGAATTCGCTTAAAAGGCCGTCCATTGCGGAATGCAGGTCCCGCCCGATGAATAAAGAACTCTCCCCGCCGAAGAGTGGCAAACTGCTCCGGTCGGACCAGGGGGAGAATCTGTTCACTGAAGCCAAACTGCTGATTGGTGGGTGTGCCAAACAACAGATCAGCAGGGTGTAATTCTTCGGGCCGGATACTGCCATTCATCAGCATCCGGCGATCACTGCCAAACATCTGGGAGAAAAACTGGCCGGTTTCGGGGCAGGTCGTGTTGCCAATGAACTTCACGCCATGGTTCCCCAGCACCGTCAAAAATTCCTGCCGGGCCACATCGGTGCCTCCCAGAGCACTGATGGCAGCGGGCAACGATTGAAACAGAATAACACTGAGCACCTTCTGGGAACGTCCCGTCAAGGTCGCTTTCGCATCTTCGCTGGGCGTGGCAATCTGCGGGTATTCATCCCGGAACACCACCAGCGGCGGGCTATCCGGTCCAATCGGTCGCCGCAAACCAGCACGCTGGAACAACAGAATCCAGAGGGCATTCCAGGCTCGTGCCGGTTCATTTCCCACCAATACCGGCCAATCCAGAATCACCACTTTCCGATTAGCCATCATCGAATCGGGGGTCTCATTGACCACCCCACTGGCAAACACTTCAGCCGCTTCCGTACTGACCAGAGGTTCCAGGGTATTCCTGACCATTGCCTCAATCACGGAACGGGTCCGATCCGATAAGCGGGCAAAGGTGCCGGTCAGATAATCAAATGCCAACCCCAACTGCTGCTTGATGTGGGGTGGAAACTGCTGGTGACCGGCAAAGCCCAGCAATCGGGCTAACTTCGTAGTTAAAAACGCTTCCGTGCGGACAAATTCCGCTGATTCCGGCAACGAGGTCAGCAACTGATACAGATCCATTGTGATCGGCGGTTGCTGGGAACCGTAATGCAATGCAGTCAATGCCTGTCGCAGTAACGTTTCCATGCTCGATTGCCAAAACGCTTCATTCTGGGCATTATCCCCACCATTGCGGTTCACCACTTTCGCCAGTGCCACCAGCAACTGCACCAGCGATTCCACCGAACCCCCGGGCCGGTTCAGTTCATAAGCCACCAGATCGAGTCGAACCGCAGTTTTTCCAGGAGCGAGAATCAGGCAATCCGCCCCCGACCATGGTGCTGGCAATGTTCCACCCAGGTACTCCCTTCATCGGGCTTGACACAGGCCACCACAAAGCTGCATTGCATCTGCAACAGCGACCCAGTCAGGTGCCGAACAGCCGTGGTTTTGCCCGCACCGGTCATCCCGCTGTAGGCAACGTGCTGTGCTGTCTGGCTAAACAGCAACCGGTCAGCATTGCCCAACGTCAGCACTTCCGGGTCAAGATCAATGACCGGCTTCGATTTTCGGGAGAACCAGCCCATGGAACGCCTCCGAACCAATTACCGTAAACGCCAGAAACGCAGAAAAATCACCCAGAACGGCAACTGAATGTGGGGGTTCTGCTCCCGAAAGGCAATCGCCTGATTCAGTGGCTTGTTGATCCACCAGTAGACCAGTAAGCACAACAGCACAATGATCCAGAAATTCGAATCCATCTTAATTCTCCTTGGTTGTAGGCCCACTCGACGGGCCGTAAGGTCCACAAAATTCAAACACTTCACCCAGCATCGCTCGCACCGCATGGTAGATGCATTGCTGCAAATGCTGCTTCTGTTGTCCCGAAATTTTCAACTGCACCGACTTTACAATGCTGTTGGCACAGATGTTTGCCAGCAGATCGGGGATACTGCTGCCCTGTGGGTTGTTGCCCATGATTACCCCTTAGATTTCTGGTTCCTGCTGCCGTTTTTCGGGAGCAGGGGATTCGCGTTCAACCGCTTGTTCCCGTTCAGTTTGCATACGCTCGTGGGTCACTTCTCCCGTTGTGGGATTACCCCAGATTCCTGGGACATCGGGCTGACGGACCTGGTCATTAGACGGATGTACAGCCTGTCTGAGTTCTTCCAGACCTGTAATAATCCACGCACGTGCAGCTGAATCCAAAAACGGTTTACTCATCGATTTTCTCCCATTGTTGTCTGGCCCATTCTGCCAACATCAGCAGAATGCCAGGAAACCAGATGGTTGCCTGCAGCCAGTACCCTGGATTAAGGCTTCTTCTAGTAGTCATCTTTCTGTCTCATCATTTGCCCGTAATATTGCGCCTCATGCACCTGATCCTGATAGGCCCGCAGAATCACGCGTTCCTGCATTTGCATGATTCCTTTGCGTACCCATAAACTGAAACACCCCCAGATCAACAGCGCCCCCAGGACATAATTCAGCAGCATCAGGCCGACACCCAACGCCGCAGCGGCCGCGGGTTCCCAAAAATCTTCCGCCCATTTCAGGCTCCGGAAACCCAACTGGTCCCGATA
Organism: Zavarzinella sp.; assembly: GCA_041399155.1. Classification (NCBI taxonomy): domain Bacteria; kingdom Pseudomonadati; phylum Planctomycetota; class Planctomycetia; order Gemmatales; family Gemmataceae; genus Zavarzinella; species Zavarzinella sp. The sequence goes on from JAWKTI010000004.1 coordinate 649,346, forward strand.
AAAGATCGATTCGCCGATACAGCGACTGTGCACGGAAACCCCGCGTGATTCCCGCCAGGCGGACATCACCCGATGCTGAATCAGCCGCACCAGATAGAACAGGAAAAGCAGCATCGTGCCGATCCCTGCAGTCTGCGGCTGTTCATTGACCGCCTCCCGGGAACAGCCCAGCAACACAATCGCGGGCAATGCCAGAAAGGCAGGCAAGCCGAAGTGGTTCACCCCGCAGGTGCCTGCTTTTTTGAACAACGCATCGAGAATCGATGTGTGGATCCGAATCACGAAGGTAAAGATGTTGAAGCTGGCCGCAGCATCATCCCGAAGGCTCGTTGGCTTCCGTTCTTGCATGGTGTACCCCCGAAGTAGTATTTCAAATATTTGCGCTTAATTGTTTTCGTGCTCATTCGATTTTGCTTGCTCCTGGATCCCATTGAGCTGATCGATCATGTATTCTCCACCTGGTCTTAATTTCTCGATGCCAATACGAATCTGGCGGATCACATCACGGCAAACCATGTCCGCAGGGCATTCCAGCACGATCTGATCGGTTAACTTGAAACGGACTTTCTTTGGTTCTTTCCGTTTATGTGCACGAAAAATTGCCACTTCATTGGCAATCTGTTGCACAGAAAATTTCTGCTCAATAGCAAGCGTTGCCAAACTGTCCTGATCCTCGTGATCTTTTAATTGGCTGAGATAATACAACGTAGAATCGTTCAGCTTTCCTTCTGCATGCCATTGGCGGCAAAGTGGACTCAAGCGATGGAAGACTTTGATGCATTTGGACACTTTTGATTCCGAAATTCCCAAACGGGTTGCAATTTGTCGCAGATTCATCCCGCCATCATGCTTCAAAATTGAAAACTGGCGACCGCGTTCAAAGTCAGAAAAGTCTTCTCGATGCTGATCGATCGACAGCATTTGAGCGATGACCTCGTGTGGCTTTGAAGAATTGTTCTGAAGGATACATTGGATTTCAACGTGTCCGACGAGTTTACATGCTGCCAATCGTCGATGACCGTCGACTACAAAATAGCGTCCCGGAGTGGATGATTCTTGAACCAGAATTGGTTGAATCACTCCTTGGTTGCGAATGTTGTCAGCAAACTCATGCAGCAAATCGGAATCGGAAATCAAACGTGGATTGTGGGGATTGGCATCAATCTGGTCGACGCGCAGACGGATCATCTGTTCGGTATGCATTAAACACCTGTAGGGAAATTGGGATGTTTGGGGTATCCAGCAAAAGAAGTGCCATCGGACTGTCAGTTTCAGCTTGAATCGTATTGAAATGCTAAGGAAATATTTCCAGATATAACTTTCTAAATGATACCTAATTGCAATCTCTTGCCGTTGAAAGACTTACAAAAAATATTGGATTAGAGAATGCAAATCGATTTTTCAAAAATATTTAAAGTTTTCTTCAAGTTAAACGCATTCTGACAGATTTGCGCTGTGCAAAAATTAGACAACTGAGGCAAAATTGATCAATTTCCGTGCAGTAAATTGCTACATTTCGAGCACTGCTTGTAATCCGGGAGTTATCCGGTTGTATCAATTATTGACATATGTATCACATAGCTTATCATCATAATTGAAATATTTCTATCAATCATTATAATCGGAATACTTTAACATTGCCAATACCAACTGTTAGAATTCTCCAAAAATATACACTACTAATTTAGTAATCATTGATGCGAGGTAGCCCATGGCCAAACGAAAAAACAGTCCCCAACCTGCCGAAGAACCGAGCGTTCCCTCAACTGGAAAGCCCTCCTTCACCGATCAACTCCGGGAAGATCTTGCGGCACTTACTTCCAGACTCGAGCTGATGGAAAAGGTCCAGGAGATCATCAAGACCATCATGAAAGGCCCTGGCCGGGATATGGAGAAGAAAATCGCCAATATCATTTTCGAACTGTACAACCTCGGCATGACCGATGAGCAGGTCGCCTACGTGGTTGAGCAGAAACCAGGTCAGGATGGCAATTACTACATGGGGTACACCTTCGCCGAAGTGAACAACGTTCGGACCAATATCCAGTCGAAAAAAGCCCAGATAAACCATATCGAGAACCGAAGCCATACCGCTGCCCTGGAAGAACGCCAGCAGGATTCTGATTTACCTCCGCTGCCAGGCTCGTAACGACGCTATCGATCGCAGAACATTATTTGTTCTCTCGAAAACCACGCCAGGCCCACCGAATCGAAACTCCGACCATCAGTAATGTGATGGATAATCCAAGTGCGATCATCGTTCGAACAAAAACGAATGCCCAGGGTGTTTGCATTTCATTCCGTGGAATCCCTGCTTTTGCGTAGAACTTTCGAGAAGTTTCCTTTTCGGTCAGTTGTGCATACTCCGGATACAATTCCCTGAATTTCGGCAACTCATACCAACAGGGCTTTGTTCTGGTCAGTTCTGATCGGGCATGCGGCTTGGAAATAGTCCTGCTCTTTCCTTCCCCGTGCTTCGGCACAATGGACTGGTACCATCAGAATGTCATTCGCCTGCATCAATTTCAGTAAATTCCATGTCTCGAATTCTTTTTTCACTTCTGGGTATGAAAATCCCGCCACGGAAAGTACAATTCCGACAGAAGCAATGATCCAAATTCTAAACAATCCTTTTGTCCAATTCATCTTGCACACTCATTGCCTCTGGATATTGTCTCGCAGTTCCAAAGCACCGATTCTTTCACGAAACTATCCCTGCTGTAAAGCAAACGATGCCAAAGAAGTTTGATTACCTTTTCGATCAATGCACAACAGGAGTCATCTGAATGGATCAAGGTTGCCCTGGCCTGCTTTTCCGCCAGATCGATGGCTGTTGAAAGGCTCCTGACCACAATCCCCGCCGTTGCCTCCGAGCATCCCTTTCCGCTGCCAGCAATTCCCGATCCTCGGTGCGATAAGTGACCGCCAGTCCCTGTTGAACCAGCCAGAATCCCAAATCATGCTCACCTACGCGACATCTCCCCAGATGCCGTCCGTAGCGGTCTTTTCCATGCAATTCACAGATAACCCGAGAATGCCCAATTCCCCTCTGTAACTGGACGGTTACCCACTCTCCACAGCGATAACTCTGCTGCACAAGGTCCCAGCAAATCTGTTTCCGTTCCGGGGCATCGATACCCATTAGCCGAATCCGCTCCCCAGCAACGATCAAGGTATCACCATCGATCACTTCCGCCTGTCCCGAGATACTCTGCCCATATGCAGACATGGGTGCCAATACCAGCCAAAATCCGAGGAACAGGTATCTGCACATCAGTATTTCAACAGATACGATGGGGACTGATTCAGCCGATTGCGATTGCGAACATAGGTGAGGGTAGTACGGGGATCAGCATGGCCTGCAAAATCCTGCAAATCGATCAGATCGGAACCTCGCTCCCGTCCCGTGGTGATTGCCGTCACTCGCAGAGAATGGGTGCTGGCCTGCGGATTCAGCCCCAGTTTTCGCAACGAACGCTCCATCATTTTCTGCACCGCCCGCCGAGTCAACGGCTTTCGCAGAAAACCATCACTACCGCCACCCCGTGCGGTTGATACCGGTCGAAATAGCGGTCCCGTCCCATCACCGGCAATCCCACTGCAAATCAGCCATTGTTCCAGCCGTTCATACGCTTCCGGATGCAGTGGAACCCGACGTTCTTTGCCCCCTTTGCCATAAATCTCCAGGAGCCGATGCCCGCCACTATTCAGTAACGAATTCACCCGCAACTGGGTAATCTCTCCCACTCGGCATCCCGTGTAAGCCAACACCGCGAGCATTGCCCGATTCCGCACCTCTTCCGGGGTATGGCCTGCATAGCCATCCAGCAGAATCCGGCACTCTTCCGGTGTCAAAGAGACGGTTTTTCCATCCCTCGGTACTGCTGGGGCACTGACAAAATCCCGATGGGCGGGATTGGCTCCCAGATAACCATAGGTCTGCAAATACCGGAACAACGACCGTAACACTGATAATTTCCGGACGACCGTGCTATTGCCACACCCCCGTTGCAACAGGTCATCACGCCAGGCGGCGACATGATGTGGCCGAATTTCCGGCAACTGGCTGGCATCTAACCCGACAAACTGCAAAAACTGCTGCAAATCCCGCTGATAATTACTGCGGGTTTCCAATGAAGTCGACTTTTGCAGCCAACTATGCACTGCAGTGGCCAGGGGGAGGGGGGCAACCCCTGCCAGTTCCCTACCGGAAGACATGAATCTCCAACTCCAGTTCGAGTTCCGCCAACCGCTGATCCGAGGTAATCAGTGGCAAACTGGTCTGCATCGCCAAAGCCAGACAGGCCCGATCCCCCAGTGACACGCCCCGGGTGTTGTATTGCTGCAAACTGGCCGCAAGCAAGCTCCGTTCCAATGTGAATTCCTGCCAGCGTATCGGCAATCTGGCCAGCGTGCTCTGCACCTGCTCCACTGATTGCCCTAGCTGCACCAGTTTTCCAGCCACTTCCGAATAATTGACCGTGCACATCAATGCACCTCCCAGCCAATCCTGCACTGCCTCCGCACCTCGCTCCCGAAACAATAACGCCAGTACTGCAGAGGAATCCAGAACCGCACTCATTCTTCCGCTTCCTGTGCCGCTGCGGCCCGTTTCTCCGCGATAAATTGATCAACGATACTGTCCGAGCCTTTGAGCGGTGCCAGACTGGCCTGAATTTCGGCAATCGTATCATGCAGGGTGCGGATGTGCAGACCATGCTCATCAAATTCGAGGCTGATCGGATCACCAGGCTGTAATTGCAATTCCTGACACCAACTGGTGGGTAACACAATTCTCCGGGCGGGACCAATCTTGGTATGGTGGATTCGGGGCTGTTCTGACATTTCAGGTTCTTTCTCAAAATGGAATCAAGGAAGTGAAAATGACTTTCCACAGGAAATTGTCACGAATCCTACCGTGCCAGATTTTTCGGAAATTGTCAAGTATTACCGAAATGCCAGCAAACCACCTTCGGATCAGCCCCGATTTATAGTTCACCTAAAGTAGGTTTTGTGAACTGAACGCTCTACATCTATCAGCAGCTATTCCATGACAAGAATCTGCTCAATGACCGTATCGGTACTTGATACCTGTTCCCGAATCGGGTCTTGTTCCCGAATCCAGACCAGCCGTTGCTGAATGGCCAGCTGATAAATCGTGGTCAGATGAGTGCCCCGCAGTTCAATCCGAATCGGGCCAAAACTCAGCCGCACGATCCCGGACAGATCTAATTCCACCCGGGAAAGCCAATGGTAAGAAAATCCCTGCCGGTTACCACTCTTCCACTGACAATCGAGCATCATCGCCCGATCCCGAATCCCGCGCACAAAACCATAGCCCGGATTCTGCACCAACCCCTCATCATCCATCCGAGGCCGGTCCAGTTGGAATTTCCGCAATAATTCATCAGACTCGGTCATAATCACGCTCCCGCACCGGTGCTGGAGGCAGACCATCGCGCACAAAAGGCAAGGCGTGCGGCTGCACGGTCTCCCGTTGCAAACCTTCCTGCAATGATTGTGCCGCATCAGTAAAAACCAGCACTCGTTCCCGTCCTCGGGATGCAGAGACATAGAACTGTTCCGGCGTCGTGGCTCCCATAGATACCTGCGATTGCACCACCAGCACCTGATCAGCCGTTTTCCCCTGACTGGCATGGGACGTCAGCACATAACCCCAATCGAGATGCCCCCACTGAGCATCAATTTCCCAGCCATTCTGTAAGCGGATATCACCCTGCTCACTGAACCCAGCTATCTGATACAACCCACCCCGATTCAGTCGATGTTTGCCATCTTTCGATTTGCCATTGTGGGTAATCCGAACCCAGTCTCCCACCGCAAAATTCCGTTGTTCTGGTCGAAAAACCGAGAATTTCCGGCTCTGCTGCACCGGTGTCTCCTTCCCATCAAGCAACCATTGACTGCCTGCTGGTCGACCAGGGGCATGCTGGTGATACTGAATCATCCTTCCCGCTGAGTATTGCAACGGGTCCTGCTTCTCGGCTTCCGTCAAATGCACTGGTTTCCAGACCGTAAAACTCCGCTCTTCCCGCAACACCCCTTCCCGCTGCAACCGTTGCCGAATGGCCCTAGTGACTGCCTCCCCCTCCTGGTGCGTGGGAGAGACCACCAGCGTTTTCCGGCCCATCCGGATTGCCTGCAGATATTCCCCGGCCACCTGAGCATACCGTTCCGTGGGGTCATCAATCTCCCGCAGCCAGCCAAGATTCTGTAATTTTTGAAAGGCACCACCAATCCGGCCTTCCGCCAGATCCGCCACCAACTGCTTATAAGTCCCCCGCTGCCGTTGAATCTCCCGCACGGTGACCGTGGGCAAACCGGCTTCCTGTTCCAGCAAGGTCAGCAAATCCCCCCGCTCGACACTGCGGTGCTGTCGTTGATCCCCTGAGAAAATCACTCGAGCATCCAACTGCTCCGCCAGCCCGAATAGTGCCTCACTCTGGTTCAGCGACAACAAACCGGCCTCATCCACCCAAATAAATCCCCTTCGTGCCCTCTCCTGCAACTGGGAATTCTGCAAAAACATCGCCACCGTATCGGCTTCCGCAAAGCCTTCCTGCCGCAGAACATCCCGGCTTGCCTCCGCGGTGGGTGCCAACACCACTCCCTGCAAACCCGCCTGCTGCAAACCCTCGACCGCTTCCTGCATTAACGAAGTCTTGCCAGTGCCCGCAATCCCCCGAATCAACGTCACCCGATCTCGTGATTGCAGCACATGCTCGACCGCCTGTCGTTGATCCTGATTCAACCATTCCCGTTGAAAATGGTGTGATCCCGACTGGGCAGCCCGCATCGTTCCCCGTCCCGTTCGAGCGAAGCGGCTCACCCGTCCTTCCTGGGCCAGCACTTCCGGCGTGGTTGCCCATAACCGATCCCGGTGCTGGCGGGTCACTAATCCCCGTTCCCGCAACAAATTCCGAGCCTGTTCCGGCAGCAAACCGCCGATTCCCCGTCGTAAGGCCTGTGCCACGACCAGTTTTTCCGGTACCACGGCACGGGAGGTAAAACAATGCTGCCAGGCAAAGTCGATCCCCTCCTGCACCTGCTTCCCACGGTCCACCCCGGTCACCTGCTGTAACTGCTGTAAACGTGCTTTTTCACCGTCATCCAGCCTCCCCTGCCAGTCTGCCCGCAATTCCGACATCGTCAGTTGCTTATTTTTCGCTTCCCGTGTCTGGGCACCCAGTTCCGCCTTCCGTTCAGGATCGGTAATCCCTGCCTCCCGTGCCTTTTCCTCAATCTGAGCAGTCCGGCGGGAGAATTTCTTCAACACCTCTTCCCCCATCCCCGCCACTTCCCATCCAGTGCGGGTGCGTTCCACGCCATAACCCAATCGCTGTATTTCCTCCGCCAAGCGGGCATGAAAACCTGCCTCATAATAGCGGGCATCCCTTTTCAGCCCACGAAACTGACCCGCCTTCCAGCGGTTTTCTTCGCCATCAAATGTGGCATTGAACACAAAAACATGACTGTGCAGGTGGGGATCCGGCACTCCCGCAACTGGTCTTGATGTAGTATGCACAAATTCCGCCCACACCATATTCCCTGTGGTGCGGTCCTGTTCCACTCCCCGCTGCCGAACACGGGTCTGCATCTCCCCTTCCGCTTCCTGCATCGTTTCCAGCACCGCACCCCGAAATGCCTCGAGAATCCGCTCATCCTGAGTCAGACCATACAGTAACGACACTGATTTCGGGGCATTAAACGTCCAGTCGTAGCCAACAGTGCGGTCTCCCCGTGTGCGAACGGTCAATGGAGAACCATTGGGGGTCTGATTCTCGCACAACTGCTCAAAATCAGCCAGCTGCATCAACCCCATTAAACCGAGACGCTCCGCCCCCTTGCCGCCCCAGATACCGGGGCGCTCCTGGTCTTCCGACAGATAGTCCGAGCGGGAGAAATAGCTTTTGGCTGCCCCCGCATTCGCCTGCTGAGTAATCCGTAGCATGCGGCATTATACCGCTGGTCAAATGGACGTGGAAAGCTTTCCATAGCCGCGCCACCATATCGAAACGGCACTTGATCGGGAAATTACCTACTGACATTGAAATCTGTTGGCAATTCGTAAAGAATCTGTGAAAATAGCCTCCTCTGTTAAGGATTCGCTCGATGAGTAAACGATTTTTTGAAGGCCCGATTCTCAATTCTCCCTATTCATGCCCCACCGAACATTGGGAACTGGATGAAAGCGGACAACCGACGGAAAAAGTGATTGCTACCCGTCGGCAAGCTAAGTTTGTCTCGCCGATTCCCAAACCCAGAAAACGCAGCAAAGTTACCCAGAAAGAACTGGAGTTTGGTGTTACTGCAGAATTAAGCAGCAACGACCAGCAATACCGTCTGGATCAGCAAATCAATTCAGTTCGGCATCTGGTATCCCAATGGCGGGCACTCCCTAATCCGGGAGACTGGAAAGTCACTCCGATTACTCAGCAATTACTTCAACATTGGCGACATGCCGATTCACTGCTTGTCAGGCCATTTTTCTGTCAGGTGGAAGCGGTCGAAACGATCATCTGGCTGACGGAAGTTGCCCCAAAAATCGCTGCGGGGAAAAAGATTCTCGCCGATCTCGAAGAGATCAATCTGGCGCACAACCCCGAACTATTCCGAATTTGCTTGAAACTGGCCACGGGTGCAGGCAAAACCACGGTCATGGCGATGCTGATCGCCTGGCAGACACTCAATGCAGCCAAACAGCCCGGTTCCAAGACCTTTACCGATGCCTTTCTGCTGGTGGCACCCGGCTTAACGATTCGAGACCGGTTACGTGTCTTATTACCCAACGATGCGGACAGTTATTACCGAGAACGGGGCATTGTACCTGCGGGGATGCTGCAGGAGATGCAGCGGGCAAAAGTGGTGATTACCAATTACCATGCCTTCAAATTACGGGAACGCAGTGATGTTTCCAAAGGCACACGCGGTACTCTGGAAGGCTGGCGTGGTGAAAAACTGGATACCCTGGAAACCCCCGGCCAGATGATGCAGCGGGTGATGCCCGAATTAATGAATGCCAAGCAGGTTCTGGTGTTGAATGATGAAGCCCACCACTGTTATCGGGAAAAGCCCAAAGAGGATGATGAAGAGGATTTGAAAGGGGATGACCGCAAAGAAGCGGAAAAGAACAATGAAGCGGCTCGACTCTGGATTTCCGGCCTTGAAATGGTGCAAAAGCACCTGAAAGGTGGGGTAAAAGTGGTCGACCTCTCCGCCACCCCATTTTTCCTGCGGGGAAGTGGCTATGCAGAAGGGACAATCTTCCCCTGGACGGTCAGCGACTTTTCGCTGATGGATGCAATTGAAAGTGGGATTGTGAAACTCCCTCGAGTACCGGTGGCAGACAACATTCCGGGTGCGGAAATGCCCATGTACCGCAACATCTGGGAGCATGTGGGCAAGGAAATGCCCAAAAAAGGCCGAGGGAAAGGGGGGAACCTGGATCCCGAGCAACTACCCACCCGCCTGAAAACAGCATTGGATGCCCTTTACGGCCATTACGAAAAAGTATTTCGCCAGTGGGATGATGCCAAGCGGCCTATCCCACCCTGTTTTATTATCGTCTGCCAGAATACTGCGATTTCCAAGCTGATCTTCGACTATGTTTCCGGCTACCACCGCGAAGATGAAGACGGCAATACCCAATTCAAACCAGGTAAACTGGAACTATTCCGCAACTTCGATGAGTATGGCAACCCTATTGCACGCCCAAAAACCCTGCTGATCGATAGTGAGCAGTTAGAATCGGGCGAAGCCCTGGACAGCAATTTTCGCAAGATGGCAGTGAATGAAATCGAACGATTTAAGAATGAGCTTATCGAACGCACTGGCGATGTCCGTGCGGGCGACAATATTAGCGAACAGCAGTTACTGCGCGAAGTAATGAACACGGTGGGCAAGCCGAACACCCTGGGTAGTTCCATCCGTTGCGTGGTATCGGTGTCGATGTTGACGGAAGGTTGGGATGCCAACAATGTTACCCACATTCTGGGCGTGCGGGCATTTGGTACTCAACTCCTCTGCGAACAGGTCATTGGCCGGGCTTTACGGCGGGCATCCTACCAATTGAACGAGGAAGGCTTATTCGATGTCGAATATGCGGATGTGTTTGGCGTGCCATTCGATTTTACTGCAGAACCTGCCTACGCTCCTGTCACGGTTCCACCGCTGATCACGTCTGTCAAAGCAGTGCGGCCCGAGCGGGATCATCTGGAAATCCGTTATCCCCGAGTGGGTGGCTACCGTGTGGAACTACCCGAAGAACGCCTGGAGGCAACATTCACCCCTGATTCGGTATTGGAACTGACCCCTGCCCTGATTGGTGCCTCATCAACCATCAATTCCGGCATCGTGGGGGAATCCGCTGATATGAACTTAAAACACACGGAAGAACGTCGACTCTCTTCCGTGATTTTTGAATTAACCAGCCGCCTGATTGACACTCATTGGAAAGACCCCGGTGGGGAACCGAAATTACATCTGTTCGGGCAGCTAAAGCGAATCGTGAAACAATGGCTGGATCATTATCTGGTTTGCGCGGGCAATACCTATCCTGCCCAGTTGCTCTATCGCGAATTGACCGATATGGCCTGTAATCGGATTACCGCAGCGATCACTGCGAGATTTATCGGTGATTCCCCCGTTCGGGCCATCATCGATCCATACAACTCCAGTGGTTCCACGGCCCATGTGCGGTTCAGCACCTCACGCGATAGCCTCTGGCAGCCCGATTCCCGCAAATGTCATCTCAACTGGATTGTGCTGGAAAGCGATTGGGAAGCAGAACTGTGCCGGATTGTCGAACTGCACCCCCGTGTCTTGTCCTATGTCAAAAACTATAATCTGGGCTTCGAGGTGCCTTACCAGTATGGTTCGGTTACGAAGAACTACCGCCCTGACTTCATTGTGCACCTGGACGATGGCCGGGGCCAGAGTGATCCGCTGCAATTAATCGTGGAAATCAAAGGATTTCGCGGAGAAGACGCCAAGGACAAAAAACTGACGATGGAGAACTACTGGATTCCTGGGGTGAACCGAATGGGCACCTTTGGTCGTTGGGCCTTTGCAGAACTCACGCAGATCTACGAAATTGAAAGTGGTTTTCAGAAGAAATTAGCACAGGAAATCGACCGCATGTTCGTTTCCGCACTGTCCCATGGGAAGGAGAACTAACGATGGCCAAGAAAAAACCCACAAGCAAAAAGACCATTGAAACCCTCACTCATGCAGATGCCGACCGGACCAACATCCCAACGGCGGAATACGAAACCCTGCTGCCACCCGAACTGGCTCAGCCCAAAACGGTGCGTTATCCCCGCAATACCGATCTCGATCCGCAACTGGTCTGGCGGGGCAAGGATACCCAGGACTGGACCGATCTGGTCGTGCACGCACCTCCGATCTACATTCAGGAAAAAGTCCACCCGAAAGTGCTGATCGATGACCTGATGGCTGGTTCCAGCAGTGAACCAATCGGAGATGGCACTTTTCAGGGTGATCTCTTTGCAGACTTCAACGGAATCCCAGAAGGTGCAGAGAAAACTGAATTTTACCAGCATGATGGCCATTGGACGAACCGGATGATTCTGGGAGATTCTCTGCAGGTGATGGCCAGCCTGGCCGAAAGAGAAGGGCTGCGTGGGAAAGTGCAGTGCATTTATTTTGATCCCCCCTACGGCATCAAGTTCAACAGTAACTTTCAGTGGAGCACCACAAGCCGAGATGTGAAGGATGGCAACCGCGACCATCTCACTCGGGAGCCAGAACAGGTCAAAGCGTTCCGTGATACCTGGCGTGACGGCATCCATAGTTACCTCACTTATCTCCGCGACCGCCTGACCGTCGCCCGCGATCTCCTCACTGAATCGGGCAGTATCTTCGTGCAGATAGGGGATGAGAATGTGCATCGAGTGCGGGCGGTGATGGATGAGGTGTTTGGCCCGACGAATCTCTGCTCAGTTATTTCGTTCCGGAAGACCGGTGGCCAATCTTCCACTACTCTCGCGTCCGTTGCTGACTATGTTCTCTGGTACGCAAAGTCCGCGGAACACGTCAAATATCGTCAGCCATATCGAGACAAGACCGGTGAGGATCGCCCGTCGATTTATCGAATGATCGAGGAAGGTCCCGCAGGTGTCCGACGAAAAATGACGCGGGAAGAGCAAGAAGCGAAGTCAATTGACGAAAGCCTCTCGATTTTCGCCCCCGATACTTTGATTTCATTAGGAGCTACTCCGCTTGGTTCAAGCGCAAGGACTTTCGAGTGCAAGCAATTCCATCCCGGTTCGAACCAGCATTGGAAGACCACCTCGGCGGGACTTGATCGACTCGAAAAATCGCGACGATTGATCAATGTCAGTACAAGCCTGTACTACGTGCGAAAACTGAACGACTTTCCCGTCGCTCCAATGGACAACCTGTGGCAAGACACGAGTGCTGGCGGTTATTCCGACGAGAAACTTTACGTTGTTCAAACCAATCGAAAGATTGTACAGCGTTGCCTCCTCATGGCCTCCGACCCCGGCGACCTGGTGCTCGATCCCACCTGCGGTTCGGGCACCACCGCTTATGTCGCAGAGCAGTGGGGCCGTCGCTGGATCACCATTGATACCAGTCGTGTCGCTTTGGCACTGGCCCGTGCACGGATCATGGGTGGTCGTTATCCCTATTACCTTTTGGCAGATACTCCCGAAGGGCAATCAAAAGAAGCGGAAGTGACCCAAAAACCGGTATCTTCCCAGCCCACCAGCGGCAGTATACGTCGAGGATTTGTCTATGAACGGGTTCCACACATCACACTGAAGAGTATCGCCAATAACACCGAAATCGATGTCATCTGGCAGCAATTTGAAGACCAGTTACTTCCCCTACGGGAGCAATTGAGCAAACTGCTGCCCGCGAAATGGCTCGCTGATTATCGCAAAAAGCAGAAATATGATGTGGACGTTCCTGCCGAGATTCAGGAATGGGAAATCCCCCGCGACCTACCCACCGACTGGTCAGAGAAAGCAAAACCACTCCATGCAGAGTTCTGGAAACTGCGAATTGCCCGCCAAAAGGCGATTGATGCCAGTATCGCTGCCCGTGCCGAATTCGAATACCTTTACGACAAGCCTTATGAAGACAAGAAAAAAGTCCGGGTGGCAGGTCCGTTTACTGTGGAAAGCCTCAGCCCTCACCGCACGTTGGGTGTTGATGAGCATGGCGAACTGATTGATAGCGCCCAGGGGATGGTTGCTGCTGAGAAGCAGGATTTCGCCGCGATGATTCTGGATAACCTTCGCACCGCTGGTGTGCAGCAAGCCCACAAAGAGGGCCGGATTCAGTTCGATTCGCTGACCCTCTGGCCAGGCAGACTGGTCTGTGCGGAAGGACGCTATCTGGAAGGGGAAACCAGCAAACGTGCTGCCATCCTGATTGGTCCAGAATTTGGCACGGTTCGACGGCAGGACCTGGTGGAAGCTGCCCGGGAAGCAGCTGATGCGGGATTTGACGTGCTGATCTGCTGTGCATTCAATTATGAAGCGATTACCACAGAATTTAATAAACTGGGCCGCTTGCCCGTTTTGAAAGCCCGCATGAATGCCGATCTGCATATGTCGGAAGAGTTAAAGAACACTGGCAAAGGGAATCTGTTTGTGATCTTTGGGGAACCGGATGTGGAATTGCTCTATCCCGATAAGGAAAATATCCAGGTGCAGGTCAACGGCGTGGATGTCTTTAAGCCACAAACAGGCGAGGTGATTAGCAGCAATACCGATGAGATTGCCTGCTGGTTTGTCGATTCCAATTACAACGGCGAGAGCTTCTTTGTACGTCAGGCCTATTTTCTGGGTGCCAACGACCCGTACAAGAGCCTGAAAACCACCCTGAAGGCGGAGATCGATGCTGCGGCCTGGGAAACACTGCACAGTGCCACTTCCCGCCCCTTTCCCCGCCCCGCTACCGGCAGGATTGCTGTGAAAGTAATTAACCATCTGGGTGATGAAGTATTAAAGGTTTTTGAGGTGAAGTAACAAGACCGATGAAACAGAAGGCCCATCCACGCTATGCGGAAATTAAGCGTTGGATGCTCGAACGAATCTCGCAGCAAGTTTCTCTCGAAGGGGAATTTTTTCGCACCGCTGGTCCAAGCTATACTTCTGCTAAACAGATTGTTGCAGGGGTTGGTGGCTTGAAGAGTGCAGGTCGCTGGCACCCCTATGGCGTGCTGAAAATCGTTTATTTGAGTGATGAACCAGAAACCTCGCTCCAGGAAGCAAATGAGCATTTTCGTTATTATCAGCTCCCTCTGAAGAAAGGTTATCCCAAAGTAACCGTGATAGTAGTGGTGAAGTTGACACAGGTGCTTGATCTCACTGATCCCACTGTTTCAGAGACGTTGCCGATCCCATTGGAACAGGTGATGACGGAAGACTGGCGGGCAATTGTTGCCCAGAAAGCAGAATCTGCTGGCCAGGCAATTGGCCGAGCAGCCCACCAGATAGGACTGCAAGGCCTGCTGGTTCCTTCAAAACCGTGTCCCAAGTCGAAGAATCTACTGGTTTTCCCAAAAAATCTCCACTCATTGCTGCAAATCGAAGTGCAGAATCCGGAAGAACTTGAACTACTTGGAAAAAACAGTTAAAATAAGAATATGCAAATTTGCATGTTGGAGTTTCCCATGTCATTGAAGACGAAGCCAACCGCACGAAAGGCATCAGCGAAAAAGCCGAATTCATCGTCAGGCAAAAAACCAGTCCTCAAGCAGCGGTCGGGAAGGTGGATTCAAGCCGTTCGCCTGAACGCAGGTTTTACTCAACACGATTTTTCGCTGGTCACTGGTTATGCGGTACGTTCGATTGCAGGTTGGGAAGCTGGAAAACCGCTCAGTGCTTCTGCCAAGTTGAAAATGCAGGAAATGAAGCGATTAGTGGATGCCTTGTTGCAGATTTTGCCTGCCGACCAGTTAAAAAACTGGTTAAAGCAGCCCAACACCGCTTTCGAGGGTCGCACCCCAATGGATGTGATGGAAAATGGTGAATCCGACCGTCTCTGGCAGATGATTCATGAGATTGATGCCAATGTTGCCAATTAACCACGACCAATCGGAGCAGGCCCACTGATGCAATTCTTGATATCTGATACGTTTACCGACAGCCTGTTAAAATTAACCGGTGAAGAGCAGAAGGCAGTCAAAAACAGTGCCTTCGACCTACAAATGAATCCCGCGAATCCGGGTCTCAAGTTCCACAAGCTCGACCGTGCGAAAGATAAGCGATTCTGGTCGGTACGGGTCAATAAAGATATCCGTTTAATCGTGCACAAAAGCGATGACAGTTTGCTGCTCTGCTATGTTGATCACCATGATCCCGCCTATGACTGGGCTGCCCGCAGAAAACTGGAAACGCATCCCCAGACAGGGGCAGCACAACTGGTCGAAATCCGGGAAACGGTCCAGGATGTGCTGATTCCTCGCTACGTCGATGCTGAAACTCCTGCCATCGTGAAAGCACCACTGTTTGCCCGACTCAGTGAGAAAGAACTGCTTTCCTATGGAGTCCCTGCAGAATGGATTGCCGATGTTAGAACAGCCACGGAAGACAGCTATCTGACCATTGCCAACCATCTTCCTGCTGAAGCGGCGGAAGCACTGCTGGAGATTGCGACCGGTGGCAAGCCAGTTTCCTCCGTTCCAGAACAGCCGATTAGCAATCCGTTCACCCATCCTGATGCCCAGCGTCGGTTCCGAGTACTGACGAACCAGGATGAACTGGCACAGGCACTCGATTCCCCATGGGAAAAATGGACCATTTTCCTGCATCCGGATCAGCGAGATATTGCTTATCGGGAATATTCTGGCCCCGCACGGGTATCGGGTACCGCAGGCACCGGAAAAACTGTTGTTGCCCTGCACCGCACCGTGCATCTGGCACGGAAATACCCCCAGAGCCGTGTTCTGTTGGCCACATTTACGAAGGCACTGGCAGCCAATCTGCAACGGATGCTCCGCCGCTTAGTTGCAGCAGAACCACTCCTCGCAGACCGGATCGACATTCAATCACTCGACGAGTTAGGATTGAGACTCTACCGCACTCTGGTGAATCGGAATGCAACGATGGCAACCCGGACAGAACTCCTGGAGATAATCGATAGTCGTTTCACACCAACAAAAGCAGAGAAGTTCACCCGTTCGTTTGTGATTGCTGAGTGGGACCAGATTGTCGATGCGTGGCAGGTTCACACCTGGGAAGAGTATCGGGATATTCCCCGTCCTGGGCGGAAAATTCGGCTTTCGGAAGCGAATCGGGAGCGATTATGGCAGATCATGCTTTCCATCCAGAAGGAACTGGTTGACAGGAAATTGAAAACCAGTGCCGCAATCTTTACGGAACTGTGTCCAGTTTTGGAACAGCAACAGAACAAGCCATACGATTTTGCAGTGGTTGATGAGGCTCAGGATCTCAGCGTGGCTCAGTTGCGTTTTCTCGCTGCACTGGCAGCACACCGTCCCAATGGATTATTCTTCACAGGTGATTTAGGACAACGGATTTTTCAGCAGCCGATTTCATGGAAAGCACTGGGCGTGGATATCCGGGGGCGTTCCCGGACCCTTCGGGTGAATTATCGCACCTCGCACCAGATTCGTACCCAGGCTGACCGCTTACTCGACCCCGAAATTACCGACATGGACGGGAATCGAGAGAAACGGAACGACACGATTTCCGTGTTTGAAGGGCCTGTACCTGTGATGGTGACTGCAGCGGATGCTGAGCAGGAAAAGCAATTGGTTGCTGACTGGTTACTGGAACAGATTTCATTGGGGGTTCAACCGCACGAAATTGGATTATTTGTTCGCTCCTCGGAACAACTGGATCGGGCATTAAGCAGCATTGAACAGGCCAAACTGAAAGCGGTGATTCTCGATGATGGCACGGAGTCAAAATCTGGACATGTTACCGTGGCTACCATGCATTTGGCGAAAGGATTTGAGTTTCGCAGTGTAGCGGTGATGGCTTGTGATGATGAAGTAATCCCCTTGCAGAACAGGATTGAAGAAGCGAGCGACGAGGCCGATTTGAAAGAAGTGTATGAAACAGAACGGCATCTGTTGTATGTTGCCTGCACTCGTGCCCGTGATTGCTTGCTGTTAAGTGGCATCGACCCGGTCTCAGAATTTTTGCAGGATATGGCGTAAATCTCACCCATCTCGCAGCGTAAAACCGCTTTTAACCGATATCCAGGTCTCTGCCGAATTTCGGGGCGGTCATCCCCACTTCTTCCCATGTGGTGGGAGCCTCACCTTCGCAGCGGTAAGCATATTCCACCGCTTTGGGGTTCTCGGCTTCAAAGTAGCAGACCACTTCGAAGTAGCTGCCAAAATCGTGCGTAAAGGATTTGATCCCCAGCCGGGCACCCTCGGGTTCCTGCCCCAGTTTCGCTCGGATCGCCTGAATGTACTGCTGGCACTCTGTGCGGGCTTTTTTGCTGTAATCCCGCTCTCCCACGGCAACGCAGGTCTCTTCGGCGGGTGCAGGTCCTACGGGAAGATAATCATCGGACATGGTGGGCACTTTCGACTGATGAATTTCTTCAATTCCACTACCGGAATTACCACGACCAAGCAACGGTTTTCTTCGAAATCCCCACCCTACAACGATGTTAAATCATCGAATAGATTTCGCTCGCCTTTCTGCATCGTACGCTCGTGACTCTGCACGTTGAGCATCCATCATTGCCTGATTTGCTTTTCGCTCTGCTCGAGCAACACGTTCTTCCAGTTCCTGCATGTTTCGATGCTGTAAATACCGCTCCCGACTTCCTGCTGTTTGTACAATGGATTGCTGGTATGCAATTTCATGGATCGCATTATCTATGCTATTCTTGTATGTCGTAAACGAGTGCTGTTCTTTTCGCTGCCACTCCTCAATACTTCGTGCAATCCTGAGATTAAATTCTTCCTCCGAGATTTTTCCTGACGAGAACGCTTTTCCAGCGGCGGTGACTCTTCGCACATGGTCCTGGAGGATCTGCATATAATCATAGTCTCCCGCCTTGTAGCGTTTCAGCATCGCACGGGTAATACAGCCTATCGTTGCCTGGGCATTGCTTTTCTTTAATAATTCGGGTTTGCATTTAGGAACATCTACTTGCAAGAGCGGCTGGACTTGACTGTTCAGCTTCTGAAACTTTTGTTGATACTCCAGGTTCTGTTTTTGGTGCAAATAGTTGGATACTTCATCATAGGTTTCCTGTTGCAATTCCCGCTCAAACCGCTTTGCATCTCGATATTTTGCATTTTTCTCTTCCGCTTCTGCAAAGCCTCTTGCAAATTCGTTCCAGAAATTGTTGGCATTTGCCATTCCTGGAAAGGCACTTGAAAGGATGATGAATAGTATCAATTTTTTCATGGATACTCCGATCTTGAAACTGATTCCGATAATGCAACCCATTTTTGACCG